>CAIUOX010000001.1 GCA_903900935.1 uncultured bacterium
CAGATGATCACCGTTCCTAAAACATATATGTCCCCTATATCCACAATATTTTTTTAGATACCAATCACCAAAAATATTAATTAATTTACTTATTAATAGATAAATAAATAAAACATAAATAAAGAGAGCGGCTAATACAAAGACTGTATAATTTTTTGATACAGACAAATGTAAATTATTTGCAAGAAGTGGGATGACTATTACAAATAATATACCTAAAACAATAAACATGGATGAATATAAAATAAATTTTATATTGTGGGATAAAAATGAATTACCTAAAATATAAATCTTTTTATTTCCTTTATGGAAAAATAAATACAACATACTTTAAATTGTATCATAATCAAAATATATTATATAAGATATGCAGAAAACACCCAGCTCGTCGCTGGGTGTTTCCATGTCGTCGTACGTAAGCCGAATTCTGTTGGAGACAACCATTTGTCTAGGATGCACGTTGCCATGCATCTCGCCTGCCTGCAATCAGGACTAGGAGCGATTCTCTCGTCTTGCGACGAGCACGATCTTGCACCGAAGTAAGGATTTAGCCGTTGCACTCCATATGTTTCCATACGGATTAATCCTGACCTTCCTGCAATCAGGCTGAGTAGGATCCGCCCATCGTTTCCAATGAACGCGTCACTGTTCGCACCTCGTGGATTACCCAGACGGGTGTTACCCGCTACTCTTCTCCCTACGAAGCTTTACGCAAAGTAGGGCGGTGTTCGGACTTTCCTCATTCATCCGAAGATGAATGCAGTTGTCTATACGACTAGAATATATAATACCATATGAAATTGGTATTGACAATATTTATCTATACATGGAATATTATCTCAAGTAAAACATACAATAAAAAAACAAAATATCTTGAAGGTTATTTAGAAAAATTCAGCACAATAAAACCACCCTATAAAGAGTGATCTTATTTCATAACATATGCATCAACTAAACTATCTCACATACCCCACTCACACATGCCAACTCTTTCTTGAGATCAGTTTCATTTTGCTTTTCATAGGTGATGATCTTGGAATAGTCAATATGTTCCATACGCTTTGAGAGTTCCTTGAATGTCTTCTCGTCAATTGATTCGTATGGAGCGAGCTTATAGACCGCATCTTCACGAGGCAAGAAGGAGAGACCCCCGACGATATCCCAATTTTTGTAAACCCAATTTGCAACTTCTATCCATTCATCATTGCCAACCGAAATAGTAATCGATGGATTGTGCTCAGTATAATTTTCCTTAACCATCTTCCAGTATTCGAGCTGTTCTGTACCTGATAAATCATCACGGAAAATCGAACCACTTGGAGCCATGACTGGAAAATCAAGAACGTATGTAGTCGCACTTTCAGGATTCTGTCCTATTTCTGGGTTGTATGGAACACCCTGATCCTTGAGCATCCTGAATAGAGAGTCAGTCGCTGAAATACGTATGCGACGAATATAATACTTTGAATGACGTGGATGCATACCAGAAGAACAATCAACTGTTTGTGACAATGTTCCTGATGGCTTCACACATGTGATAGCTGTTGACTCGCCGATACCAAATCGCTTTGCAAATTCTTTATTGACTTTGATAGCTTCATCGCGGAGCCTACGCATGACTTCTGGTTTGCGGACTGCCGGAGAATCCCATTGGCCAGTGATCGAAACCCCAAGAAGACGCTCACGCTCACAGTGCTCTTTCCATTCTTTTGATAGATAGGGAAAATTGGTAAGTGATGACTGATATGTTCCTAGAATAGCAGCGATACGCATCTTCTTCATCAAAGACTTTTCTGTATCATTTGAACGAGCAACGATCTCTGATAGATTGCAAAACTGTTTTGACTGCAAAATTATCTCACCACATGGATTTGTTCCTATAGGACCGACAATATGCTTTCCTGATGGATCAAAGTATCCCTTGTACTCCTTGAGAACCTTGATACGACGCGCTGGGAGAGTTGAAGCGAGTGAACCGCGATTGAATATACCACGTTCACCTGACCTACTCTCAACAAGTGCCATCCATTCCTTCAAAAATTCTTCATTGGTTGGTTTATTGATATATACAGCTGAATTATTTGCCAACATGCGGTGTGGATGGGTCATATAGAATGCACCCTTCTTTGCATCGCGAATCTGTTCATCACCAAGATCTGAAAGAGAAATCATCGCACTGCGACGTACACCTCCAGAAACCACACAATCACCAATCATACATAGAATATCGTGAAGATCTATAGTGCGTAGACGCTTGCCTTGACGTGCTAGCATAATCTGACGAGTAAATGAGAGTAGGCGCATAAGCGGAGCTGGACCAGATGATTTTCCACCCATAGTCTTCAAACGAGCACCTTCAGGACGAAGTTGTGAAAAATCAAATTCAATGTCCTTGCCTCCTGCCCATGCAGTCATACCAAGTGTCAAAGAATCTGCCCAACCTTCTTTGCTATCAGGAATAATGTGAACACCAAGTTTGTCTCCTGACTGCAACTGAATCTGAGGAAACTTTTCAACGTTAGCACTTTCTACTGACCATCCAGCTCCTGTTCCACACATAGAGATGTACATAACTTCTGCAAGATCCTGAAATGATTCTGGAGCAATAAATGAGCAATTGTATGCACATACATTTGTACGGTGAGCTGGCTTGCCTGCAAACTGAAGTAGACGCATAGATGGCATAGCCTCATGACTCAAGATAGCTTCACGAATTTCTTTGTATTCAGCATCTTTGAGCTTGGTACCAAGATTTTCTTTCATAAAATCCATGTAGCGATTGACCGTCTCAATCCATGTCTCGCGACGACTCTCAGAATCTATCCAGCGTGAATATGATCTATAGTATACGAACTCACCCAATGCATTCCTAAAATATTTTTTTGAATCAGTAGCGAGCTTGCGGACCGCCTGAGGAACTTCAAAACCTTTTGCGCGGAGCTTTGCGCGTTCTTCGCGATACAAGACATAGTGTTTGGCTGTCTTTACATAGTCAGCACGCATCAATTCTTGTTCTACAATGTCCTGAACACCCTCAACAGTAGGGACAAAGTTGTCAAATTTGCGTTTTATACGGATAAGTTCAGCATATACCTGCTGTGCTACGATACGCGCATCATCAATATTACCTTCACCAACCGTAGTTATACCCTTAAGTATTGCAACTGTAATTTTTTCAACATTAAATGGGACGATACGACCGTCTCTTTTTATAATCGTAGGGATGGTTGGAGACTTTGCCGCTGCTCCGGAAGCGGTTTTCTTTTTCTTTGGCATATGAGTACGCAGGCGATGCGTCTTTAGTGCTACTAATTTTTATAATCGAACGTGTACTTGCTTTGAGGTATTCAAAATGTTCCGAATGACAACAAAGATTATGTATTTATGTATATTGTAACGTGTCACACGTATACTCACAAGACATATGCAAGCAATTTTTATTACTCTGAAGTAAAAAAAACGATTCGTGAAGAGACACGCCGTAGAAAGGCGTACTTTCTAGCGTTTCGGAGATAGATTTTTATAAAAAATATGCAACAAAAATATTTTTATCACATTTTAGAAAAAGTTTGCTCAAAAAACAACTTTATCCACATATTATTTTGTTTTTTATCAAAAAGAAAGTGTCGTACCTGTTGCTATTCCAAATTTTTTAGCTTCATATGCATTAATTTCTAAAACATATTTAACTGGCTCTGTTGGATAGAACGACATTGGAAATGTTTCTGGCGTGATATGCTCATGTATACCAACTACCTTCTTCGTGGAATCAATCCAAACCATATCAAGAGGAAAATTCATATCTTTCATCCATAACCCATAGATTCCAGAGATTGGAAACGTAAATAACATGCCACTAGATCGCGGAAGTGATACTACTCCACTCAATCCTTGTACACGAAGTGTGTCAGTATCAGCAATCGCGACACGAATATCTCCTTCTGGTGCTTGAATAAGTGAAAATTGAAGTCTATCAAAGACCGAACTTGGTGAAGATGATGCAATACTCTGCGTACTACTCGCCATAAACTCACCAAGAGGCAAAACTACACGCGAAGCAATCAAATTCCTTGCAACAAAATAAAGGATTATGCATCCAACACACAGAAATACTATTTTTGTATTTAAACTCATATATAATTATGAATAATATCTGTTACACATCATCAACTAACTATTTATAAGTTACCACAAGTCACTATTTTTTATTCTGAACCTGAACATCTCTAGATGATTTGCGATATGCACAATAATCGCACTCAACCGATGAACTAGGTGGTTTGTCTGCCATCAAACAAGCTCGTATCTTTGGTAAAACATCATCAACCCAAGAACTATCACCAGTATATGGAATGACATCTATATCAAATTCAAGCTTTGCATCAAAAGCTTCTCGATCTGTCTTTCCATTGCAATATACAAAGTATCCTGTTGGTGAAACTTTGAAACCATTGTTGCGAAAAAGCCACTGATATACTTCCATCTGACGCTTGTATCCGATCTGCCACTCCTTATCGAGATTGACCTTCTCTTCTTTGCTTGTTGATTTATAATCAACAATAATAAGTTCGTTTTTTGAATTAACCCACACATCATCAACAGCCCCAGTCACTAGCAAATTGCTTGGCTTGTGTATATACCGAATCCCTTTGAAATTGCTTCTCCAAATATTGAGATCCTCATGCGTGAATGGAATCACATCCTTCAATCCATATGCATGCATTAGAGGATGTGCGCGTCTTTTTGCACGATGAATATCAAATTCTTTTTTGAGCAATGTATCAACTGCTGAATTGAGCGCAAATGGAAATCCTGGTGGACGACCGACGCCAAGACGGCAGTCAAGATAAAAACATAGTGGACAATTCATGAATAAATCAATCTTTGAACGGCTTACCTTGAAAGGCTCCGTGCTATTGGGATCAAATAGATATTTATTTCGGCGAGAATTGTAGTAATCTGACATATGATAATTCTAATATTATTCTATTTTTTGATGACAGAAGCTTTCATCGAATTTTTTTGCATCGTAGCTTGGGCCTCCATCAATATGAGTGTAATATCCTTTGCATCCTTTGGCTTGGTCAAATTAAAGTCTTTATTGTAATTTTTGAGACTGATATCTACTGACTCAACAATAGCTGGCGATATATCACTTGCAGGAATAGTTATTGTCGCACTATTGCCATATGGGTATCCATCAGAGCCAATAAGAAGTTTGAAATTGGTCAATGAGATAATCTTCATCATCTTCACAAAATCAGCATTATCTACAGACTTTGTATTATCGATATTTGCAAACGTATCTGGGAATATCCTTACTAAATCTTTGACCAACTTCGTAGCACCAATGAGAAGCTGGTCATTGTTGATTGATATATAGAGTGCTGTTACAGTATTGCCTTCTGGAGTTTTTTCGCTTTTTTTGTCTGAAATGATCATTGCTCCGCTCAAATCAAAAAATTGTATGAGGGCAGTCTTCATCTCTATATATTGATCATCAGTAATATTCAGTGATAAAGACTTCCCTTGCGCGCCTTTGGTAAAACCTGTCTTTAGTGCATCAATATACTTCTGATCAATAACAATCCACTGATTTAGATAGCTTGATGTATTTATACCAACGATACCTGCATACATACCAACGATTGACGGAACTTTATTGATCTTAAAATATACATTATCAGGAAATACATAATATTCTATTTCAATAGCAATAGGACCATCATCAGACATAGATTTATAGAAAGATCCAGATTCTCCATCAATAGTAAGCGTAATATTTAATTTACCGTATGTTTTAAAATTATCCTTACTAGTATTGTCCAAGATTCCACTAAAAGAGATATTGGCGTTGATATTTTTTATTTGAGATATAGCCTGTGTGTATTGATTACTTGAAGTCGCCAATGCAATATTGTTACTAGACATCGTAGCTATAATAGTAGATCCGATCTCAACACTCTTGATATTATTATTTCGTACTTGATCAATAATATTAAAAATAACTTTACCCAGAGTAACTTGATTTGCTTGATATGTGCTATACCCCCAATATGATCCGTACGATACACCAGCACATACAATCAATAAAATAATAACAATAGAGATATCCTTCAGAAAACTATTCTTTGTTTTGTTGCTGACAGGAGCTGGCACATCGGTTACAGGTATTGGATTTTCCATATATATGTATTTAGTATAATAGTGACTATACACTCTACTTTATCACATTCTGCTTAAATCATGATAATAAAAAAACCCTCGCACATATTTGCGTGGGCTGTAACAGAACTTCTTGAATCAAACGGTGACAAGAGTAACCCTCCCACCATGGCGCACCAAAACTTTCTTAATTTGGGTTTTGATCTTGTTTGCCGTAGATTTGCCAGACCGAGGAACAAATGTCACGTGAGCATCCAGTGCTTTTTTAAGATCAGCGACGTGGACAATCCCAAACCGAGTATCGTGATATACCACAACCACCAAAGAAGCAGACAAAATACTTTCTACAACCTGTTTCATCTGATCAGGATTGAGTTTGTACACGCCAATGTCACGCCACGTGGCAACAACTTTTTTTGTGCATATCGATTCTTCGACATCTTCACCGAGCAATTCGGCAATACGGCCGTTGGTGTAATCACCAAATGTCTGAACGTAAAACACTTTAATAGTTTTCATAGAATAACCTTTCATTCTCGATACTACACCCACTATGTACAAAAAGCAAGAAATGATGTGATATAAACAAACAACTTATTAAGTCGTTTGTTTATCGATATATCAATCGCTTTCTTTACTACTTTGAAACAATAGAGACCTTTTTCATCACAACATCTTGAAGAGGCTTATTTGAACCAGATGGAGGATTGCCATTCGTTGGAACAGTAGCGATAACATCGACAACATCCATTCCTGAAATGACTTTTCCAAATATCGTATAATCATGTTGCAATCCAGCATTTTGATGCATGATAAAAAACTGACTACCATTTGTATTTGGACCAGAATTTGCCATAGCGACTACACCACGAATATATCCATTTTTATATGAAGGAGTGTTTTGATTGAGCTCATCAGCAAACTTATATCCAGGCCCACCCATTCCTGTACCTGTCGGATCACCACCTTGTATCATAAAGCCATCAATAACGCGGTGAAATATCGTGCCATTATAAAATCCCTTTTGCGCTAATGCAATAAAGTTCTGAACGGTCTTTGGAGCATCAGTGTCATATGTCTCAAATACGATAATACCCTTATTTGTTTCAATTGTTACAGTATGTGTAGATTGTGGATTCATAGATGATGTATTAGTAGTAGTTGCTGTTAATTGATCAATAGTAGACGAGGTTTTCGCATAAGAATCGGTGACAGATGATAAATCTTTATTATTTTTGGTATTTTGTGCCCACTGAATCCCTGCAAGAATAGCGATCACTATAATAATCCCCCATACAAATATATTTGTTTTATTCATAGTTTTAATTAAATAAAATTATGTACCTTATTCTACACTCTAGAACCACTATCCTACAAGTTGTATAGCTCTTTTGCTTTTGCGACTATCACTTTCTTCACATCTTCCAGTGACATATCAACAAATCTAATACCAGCGGCGGCGCGATGCCCACCTCCACCAAATGCAACTGCAAGCTTAGAAACATCAAACTTTTCAACATCACGACTACGCATACTGACTTTGATCTGACGAGGTTCTCGTTCAACGAGTATCATCCCAATATTGCATCCAACTACTGATTTGAGCTGATTTGGTATATCACTATGCAAATCGTCATGAGGAATATGTTTTTCTTCAAGTTGCTTGAATGAAACTGAAGCCATGGCAATATTGTCACCCAAAAATGTTTCCATGGAACTTAGTGCTATCGCTTCAAAATAGAGAGATTCTTTACTTCGTGTATTTTCGATATAAAATATTGTATCTACAAAATTTGGTGCAATCTTGGTCAAAATCGCCGCAGCTTCAAAAACTTTATAATCTATAGGTGCATACTTAAACCCCCCACTATCGGTATACATTCCAATAAATAAATTGAGTGCAATATCTTTGGTCAATTTAATGTTCCATAGAGTAAAGAGCTGGAATAGTACAAAAGCAGTAGACGAACACATGTCTACAAGATTGATATCCGCATACAGTTGATTGGACTTATGATGATCTATAACAATCGTCTTGATAGCCATAGGAAAAACTGGTGTATTGATATATGAAATCATGCTTGGTGAACCACTATCCAAAATGATGAATAGATCAAATTCTTTTAGATCAACTTCTCCAAAACTCTTATCAACAATCAAATCTATTCCAGGAAAACAAGCAAATCCATCTGATATAATCTCTGAATCACCACGTATAATAGTCGCGCATATCCCCAACTGTTCTATTGCAGACTTCATTGCAAGAACAGAACAGACCGAATCTGGATCTGGTGAAGGATGACAATGAAGCAATACTGACTTTGCCTTTTTTATTTCAGCAAGAATGATTGGCGCTTTTTCTTTTATTATTGGTGATATATCCATAGTGCTAGTCTACTTGAATTTGATGCGAATCTCAATCATCCTATGATATTCGTATATCTTTGAGCTTTATACGTAAAATGCTATAGTACATGCCATGAAAAGAACATATATCAAAGATCTCAAAGATCATGTGGGTCAAGAAGTTTCTATATCAGGTTGGGTCGATGTTCGACGTGACCATGGAAAACTTATATTCATTGATTTTAGAGATATGACAGGCAAAGTCCAATCAGTTGCTTTGCCTAACAATAAAGAAGCTCACGAAACTGCCAACAAAGTCCGCCCAGAATGGGTCGTTTGTGTAACTGGTATTGTTAACAAACGCCCAGAGCGCATGATCTCAAAGAATAAAGAGACTGGGGAGATTGAAATGAATGGCGATATAGAAATTGAGCTCAAAAAACTCGAGGTGTTAAATGAGGCCGAGACTCCAGTATTCGATATTAGAAGTGATGGCAATGATATAAATGAAGAAACAAGATTAAAATACCGTTATCTTGACCTACGTCGCCCTCGTGCACAATACAATATCCGTACACGCCACAAGATCATCAAGTATATCCGTGATTTTCTTGATACAGAAGGATTTACAGAGATTGAAACACCAATCCTCACCAAATCAACTCCAGAGGGCGCGCGCGACTATGTTGTACCATCTCGTCTTGAAAATGGAAAATTTTATGCTCTTCCTCAGTCACCACAACAATACAAACAGCTACTTATGGTTGCTGGTTTTGAAAAATACTTCCAGATAGCACGATGTTTTCGTGACGAAGACACACGATCCGACCGTCAACCTGAATTTACGCAGATGGACCTTGAAATGAGTTTCGTCAACCGCGAAGATGTTATGGAAGTAAATGAAAAGTTACTCATCGAGATTGTCGCGAAGCTCTTTCCTGAAAAGAAGATTCAAACTATTCCATTTCCTCGTATCACCTACAAAGAGTCTATGGAAAAATATAACTCTGATCGTCCAGATATACGCATAGACAAAAATAACCCAAACTTACTCGCATTTTGCTGGGTCATAGACTTCCCATTCTTTGAAAAAACTGAAGATGGTGGCTGGACATTCACGCACAATCCATTTTCCGCACCCAAGCCCGAACATATGGACAAACTTATGAATAAACAAGACGTCGGATCTATCCTCACTACACAATACGACGTGGTCTTAAACGGCTTCGAAATAGGTGGTGGAAGTATACGCAACCACAATCCAGAAGCATTGAAGCGCGTCTTCGAAATCATGGGATACCCATCAGAACAGATTGAATCAAACTTTGGTCATATGCTTCGCGCACTCGCCTCTGGTACACCTCCACACGGTGGTATTGCATGGGGACTTGACCGTCTCGTAACTATTCTCAACAATGAATCTTCTATCCGCGAAGTTATCGCTTTTGCCAAGACTGGTGAAGGTAAAGACTTGATGATGGAGGCACCTTCCATCATCGCCGATCGACAGCTCCGGGAATTGGGTATTGAATTAAAAAAGAAACCAAATTAAGCATATATACATATGAATACCGTTATACTGTTCCTGATTGCTTTCTGTGCTCCAATGATCTATTGGAGAACACTATTCTATATCGCGAAGCACAAATTTAACACACCATTCACTCGCACAAAAAGTGGCCTACAAGTCCACCATTTTCACTTTGGAATTATATTCACAATGATCGCTGTAATCATCATGCTACTTACACAAACCGAAAATATATATGTATGGGTATTACTCGGTCTTGGTCTAGGTCTCATCGTGGATGAATATATTCCTTCATTACTTCTTCCAGGAGATCGTCCTGTTGAACTCGCTGTGTATGACAAGGCATTCAAACCTACTGTATTCTTATTTATAGGAATTGTTATTGTGATTGGAGTTCTCTATTGTGCAATACAATAGTAGAATCTTTTATACATAAAATCTCGCATAGTAAGTTATAATTATACTGCATCATGAATAAAGCTTTTAAAGTAATAGTCACCACAATCATCGTGCTATGTATAGGATATTTATTGCGAAATCCTGTTACAAAATTATATGACAATGCTCTTGCATCATTTTATCCATGCTCAAGACCAGTTACATACCAAATCGGAAAAATAGACACTGGATTCAATGTTAGTAGAGACGAATTCATGGATGATATCAAAGTAGCAGAAAGCATATGGGAAACTCCTATGCAAAAAAAGCTATTTGAGTATTCAGACAATGGGGATGTAGCTATCAGTCTCATGTATGACTATCGCCAAGAAACAACAAAAACACTAGACAATATAAATGTAGTTATAGATACCAACAAGGCAAACTATGACTTACTCGACAATGAATATCAATCAAAATCAGCAAACTATATAAGACAAAAAAATATTCTAGTAAATAAAACAAACTCATTCCTAGATGAAAAAACTGCATACGAACAAGAGGTTTTATACTGGAACAGTAGAGGTGGAGCTGACAAGAATGAATACAACATACTACAAAATAAAAAAGCTAATTTGGAAAAAGAATTCGCATCTCTCAATTCATCAGAAGCCTATCTCAATCAATTGGCGAATGAATTGAATTCAACAGCAACACGCTTAAATCAAATGGCAAAGGAATTGAATGTAAATGTTCAAAAATACAATACTATCGGAGTATCTACTGGCAAAGAATTCAATGAGGGTGAATATATAGAGAACAACGGAAGCAGGAATATATACATATATCAATTTGACTCAAAGGAACGATTGATAAGAGTGTTAGCTCACGAGCTTGGACATGCTATTGGGCTTGAGCACGTTGATGATCCAAAAGCTATCATGTATAAATTAAATATCAGCACAAATTCAGTACCAACAGAAGCTGATATTTCTCAAGTAAAAACATTGTGCAAAATACCTTAATCAAAAGATTGCAGTAAATTTGACGTCGGTATTGCTACTTTTTGTTTCTCCACGCATGTTTCTTTGCGAGACGCTTTGCTGTCTTGCGAGAACGTGATGCTTTTGTCTGGACTGATGCTCTTTTTGCCATGATGAGAATAGTATAGCTTATATGTAGTATGATATACAAATGATTCAGACTGATGAAGAATTGGTACTACTCTCAAAACAGGGTGATGACAGCTCTTTTCAAGAGCTAATGCGCAGATATCTTGAACCTATATACAACTTTATTCGTCAATATATCAAAACCGAAGCTGATTCTGATGATGTAACACAAGACACATTCTTCAAAGCATGGAAATACATAAAAAAATTCAAAGATGGTAATGCATTCAAACCATGGCTATATACTATTGCCAAAAACACTGCTCTTGATCATATCAAAAAGAAAAAAGCTGTACATTTTTCTGATCTAGACGATTTGGGACATGATGTAGATTTCGCAGATACAATCAAAGACTTAGAACCACTGCCTCCGGAGATATTTGAACGCGCAGAACTGGCCAAAGAATTGAATCAGGCACTGGAAACTCTTCATCCAGACCATAGAGCAATCATGATCATGCATTATCACCAAGACATGACATTTGAAGAAATATCAGAAATTATCAATACACCGATGAATACCGTAAAAAGCTGGCATCGTAGATCTATAATAAAGATTCGCAAGTATTGGAATAAAAAGAAGAGATGATTTTTATCTGCACCAAATATAGCCTCATATTCGTACTATACAACAATGACTACCGACCCATCATATAAAAAGCTTTTTGATATGATTGAAACCGAGCAAGTACCAACGCATATATTTGATGCAGTAGTTTCTCGTATTCATCATTATAGAACTATACGAGCCAGAATATATCTTACGGCGCACATTGCACTTGTGGCCGTCACTATAGCCAGCCTGATTCCAGCAATCCAATATGTAACAATTGAGGCAACCCATTCAGGATTTATGCAATACATATCGCTTCTTGTGTCTGATAGCTCGTCGATCATAAGCAATTGGAAAGATTTTAGCCTTCTCATCGCGGAGTCACTCCCTATCTTAGGGAGTATTGCATGCATCACAGCATTATTTATATGTACGAACTCCATATATAGAAGCTTAAAATATATACCAAAAGTCACCATTAAAAGATACGCCTAATAATAAAAAATATATGAAAGAACTACTTACTTCAAAAAAATATTCACTACTCATAAAAATACTTGGCTTTTTACTTGTTGGACTCATCATATTTCTATTGGGTATATTCGTCGGCTATCACAAAGCAGAATTTTCTGCACAATTTGGCAATAGGTATTACAACACTTTTGGAAAACACCAGAACTCTCCTTTCAATATGATTGGAACTATAGACACTGATGATCTTGTGAGTGGACATGGTGCCTCAGGAAAAGTAATCAGTATCAATTTTCCTACAGTCATTGTGTCTGATAGCAATGGAGTAGAAAAAAGCATATTTATAGACAATAAGACCATCATACGAAGCGCTAGAGAATCAATTGCTTCTACGAGCATATCAATAAATGATTTTATTATAGTGATCGGTGCACCAAATAAAAATGGACAAATAGAAGCAAAACTAATCCGTATCACACACCAATAAATATGAAAAAAATATTCTCAAAGATAAAAAATTGGTCGCTGAAGCATAAAGTATATTCAATAGGAATCACCATTATTATTCTAGTCGTATGTTATTACACATACCGTGCATTATTCATACCAGCATTGCTCCCTCAGTACACTCTGTCGCCTGTTCGTACAGGATCTATCGTACAAACAGTGTCAGGAGCTGGACAAGTGACCTCCTTAAATCAAACTGACGTCAAAAGCCAAGTTTCAGGAACAATAGAATCAATCAAAGTATCAGTTGGTCAACATGTTAAAAAAGGAGATCTTCTTGCAACAATCGACGCAACAACTGCTACCTTTGACCTTAACAATTCCAAGATCGCATTTGCAAAGCTTACCCAACCGGCCAAAGTTGCTGATATATCCAATGCCACAAACAATCTCAACAAAGCATACAGTGATGGATTTACCACCGTATCAACAACATTCCTTGATTTACCTACAGTCATGTCAGGAATGAAAGATCTTTTATATAGCCAAAGTGGCTTTTTGAGTGATCAAAAATCATCCCACCTCACAACAACAGCACAAAACTACCGCAATCAAGCTGGTATAAGCTACGATATCGCAGCCAACCAATATGCAATAGTCATGAATGAATATAAAAACTTAACTAGGACTAGTGCTACATCGAGCATAGAACAATTACTCGCAGATACATATACTCTTGTAAAAAATACTACTTTTGCTTTGCAAAACACCCAAAATACCATCACATTTATCACAACAAATCAGACTGATTATTATCCAAAGGATGCTTTGACTGCCAATGCAAACGTAAACACGTGGTCAAGTCAAATCAACTCAGACCTCACTGCTATACTTTCAGGACAAAATAATATATCAAGCAATAAAAATACACTCAATACACTAATAACCGGCGCTGACCCACTAGATATCCAAGCAGAGCAAATATCACTCCAACAAAAACAGCAGGCATATAGCAACTATTTTATTCGTGCGCCATTCGATGGAATAATCGGACGCATACCAGTAAATGTCTACGACCAAGCGAGTGGCTCAAGCATTATTACAACTATTGTAGGAGACCAAAAAATATCAAATATATCTTTGAACGAAGTAGACGCAGCAAAAGTTCAAAATGGTCAATTGGTAAATATAACCTTTGACGCTATTGACGGACTCACAGCAACAGGCACGGTGAGCTCAGTTGACCAAGTCGGAACAGTTAGCAGTGGAGTAGTATCATACGGAGTCAAGATTGTCATCAATACTATGGACACACGGATAAAAACTGGCATGAGTGTAAATACAAGTATTGTTACCAAACAAAATGACAATGTACTTATTGTTCCATCATCGGCGATCAAAACAAGTGGCAAAACACACTATGTTGAAATATTGAATATCCCAACTGGAACATTTGGTTCAAGCACTCCAGGAATATCTCAATCCAATAAACCTACAAGACAAATTACTTCAACCAATCAAAATGCTTTGTACAATACCACAACAATAGGAACAAAGATTAATCGAACTATCGCAATATCGACAGCAACAATACCAACCAAGACCACAGTAACCATTGGAGATACTGATGATACAAATACACAAATAATAGACGGCCTCACTAGTGGACAATTTGTAATAACAAAAACAGTTGCTGCTGGTTCTGTCCAAACAACCACAGCCCCAAGCATACTTAGTAGCATTGGTGCACAGCGCGGTGCAACAGGAGGACTTCGTACAGGAGGAGGTGCAGGTGGTTTTCATCCATAAAATTAGTACAAAACACCAACTGTTTCTATTACACATATCTATTCTATGATCAAAATAAGAAATATAACAAAAATATACAAGAATGGTGATAATGAAACTCCAGCACTTCGTGGGGTATCATTCACGATCAAAGACGGTGAATTCGTCGCAATCATGGGACCATCAGGATCAGGAAAATCTACACTCATGCACATCTTGGGAGCTCTTGACACACCATCTTCAGGAACATACTTCTTGGACGGACATGACGTATCTACTCTTTCAGATGACGAATTAGCAGATATTCGTCGTGATCGCATCGGATTCGTATTCCAATCCTTCAACCTCCTTTCTCGCGCTACAGCCTTGCGCAACGTTACTCTTCCTCTCATATATGCAGAGGTTCCTGAAACAGAAAGAATAAAACGAGCTCATACTGCCCTATCAAGTGCGGGCCTCGAAGAGGATCGCTACAATCACAAATCAAATCAATTATCTGGTGGACAAATACAGCGAGTGGCTATTGCGAGAGCTCTCGTCAATAACCCTTCACTTATTCTTGCTGATGAACCAACTGGAAACCTAGATTCACAGACTGGTGATATTGTCCTTGGAACATTCCAAAAATTAAACAAGGAGCTAAGTCGCACAATCATCTTGATCACACATGAGCGCGAAGTCGCAGAACATGCGGATAGAATCATATATATCAAAGATGGAAAAATTATAGAGGACGGCAATGGACATGACAAAAGAATAATTACACATGCAAAAAATAAAGCCTAATATATTATTTCCATGACCACCAAAGATATCATTCACGAAACAATTTCCGCACTAACCGCAAATAAAGTACGCACATCACTTACGATGCTTGGTATTGTGATAGGTATTAGTTCGGTTATTACTATGGTCTCAATCGGTCAAGGCGCACAAAGCTCTATTCAGTCTAGTATTCAGTCAATTGGCTCAAACCTCATCATCGTTTCCCCAGGTGCGACTCGTAGCTTCGGATATGGAGCCTCAAGTGGCAGAGGCGCAGCCAAGACACTCAAAGTAGATGATGTGACAGCAATCTATCAAGAAGTTCAAAATATCGCTGCATTATCTCCAGAAATAAGTAGCAGATATCAGCTCACTGCAAAAGGAACCAATTCAAACACTACGGTTACCGGAGTAGAACCTGCATACGCATTAGTCCACAACGTCACAGTTAACAGTGGAGAATTTATATCTGATCAAGACATCTCAAATCGTAATAAAGTAGCCGTTATAGGGCCAACAACAAGCGATGATCTTTTTGGTATTGGTGCTGAAGCTGTTGGACAAACCTTTCACATCAATGGCATGGAATTCAAAGTTATCGGAGTTACAAAATCAAAAGGTGGGTCAGGCTTCGGAAACCAAGATGATATGGTTTATATACCATTCACCAGCGCACAGCTTTTTCTACTAGGAGACTCAACATACATTACATCACTCAGTATATCAGCCACAGATTCAGCAGTTATGACACAAGTTCAAGCTGATATCACTTCATTGCTTCTCGCTCGCCACAAAATATCAAATGCTACAAATGCAGATTTCAATGTATTAAATCAAGCAGACATCGTTTCTGCAGCATCGAGCGTTACCGGCATATTCACCATCTTACTTGCCGCTGTCGCTGGTATATCACTAGTTGTTGGAGGTATTGGTATCATGAATATGATGCTAACCACTGTAACCGAAAGAACTCGCGAAATAGGTTTACGAAAAGCTATTGGTGCCAAAGCTCATGATATCAATATCCAATTCCTAACTGAAGCAGTTGCACTCACAGTTATTGGTGGAACTGTAGGCGTTATCCTAGGATGGATTGTCTGCTATGGAATCACCTATTTTGGAATTCTTGCAACACAAATCTCAATCAATTCAATTCTCTTGGCATTCGGGGTATCAGCAGTCATTGGTATCATCTTTGGATATTATCCAGCACGAAGAGCTTCCAAACTCAATCCTATTGAAGCACTCAGATATGAATAATATTAGACAAGAGTAGGTATTGTTATGCTAAAATGAAATCATGAAAACAGTCCTTATAACAGGCATTGGTCGTGGTATCGGCAAAGCATTGGCACAAAAATATCTTAGTGAAGGTTATCAGGTATTGGGGACTTCTATTTCAGGTGAAGTTGATTTTTCACACACCAATCTACGAGTATTCAAACTTGACCTATCTATTCCAATATCTATAGAATCATGCGCAAAATTAATTATTGATTCATATACACAAATAGATATCCTACACAATAATGCCGGCGCTTTATTCGATGATGAAGAAACTCAAATAATAGTTGAGAAACTCCGCAAAACGCTTGAAATAAACCTCATCGGCACTATCGATTTTACTGAACGTATCATTTCTACAATCAACTCATCTGGACATATTATAAATACCAGCTCATCAGCTGCGTCTCTTGGAAGTACTTTAGAAACTGAAGTTGAATTTGCTGAAGCATCACATTTCCCCTATCATTATCCAGCATACAAGATCTCCAAGGCCGCTTTGAATATGTATACCCGTACTCTCTCAGCACGGCTCCATCATGAAGGCAATAATATTATCGTCTCTTCGGTCCACCCTGGATGGGTCAAGACCGATATTGGTGGACAAGATGCAACCATGTCACCAGAAGAGGCAGCTGACCATATTTATAAACTTGGAATTTCTAAACCAGAAACAGGACAATTTTGGTTCAAAGGAGAAAAATTTCCTTGGTAATACAACAATTTTTCAATACTATATCTTGATAAATAGCCTGTTGATCAGGATCATATTATAGTCCAAAATATACCATTTGACTTTGCACCATATAGGTATAGTATGATTCCAGTAGCAAAAACCAATACACCATATGAGCAAAGATAATTTGTGCATACAGGAGTTCCTGCCTTCACAGGTTTTGGAACGTCACACAGGTTTAGATCAGAAGCGCCGCAAGTATCTAGAGCTTATGAATGACAAAACTGCGCCATGGGCCAATGTCCACGGTCTCGACCAGCGACATGATGATTTTGAAGATTTCCGATTCTTGTATTACAAATTCTTCATCTCATGCCAAGTGCTCCTAATCTCAAAAAAATGGCAAGGTATGCACGCGCGCGGAACATCACAAACAAATGGATATTCGTTCAATTTACGTGACCTCTTCACTGAACTAAGTCGATCGTTCTGCAACAAGATTGACGAAGAAATATTCCAACAAGCTGGTGATGTGATTCACAGATACACAACTGGAGAAGTTAGCTTCTAACCATCATGCCATTGCAAAAACCAAACGCTCCACTACCTTTACGTACTGTGGAGCATTTTTATATGCTCAATTAAAAAAGAAAAAATCCTACCTGCCTGCATATGCAGAACAAGGGTAGGATTTTTTCTAGGTAAACACCATCAGGCAATTATGCCTTTGGGCGAGCTTCAGAAACAACGATCTTGCGACCATCGAGTTCTGAACCATTGAGCTTTGAGATAGCTGCTTCAGCGTCTGCATCAGAACTCATTTCAACGAAGCCAAAGCCTTTTGATCGGCCTGACATCTTATCCATGATAACTGCTGCTGACTCAACGGCACCTGCCTGTTCGAAGTGTGACTTCAGGGTGGCTTCTGTTGTACCCCAGGCAAGACTGCCTACGAAAAGTCTCTTTGACATTTTCTTTATTACCCGTGAGCGGATCACTTTACAGTAAACGCGCTAGCGGAATCTCTCAGTCCTTAATTGCTAACGCGTACATGACGAGAAATGTACACGCTGACAGTTTAGCATGGGAAAAGTCGCCTGTCAATCAAAGCTTATAAGCTTGCAGATGTAGGATTTACTTAGAAATATCAGTACCCATCAATCTGAGGACCGATGAAATTACCCCAATGCGTGAATCATCGAGTATATTTCCCACAAGAGGATTTACTACATCAATCACGCTAGCAGACATAGATTTGCCAAACATATTACTGAATATACCAGCAAACTCTTTTCCAGAGGATATGAATGGTTGGGTAAAATAAACCTGAATACTAGCAATCGAGCGAAATGCATGATCTGGATTCGTCATACAATATGTTCCTACAGCAACAAATACCAAAGCGAGAACAATAGTCGCAAATGCTTGGGCATGATGAAATACTGGATGTATTCTATAAGTACGAGTCTTAATTTTTTGTATTGCATCATATGAATCACGAACTCTAGAACCAGAAGAAGATGAATGCGGAATGGAAACATTATTGGTTATTTTCCAAGCTATATCAGGAACAACTATCGGGAACGAAGCTAACTCAGCTTCTGAATGAGTCATGAGATTAACTGGTGAATATTTTGTTGTTGGAAGAGAGGGTGCAATAGAAAAAACAGGTTTTTGAGTAGATAATATCTTTTTTTTATGATTAATAGCTACTTTTTGAGGATAGATATAAGGACCAGAATGTATTATAACCTCTGCATCACGTTGATGAGCCACAAGTGACTCTTTTTCAATAAACCAAATACGACCAATCTTGGTAGACTGAATCTTTTTCATACGACAGAGTTGGCCAACATAATCGTTGGAATACTTGGTCATCTCGGATGCTCGGCGTGACGAGATGTATTCTTTTCCTTCTATAATGACAGAGTCTTTCATGATGCTTTTATATCTATATTATAGCAACTTATAAGATACATACGTAGATGTTGATAACTAAACACATATCTCCACGTAATGCACTTCCTCTCAACCACATACACAATGGAGGTAGTGATCACCATTGGGCAGTCATTGCTGGCTATTCATTCTAGGCGTGCTTGGTATGACAAGGTCTACACTTGCACTAACCTTACTAAAGGTTACTATTCACATATAAAAGTTTATCAAGGTTTAATACTATATTACCTAGAAAATTGATATATGATATGCTAATCACATGGATACTTCAAAAAAATTCCTAAACATCAAAGAAGCTGCGACCATTCTCGGTGTTACCCCTCTTACTCTCCGTAATTGGGACAAAAGTGGCAAATTGGTTCCCTTGCGTCATCCACTCAATAACTATCGTGCCTACCGTCTTGAAAATATTGAAAAACTTTTAGCGATTATTGGATCAAATACCGAAGCACAAACAAAATTACCTCCCAAAAATAAGAAGCGTAAACTTGAAGTTAAACACTTAGACGAATCAGATAGTACTCGAGATAGCGCTTAGTAAAGAGCCATCTCGGATGAAATAGCTCTAGGAAAGTTTGCTGATGAGCATATTCTTGAGCAATTCAGGATTTGCAGAACCTTTTGTTGCCTTCATGGCTTGCCCAATCAAGAATTGGAGTGATGCCACCTTTCCAGCTTTATATTCAGCGACCACGGTGGTATTGTTTGTAATAATAGTCTCAATAATCTTCATAAACTCACCTTCATCGTTCTTTTGGATCAAACCATTCTTTTCTGCTATATCTTGAGGTGCACCACCCTTTTCATACATAATAGCTAGAACTTCTTTTGCTCCACGAGAATTGACTGTACCTCCAACAATGAGTTGGATGAGTTGAGCAAATGCAATTGGCTTAATTGTTGCAAGATGTGGAACCAAATAATCAGCTTCACCATATTGTTTTTTAAGAAGACCAAAATAATCTGTAAGCAAATAGTTGATAGCCAAACGTACTGCTTTTTTGTCTTGATTCAAACAATCAATAAGTTGTTCAAAATATTTTGAGAGAAGTTCATTACCTTCAACAAAAACTGCAACCTCTTTTTCCGTCATAGAATAGTCTCGTGTATATCTCTCACGCTTTACCCATGGTAATTCTGGCAAAGCCTTCTTCAGTGCATCATGAGAAAATTCTGGTATCTCAGAGATTTTGAGCTTTGGTATATCAGGATCTGGAAAATAGCGATAATCATGAGCGCTTTCTTTGGAACGTTGAGAATAGGTTTCTCCATCTTGACCTCCGCCAGCTCGACCTACTAATCTCCATCCACGAGTCTCTTGTGTAACCTCCTCACCTTTTTCAATAAGCTCAATCTGGCGTTTAACTTCATACTGAATTGCTCCTTCAACGGCACGAAATGAGTTTAGATTTTTTACTTCTGTCTTGGTTCCAAACTTGCCTGTGGCTGTATTCTCGGCAGTAGCGACTGAAATATTTGCTTCTACACGCATCTCTCCTTTTTCCATATTGGCTTCGCTCGCACCAAGATAGCGTAAAAGTAACTGTAATTCTTTTGCAAAATGAACTGCAGTAGTCGCATCATGAATCATTGGTTTTGTAACTAATTCCATAAGAGGCACGCCTGCGCGATTGAAATTTACGAGACTCTTTTCATGAGTATCGTGAGTAGACTGCGCAGTATCTTCTTCGAGGTGAATACGCTCTAATTCAACACCAGCAAGTGTGCCACCTAAAACGAGTGGATATGCATACTGACTGATTTGATAGCCTTTTGGTATATCAGGATAAAAATAGTTTTTGCGATCCCATTCAGTAAAATCAGCGACTATTCCATCTACAGCAACACCAACTTTGAGTACACTAAAAATAGCTTGTTTATTGAGTACCGGAAGTGTTCCAGGATGACCAAGACAGACTGAACAAACGTTCACATTGGGTTTTTCTTCATCTGGATCATTCTTGCATGCGCAAAACATCTTTGATGCAGTATTGAGCTCGGCGTGGATTTCCAAGCCGATAGTAGTAAGATATTTAGTTGTAGTTTCACTCTGTTCTTTCATAGAACAATAGTACCGTTTTGAGTATAAAGACGCAAACTACTTCTGCAACTTTTTGGTAATCTCCTCTGAAAGTTTCTTTACGGAATCATCATCAAGAATAGTAACTGAAAGTATCTTTTTGCAATATTGTTTGAGGTCTTTCTTTGCTTTTACTAATGCTTTTTTATCAACCATATCGGTCTTTGTGAGAATAATAATCTCATCTTTTTCAGATAGAGTTTCATCATATTTTTTGAGCTCATCACGAATGATTTTATATGCTGATACTACGTCTTCATTTTCAAGCGAAATAAGATGTAGAAGTATCTTCGTTCGTTTTACATGCTTCAAAAACTTATGGCCAAGGCCTTTGCCTTCTGAGGCACCTTCAATAAGACCAGGGATATCAGCGAGAATAAATCCGTGAATAGCTCCTAGATTTGGGTCCAATGTAGTGAAGGCATAACTACCAACTTTTGCATGTGCATTGGTGAGAACATTCAAGAGACTTGATTTACCTGCATTCGGAAGACCGATAAGTCCTGCGTCAGCGATAAGATTGATCTCAACCGTGAAGTCAGCTTCTTCACCTTCAGCACCTGGAGTTGATTGTTCGGGACGAATATTTGTTGAGGCCTTGAAGTATTCATTACCGAGACCACCGTGTCCTCCGTGAAGAATCTTCGAAATCTGAGCGTCTTCAACGAGCTCGACGACGCGTCCTGTTGCATGGTTAGTGATAATAGAACCTATTGGGAGATCAATATAGAGATCATCACCCGCTTTGCCTTGTCGACTGCGATTTTGACCAGCATCACCATTGCCAGCGACGAATTCTTTTTTAGCTTTGTGACGTGCAAGAATATTGATATCGCGGACCGCACGAACATACACATCTCCACCAGCACCGCCGTTTCCACCAGCTGCACCACCATATTCTTTGAATTTCTCGTGCAACCAACGTACAACACCACCACCACCATTGCCAGCCTTTGCATGGAATTGTAATTCATCTACGAAAGCCATAATGGCTATACATTAGCGCACTTTTGATTTTTTATCTAATCAGAGACCAATTTTACGTTCAATACGAATCGTACGAGCCTTGAGTAATGTATGTTCATTTTTTGGTGTATATTGCTCGGCAATAGAGTCGATGCGTGTATCAAGCTCGTCAAATCTCTTATCAAAACAAGTTTCAAGCTCATCACATCTTTTGTTAAAACCTATTTCGAGATCATCACACCTTTTGTTAAAACCTGTCTCAAGTTCATTACATCTTTTATTAAAACCTGTCTCCAGAGTAGTAAATCCTTTTTGAACCATTATGGCAAGTTCATCAATAGTAATTTTTTGTTCTTGGAATTGAGTAGGCATATATAATATAAATTATTTAATAATGTCCGAACATTTACTCCTTGGCAGAGAAAATAAATTACATATATTTTAGCAATCAAAAAAACTTCACACCAGTTCCATTCATGGAAAAAATGTTTCGTTATATGGAAAATCAAGTATTCTTAATCTCAACTAAATCCTGAGTTATTATCTTCGATGCATATGTAGCATCTGATGGTCTATCAAACAAGAATGAACCTTTGAATTTTTTACCTGCGAGCAATAATGGTAACCAATGTATATCGTCAGACCACATTTGTTCATAAGGAATTTGATCATTTTTGAACCATTGTGGTTTCATCTCTTCAGTCTCTTCTGGTTCACCAGTAAAATCAGTTACTTTAAATATATGCACCTCTAATATTTTTGGATCATTCTGAAATGTAAAATCTATAGTACCAACCTGTTCCATTTTTGAAACATTAATTCCACACTCTTCTTGAACCTCCCTACGCGCAGCAGCTTCTATAGTTTCTCCCTGCACCAAAGCCACGTTTCTTCATCCCAAGAAGGACTTGATCATTTTTACAGATAATACAAAGGGTGAGGAGTTTTTTTGGCATATTATATGAGCTTAAAATTAATCATCTTAACTATCACACCATCATTCACAACATCTCCATAATAAGACTTATAAGCATCAAACATTTTTTCTTTACTTTCAAATCGTTCATGTCCAAGAAAATCTGCGTCATTAATTTCACCTAATGCTTTTTCTTTAATTGATGTGATCTTTGCTTTTCCGAATTGTTTTTTATTATCACTGTCTACAAAACACAACTCGTCACCAATTTGTAAATCTTTATCATCAAACAAGCGCCACGTCGAGGTCTTTTCTCCTGAAAGGACTAGTGGTACCAAATCTGTTGAAAATTTAAGTGTTTTCATATTACTTCCCCACTCCGTGACACTTCTTGTATTTCTTTCCACTACCACAAGGACAAGGATCATTCCTGCCAACTTCACCTTCTTTTTTTACTGTTGCATTAGGAGAACCGTCACCACCTGAAATTTCTTGAGCGTTTGTTTGAACCTCTTTCATTTCTTCTGGCGCTTCAATTGGTTTGCCATTTTGTACAGGTACCACATGAGGAATCATACGAATAACTTGTTCCTTCATAGCAAACTGCATTTCCTTGAATAGACGGAGACCTTCTTTCTTATATTCAACGAGTGGATCACGTTGGCCATAAGCACGTAGATTGACACTTGAACGGGTATGATCCATAACTTCAAGATGTTCAACCCAATACATATCAATAGCTTGGAGTAATATAATACGAACAGCTGAAATAAAATTTTTACGGCCAAATTCAGCAATCTTATTTTTAACAACATCAAGAGCACCAATATCTCCAATAAGTATCTCACGCAAATATGCCTCAACCTGATCAAGAGAACCAAGAAGGAGCATACGGCGATTTTTGTAGACAGATGTTCGTTGGTGATTGATCACATCATCAAATTCTAGGACATGCTTGCGTGCATCAAAGTTAAATCCTTCAATCTTCTGTTGAGCGCTTTCAATAGAACGAGAGATGAGTTTGTGCTCAATTGCTTCATCCTCTGCCATACCAAGTTTACCGATCATAGACTTCAACATATCTGATGCAAAAACGCGCATTAGAGAATCTTCAAGGGATACGAAGAATTGTGTCTCACCAGGATCTCCCTGACGACCCGAACGGCCACGAAGCTGATTGTCAATACGACGAGCCTCATGACGTTCAGTACCCATCACAAACAAACCACCAGCCTGTTTGACCTCTTCAGACAATTTTACCGTATTCGGATTGCCTCCAAGCTTGATATCCACACCACGACCAGCCATATTTGTAGCGATAGTAACTGATCCTTTCTTTCCAGCCTGAGCAATAATCTCTCCTTCACGTTCGTGATTTTTTGCATTCAAAATTTCATGAGAAATACCTTCAGCTTTCAAAAATGCCGACAAGACTTCATTTCTTTCTATTGAGACAGTACCGATGAGTACTGGCTGTCCTTTTGCATTCAATTCTTTGACTTTACGTGCAAGTGCTTTGTATTTGCCCATCTCCGTACGAAAGATTTGATCATTTGAATCAATACGAACTCCTGGCTTATTTGTAGGGACTATATACACTTCAAGACCATATACTTTATAGAATTCTTCGGCTGATGTAGAAGCTGTACCAGTCATACCACCTAGCTTCGGATACATACGAAAAAAATTTTGGAATGTGATCGATGCATATGTACGTGATTCTTGCTGAATATTTACACCCTCCTTTGCCTCTATCGCTTGATGTAATCCATCAGACCAGCGACGTCCTGGTTGAAGACGACCAGTAAATTCGTCAACAATTACGATCTCATTATTTTTGACTACGTATTCTTTGTCTTTTTGATATATGGCGCGTGCTTTGATGGCCGTCTCTAAATGATGCACGTACTTGATGCCTTTGTCAGTATAAATATTGTCTATACCAAGCTCTTTTTCAGCCTTGGTAATGCCATCCGGAGTAAGAGAAATAGACTTGTGTTTTTCGTCAACAGTATAATCTTCATCCTGTTTGAACGCTGTCACAAAAGATGCAAACTGTTTGTATATATTTTCAGCATTACGAGTAGGGGCAGAAATAATGAGTGGTGTTCGCGCTTCATCAATCAAAATAGAATCTATCTCATCAACTATTGCATAATTTGGCTCGCGCTGGCGCAAACGATCAGGACTATATTCAAGGTTGTCACGAAGATAATCAAAACCAAATTCGTTGTTTGTTCCATATGTGATATCAGCTCTGTATGCTTCACCTCTTTGAACTGGACGCAAGAATTCATGAACAACCTTGAATGAACCGAGTTGGTCTCGTTCTTTATCGAGAGGATCAGCACCATCGCCTGCGAGGACGGCTGACGTAATATTAGCGCTATTTTTGTGAGCCGGATCATACAGGAAGCTCGACTCGGCACCAATCACACCAACCGAGAGTCCAAGAAAATCATAGATCTGGCCCATCCATACAGCATCACGTCTGGAAAGATAGTCGTTGACTGTGACAACATGAACACCTTTGCCGGAGAGAGCATTTAAATATGCTGGCAGTGTTGCAACCAATGTCTTACCCTCACCAGTTCTCATTTCAGCGATACCACCATCATTCAAGACCATACCTCCAATAAGCTGTACGTCAAAATGCCTCTGCCCGAGTGTTCTGAAAGAAGCTTCGCGTACAACTGCGAATGCTTCAGGAAGAATATCATCAAGTGATTCTTTATTCGTGAGGCGTCCTCTGAATTCTGCTGTTTTTGCCTTTAATTCTGTATCAGAAAGAGCCTGAATCGCCACTTCAAATGCATTGATTTTTCCAACCAATGGCTGGAATTTCTTTACATTTTGGGTATGTGAACCACCTTTTAATATATCTAAAAATGCCATATGTACGGCCCACTATATCATAGTTAGACTAATTTTGCAGAATATCGAGGTCTGACCTCGACGTATCTCAATTGACCCACTCAACTTCCCCCTCTATATCAATACCAGTTTTTTCTTTTACAAAATCCATGAGCATACGTGCGAGCTCAGCAACTTCTTGTGCTGTGGCTCCTGGCTCACTTATCAGAACCAATGCTTGTTTTTCATAAACACGTACATGACCGTGTTTTAGGCCTTTTATATTGCAGACCTTATCAAGAATCCAACCAAGTGGAATCTTTACATTGTTATTTGGCTCAGCAAAACATGGTATATCAGGATATGTTTTTTTAAGCTCATTATATGCACCATTCGAGATGATTGGATTTTTGAAAAAAGAACCAGCTGTTCCCCACTTTCTCCAATCTGGCAATTTTTCGGCACGAATAGAAACTACTGCATTGCGAACATTGGATATTGTAATCACACTTTTATTTTCAATTTCTTTTTTAAAATATTCTTTTAGATCTTTATATTCAATATTTATACTGCCATTCTTATTTGCAATAAAATTAACCCCTATGATGATGTAACGTCCTTTTTGATGCTTAAATAAGCTGTCACGATATCCGAATGCACACACATCTTGCGAAAGATCAACGTATGACATTGTTGTAGTATCAAATGCATGTACAGACTTAATAAGCTGACACACCTCAGTACCGTACGCACCAATATTCTGAACAGGAGTAGCACCAACTGTTCCAGGAATAGATGATAGATTCTCAAATCCATATAAACCAGTACTAACTACATATGCAACCAAATCATCCCATACTTCGCCAGCACCAACAGATAATATATTATCCTTTTGAATAATTCCTTTTATATTCATCTTGATCACCAAGCCATCAAATCCTTTGTCAGATATGAGTATATTGGATCCTCCGCCAATAACCAAAATAGGTAATGTCTTTTGCTTGGCAAATTGAACGGCCTCAATAAGTTCTTCTTTGGAAGCAACAGCACAAAAAAAGTGAGCATTTCCACCTATCTTGAATGTGGTATATGGCGCCAAAGAGACTTGTTTCTGTATAGACATGCCATAACTTTAACAATAAATACCCAAAGAACCAAGAACTGTGGATATATATTTGTAACCACATAATAATGTGTTATAATCATGTCATGAGTACCCGTGTGGGCACTCTCCAAAATAAATGTTTCGCAAAGTGCCGCCCTCGGCGGCCTTTTGCGTGATGAATAATAAAACAAGACACAAAGGACACATACTGAGAGATATGTCCTTTGTGTCTTGTTTTCTAAATATATTACACGGTATAATAAACCCAGATTGCTCCAAGTGACGGCGAGCGAATGTACTCATAAAATTTAAACATTTTTATTTGGAGCTCACACTCGCTCGCCATCAGTTGGCGTAAATAGATGTGTGCAACATATATTCACAACAAAAAACATCCACTATTGTGGTTGTTTTTTGTTATATAACAAATTATACTCATCACATGTTCAAAGAATCACTTATAAGAAAGATGCTCGCTCTTACCAAAGCAAGTCCAATCAGAATATTAGATTTGGGTTGTGGCATTCCAACATACATGGAAACACTTTTGAATGACCCAACATATAAGATCGAATATGTAGGTATAGAACCAGATAAAAATAGCTACAATAAAGCAGTTGCACTATTTGGGGATCGTAAGAATGTGACACTCTACAATGACCTCGCATACAAAATACCTGACGACAAGCCCTTCGATATATGTTGCTCACTCAGCGTATTCGAACATATAAAAAATATTGATGTACTCATACAAGCAGGCGCAAAAGCCACGAAACAAGGTGGATTCATGGTGCATAGCTATGACTTAGGGCATTCACTGTATCCGATATCAATCAAAGAAAGATTTCAAGTTTTTCTTGGGAATAATATTGGATGGATACTCCCAGAACACAAATTCGTCGCATATGTATCAGAAGCAAAAATAAAAAATCTATACAAAACAAATGGGGTTGAATATATAAAAACATCAAGCCATCAGATGAGACAACATA
>CAIUOX010000002.1 GCA_903900935.1 uncultured bacterium
GTACATGTTGTATTACTTCCACTACATGCGCCACTCCAACCTGTAAAATACGAACCAGTATTTGGTGTTGCAGTAAGAACTATTTTAGTACCAGATGGATAATTGAACGAGCACGTTACGCCACATGATATATGGCTATCACTGCTTGTAACTGTACCAATACCTGTTCCTAGCTTGGTGACATTGAGCTGAAGATTTGGAACAAAAGATGGAGTAACAGTATCAGAGTTGAGTAAGATAATATTACAACTATCCGTACCAGTCACCGCAGAACATGTATCTCCTCCACTAGAACTCCATGACTGAAGTGTATAGTCAAGTGATGGTGTTGCAGTCAAAGTAACTTTCGTATTTACGAGGAATGAACCAGTGCATGATGATCCTGAATTACACGAAATTCCAGCAGGAGAACTTGTAATAGTAATCACCCCGCTTGCAATAGTAGGATTTACAACAGTAAGAGGAAGGAAACATCCTGGACATGTAACATTTGCAAAAGAAAGCCAACCAACATTGGTGCTACCCCATGCATAACCACTAAAAGCACGAGTAGTACTTGAGAAAGTAACGCCTCGATTTTCTGCAACTGCACTATTCGTAACATGGTATGCACCAGCAAGCTCTATCCAACCATCCCAACCCATTGTTCCACTACCAGCGAGGGCTCGTGCCCATCCAGAAACTGCTCCTGTCGTCAAATTGATTGTTGGCGTACATGAAGAAAGTAAAGGACAATTTGTACTCGTAACATCAGCTGGGTCAAAACTAATCCAACCAATATTTGGAGACCATGCATACCCACTCAATGTACCAATCAAATTTGTTGGTGGAGTAACTGGGTTTGAATTTTGAAAACTTATATTAACACCATATGCCGAACCAGGAGGAGTCACTCCAGACAATTCAGGATTTGATGAGCTAAAACTAACCCATCCGATAGTAGACGACCATGCCCAACCACTCAGACCTGAAGCATAGGCAACCGAGGATCCTGTAACAAATGACAATCCAAAAGTAAAAAGGAAGGTACAAGCTACAAGATAAATATATGATTTTTTCATAATAAATATAAACGAGTATATTAAAACTGTCCTTCAATTATATCCTAAAATTAGGTGCTTCGTATGCAAGGTATATGTGGACAACTAAAAAATCATCACTATTGATGATTTTTTAGTTACTGTGTACTCCCAAAAGATATTATGGATAAAATACTATATATTTGATATTACCAACGGCCATATGAATATCCGTTATTATAGTTTCCATAGTTATTATATCCACCATAACCATTGCCATATGAATAGTACCCGCCATAATTGCCATACGATCCATAATTGTAACCATAATTACATGATCCATAACATGATGGGCCACGATATGGAGGAGGTGGAGCGTACTGCACTTGATGGTAAGGTTGCTGAGGAGGAAAATTATTGTAATGACATGATGATCCATAACATGATGGGCCACGATATGGAGGAGGTGGAGCGTACTGCCCTACTAGATAATGAGACCTATCTTGGTCGCCACCTTGACGTTGATTGTCCCATGCTGCGAAAGACTTTGTAGGAATCAATACAAACACACCCAATACGACTAGTACTGCAGTAATACTTGAGAATATATTATGCATAGATGTAGATGTGGATTTCATGATAATTAAAAATTAGCTTATACAAGTTTATGCTACATCTTTAAATTGATTTGTCAATAGCTCTGATTACTATATTCGTGGCCATTCTTCAACAATCAAGAGTTGCTTATTCCCCATCTCCTGCCATATCTCTTCTGTAACGTATGGCATGAATGGATGTATCAATTTGAGCAACATATTGAGCACATAAAGCAAAAATTGCACACGAGACGTACGAGCAACGATATCATCACTATTTAAAATAAGTTTACTCTCTTCAAGAATTTTATCAGCCAATTCATGCCATATATAATGATACAATTTTTCACCCACCAAATAAAATTTAAAATCATCCATTTCCTTGGATACTTCAGAAATGAGAGCGTTAAAAGTTTTGATATGCAAAGCTTCTGCTGAAGACCACAACGAGAATGTTGGATCATATATTATTTTAGGAACATCCGTAGAACCAAAACGTTCACCAGCGGATGCTGATAAAATAAAACGAGTTATATTCCAAATCTTATTTGAGAAATTTTTATAGCCTTTTACTTTGTCTTCTGAGAGTCGCATATCATTGCCGGGGCCAGTACCAATGATCAGAGACAATCGTGTTGCATCAGCACCATATTTTGCAATCATATCTAGCGGGTCTATTATATTATCAAGCGACTTTGACATCTTCCTTCCTTTTCCATCACGGACAAGGCCATGGAGATAGACTGTCTTGAATGGTACATCGCCTATCAAACACCCGGTCATAAGAATCATTCGTGCAACCCAAAAGAAAATTATGTCATATCCTGTTTCAAGTACACTGGTTGGATGATATATCTTCAAATCATTTGACTTGTCATTCTCTGTCAAAGCTTCATTTGGCCAACCGAGAGTCGAAAATGTCCAAAGACCTGATGAAAACCACGTATCGAGTGTATCTTCGTCTTGCAACCAACCATCACCAGACGGAGCTTCAATACCTGTATATACTTGATCACCTTTGTACCACACTGGTATACGATGCCCATACCAGATTTGTCTTGATATGCACCAGTCGCGGAGATTTTCTATCCAATTGAAATAAACTTTTTCAAAGCGATCTGGGATGATTGTAATAGATTGGCTTTTGACTGACTGAAGCATGATTTCCTTGAGAGTTGTTTTCGAACCTGAAGTAATACCAGGAATCGAAGAGTGCGCTATTGTAAAAGGAATATTCACACCAATAAACCACTGAAGTTTTGGCAATGGTTCAATTATACCTCCGGTGCGCTCAGCAGTAGCAACATTTTGTTCAATATCTTCTTCTTTTTCCAGAAGACCCTCAGCCTTGAGCCATTCAACTACTGAAGTACGAGCTTCAGTAACTTTCTTGCCTTTTATAGACTCACTGCCGACAGTCATGCGAGCAAATTCATCGATAACTTGCTTCTGTGGTAAATTGTGTCGTTGTGCTATATCCCAGTCTATACTGCTATGAGCAGGAGTTACACCAAGAGCACCAGTTCCAAATTCTTTTTCAACTACAGTGTCAGCAATAACTTTGACATGAATAGCTTCACCAGCAAATACTGCATCAAATTCTTTGCCTATATATGCCTGATAGCGAATATCATCTGGATGTACCGCAATAGCAGTATCACCAAGCTTGGTTTCTGGTCTAGTGGTTGAAATTAATATCGGGATATCTTTTGAATACTTGAATGTATAAAGCTTGGCCTTTCTGGTCTCATATATAATTTCATCATCAGAAATAGTAGTCTGACCTTTTGGATCCCAATTGATGACTTTTGAACCACGATATATGAGCCCAAGGTCATACATGGTCTTGAATGCCGTACGTACTGCAATATTTCTATGCTCGTCAAGAGTGAATGCTTCTCGCGACCAATCAATAGAGGCACCCATTTTGCGAACTTGATTGACTATTGTGTCATGACTTTCTTGAGCAAATAAATTGACGCGTTTGAGTAACTCTTCGCGACCAATGTCATGACGGCGCTTACCTTCTGTTTTTTCAATCTGCTTTTCTACTTTTGATTGAGTAGCGATAGCGGCATGGTCGGTACCAGGAATCCAAAGTGTGCGATATCCCTTCATGCGCTTGTAACGAATCATAATATCTTCGATTGCCAACATGGCCGCATGTCCCATATGAAGAGTTCCAGTTACATTTGGTGGTGGTAACACAATAGAAAAAGGCTGACCTTGTTTATTTCGTTCAGGCAAATGGTCTGGATTGAAAAAACCACTCTTTTCCCATAATTCATATATACGGTCTTCAGTCAATGCTGGATTGTATGGCTTCAAGAATTTGGCTGGGATCTTTGACGATTCATTCATACACAACACTTTAGCAGAAAATAAGATGTTTTTCACCTTACAACACATACTCATCTAGGTTCCTTAATACATAAATAAAAGATTTGAGAGGAGTTGCCAAAAACACAAACATATACTACATTATTGTTGTGTCAGGTTGGAGATTATGCGGTCTTCAGCGAGGTTCCTCACCTCCATCTCCCTAGCTCCAATTCGGTCTCCATCCTGACACA
>CAIUOX010000003.1 GCA_903900935.1 uncultured bacterium
AATCCAGTTCCTGAAATTAATACGACTATACCACTACGACCGATAGACGGATCAATACTAGTAATTCTTACAGGTTCACTAACTTGTATAGAAGTTGAAATATGCTTATGTATACCACTCGTCTTGTTAATAAATTCAATATCAATAGGATAATTACCTGGTATTGTAGTAATAGGAATATCATAACTAAAGATTAGTCTTCCAGACAAATTTGGAAATATTGATATATTATTTGCAGGATCCAATATATATGTCCCTAAGCCAGGAAGTGTCATACTTCCACTAAATTGGGATACACCACATCCATAGTAATCTCTATTCATAATATCAATTGCTATGTTACCCGTACTTCCTGCTGCATTATAGAAAACAGGATCAATACTGTACGAAGGAGTTGGCGCAAAACGTTGACAGGTTGGAGATTCCAAAGTTACATTAAATGTAATTGAAGATGATGAAACATTCAGTACCGGACCGATAGTTATACCTCGTCCCGCATCAACAAATGAGTATGCCGAACTACTTGCTGATGGAATATTTAATGTTGCAGTTTTTATAGTATACAAATCATTAGTAGGACTCATGTCAAGTAATTCAGTTTCAGGAGCACCATAATTTTGGGTATTTTGTATACGATTTATCATAATCCCATTTTGATTCTCACTTATATCAGAACGATTGAGATTTGAATCAAACCCGATACCTTTTCTGAATTCTAAAAAATACGGAGTCTCTGTTGTACCCAATATATTTACAGTAGCTAGTTTAATTCCATTTACCAATTCAATAGGATTTATTGTATACGACCCAGAATGAGTGATCGATAATACCTGTGGTGATGTAACCCAGCCCAACTGTTGCTTAAAATATGCATTGTAGTCCAGTGAATAACTAATAGTTCCCATTGTGTCATAGTAATTTCCATATTCCAAATGTGAGCAATTACCATAAATAATTTGACCATCATCACAAGCCCAACTATTTGCATGAAGTACTCCAAGAGCATGCCCAAGTTCGTGAGACAAAAGAAAATCAAGATTTTTCCAGGTAAAAGGCTGGTTCCCCCAGTCTGATGACAAATCAAAACGAAATAATCCAATAAATGTTTGAGACAACGAATATGTGCTACCGTTAAAATTATAATCTATTTTCCCAATACTCGAACATCCACCAATACCTCCGCTAAACAAATACACTATACGATCATAGTTTTCCAAGTGTATATTGTAGTCACTAATAGCTTTTGAAAATTTAGAAGTTTGAATCGAATAACAATCCATATAATTGATGTCATAGTCTAGAGAAATCCACCCAAAGACGTCTCCACTAAAGGAAACATTATCATATGACTGTTCCTTCATAAAGTTTTGGAACTGACTGTTGAATACAATATTTTGACCCTGAGAAGGTGTAAATGGTTCAACATCACTAGGAAAGGCTTTTATAAGCAAGACCAATGTTCTTTGGTTTCCGACAGCATCAGTTCTTGGGGCCGAAAGATCTTTTGAAATAACTATAGGATTTAGATCAATATTTGTTGATATTTGATCATCAATCACGTAACCAGTAACACTGACAGTTGTTCCAGACATAAGTGGTGTGTCGCGAGTAGGATAAAAAGAATACTTAACTTTTGGTGTCTGAATATAATATTTGTAATATGATTTAATATTATTTGGACTAGAAAAATCATCAATAGCTATTGTAGTTATCTTACCTGTGATCGTAATACTCTCCTCAACCTCTAATTGAACAGAGGAAGGTAGTTTGGATTTGGTCGTCTTATTCATGACTACTGCATTGAAAAGCCATGGGTCAATTTTCATCAATTCCTTCATCAATTCCTTTCTTTGTGTTGCTATCTGGACTAAAGTATTATCTGTTTGTAAGTTATCTGCCGTATTTTTTAACGAAGACAATTCCAAAAGACTCCTGCTAATACCATTTATTTGACTAGCTAAATTCTGCCCACTGTTTACAGGAATACTTTGAGTAATATTCCCCTGCGAACTCCCGACCGCCGCAACTTGTGTCTGTGAAGGTATTGATACTGCCAAATTAACTATAAAAAAAGCAATGATACCACTTATGATGGCGGTAAATACGAGAGTAGAATTTATTTTTTTCATACTATAATTATACTACTACCAGCATGCAGATGACAGTGGATAACATGGAGCATCTCCTCACTCCAAATGATCTGACTAGTGGTACGGGATACTTCGGTCCTTCAACAAGACTCAAAATGAATAGCATATACGGTTGTACATCAGGAAATACAGTAGCTTCAGGATCAGCCAACAATACAGGTACGGCAGCTTTTGTTTGTCCATCAAATATGACATGCACACCTATCACTCCAGTAGCTACTAACTTTGTATGCCCACCAGGCTATAATTGTATTCCAAAGACTACTCCAACTGCATATTCACCAGGATCCTTCACTCTCACCTATTTGACAGGAAGTGGTAGTACAAATTCTGCACAACGATCAGCAGGAACACAGGCACAAGCATATTCCCAAGGTATTAGTGGTACAGCCGGTACTAGTAATGCAGCAAACGATCCCAATGTTATAGATGCTGCTACAGCTTCCGCACTTGAGATGGCTAGTGCTGATATTTCAAATAGTGAATCTGCTATAATTCCAGTTGCATCAACTGTTGCTATAGCTGGTACATACCCAGTAACGGTGAACTATAGTCAAACATTCGAAGATATGCTAACAGCATTCAAACCAATAAGTTTCTCAGATACTGTAGGACTAGAGCTATTTCCTAACAACGGAAGTGGACAGAAAAATCTTGTTGCGAAAGTATTTACTTTAGGTGATTTATTTCCAAATGTAGTAGGTACTATGACAGATACATTGGGACATGCTGTAGATCCACTTACACTCGGGACTTGTCGCTTGAAAGCATGCCCAATCAATGTCAATATATCTTATGAGCAGTTTACTTCTACTTTGAAGTCTAAAGGATATAGACCCGTCACTCTGCAAGAACTTATTGCACTTTCGACCAGATACCCACAAATTTCTGGAGTTGCTTACGGTTCTATTGCAAGAATAGCTCTTCCAAGTAATCGTTCTGAAGTTAACTCTGAAGCAAATCAACCACGCACAGGTTCTCTAGTAGTGCCTTATGTTACTGGTGCTAAAGAAATTAGGGAGTCTGGTGGTACAGGCAATGATGGAAATACTTTCAAAATTGTTATGCTAAACAATCAAATTGTTGATGTAAAAAGTGCACAAATAATAGCAGTTGAAGATAGCACGTGGACACCATCATCTCTACAATCGATAATAACTTCACCAATTAATTTCAATATTGCATATTTACCTGGCTATAGGATTTCTATAGCTAACTATGTTATACCAAGTATAAAATATACAGTTCAGATCGGTGGTCAACAACAGATAATGAAGTTGCTTAGTGTACGACCACCAACCATGGCTGTAGGTAGAACATACGTAGGTGCTGATAATACTGAAACTATCAAAAGTCTCGTGCCAGCAGGCTATCGCTATGCTACGACTGATGAAATGGTGGCTCTAAATACT
>CAIUOX010000004.1 GCA_903900935.1 uncultured bacterium
AACCTGTCATGGTTTGGCGGGCGGTGATGCGGATGGTCCCATGTACGATAACGCTGGTGTGTTGCGTGCGGTCAACGTGAACTGGAACGACGATGGCTGGAACGTCAACGCGAACTCCGTCGAGAACCAGAACAGGTGGAATGATGGCAACCATGTGTTCTCTCGAAACTGTTGGTTTTCTCCTCGGCTTATTGTGACTAGCGAGGACGAGTGAATGTTTACATTCACATTGTCCGAGTCGACGTCACTATATGGTTATCCATAAGGTCGGGGAGTTTTTGCTTGCAAACCCTTCTTCCAACCACCAAGTTGTCGCCCGATTTCCTCAAGTCTTCCGATTAAGTCCGAGTATGTACCAGTTGGAATAATTTTACTTTCCGATGCAAGTTGTACAAAGAACTTCACAATATCAAGTTTTGTGATGGCTTTGTTTAATATTGGTATTTTGTGTTCAGGTGGGAGATAAGAAAGACAGAATGTGTATTCAAGTACATCAAGAAAAGCTTGTTCAATTCTGTTTCCAATTCCATACCGCTCGACTTTCAGAAAATCACGATAGATAGAGAGCCAAAAACGATATGTCTCTTTCGATTTGAGAATTACCTGTGGTAATTCTCGGGGGGGGGTGACATGATCCTTATTAGTATGAGTCATGAGTATAAGAATATCATATCCATCAAAAATCTATGCGATGCGTGGACAGAATTTATATGTGGCAAAAAATCTAAAAATGACGTTGCTGAATTTTCTCTGAATCTTTCTCAAAACATTTTCAAATTGCACGAGGAACTGCAAACAAAAACGTATAGACATGGTGCATACGAAGCTTTTTCGATAAGTGATCCTAAACCGAGAAGTATTCACAAGGCTACGGTCGGAGATAGATTATTGCATCATGCCATTTACAGGATTTTGTATCCCCATTTTGATAAAAAGTTTATTTATGATTCTTACTCCTGTCGCCAGTTCAAAGGAACACATCGTGCGTTAAATCGGTTCAATGATTTTGTGATGAAAGTGTCAAAAAGTAATAGTAGGGCATGCTGGGTTCTAAAATGTGATGTAAGAAAGTTTTTTGCATCTATTGATCATGAAAAGCTTATTGAAATATTCAAGCGACATATTAATGATATTGAGACGATCTGGCTTGTAGAACGCATTGTTGAGAGTTTTCAAAGTACTGGTCTAGGAAAGGGTTTGCCTTTAGGTAACCTGACCTCGCAACTCTTGGTAAATGTTTACATGAATGAGTTCGACCAGTTTGTGAAGCACAAGCTCAAAAGAATTTCTTATTAATTAGTCTGAGAATTAAGAATTATAGGATTAAAAATAAATAGAAATTTGGAATATATAGGATTACATTATTTCTCTCTATAAACTCAGATAAAAGAATAAGAGTTCAAAAGGGTAGCATATAGGTGCTTGTTTGAACTTTTTGTTATACTAATTGCATGGAAGAATTTGAATTAACATATTTACCAAAGAAAGAGATAATATCAAAACTATTATTGTCCCCATATATTGTTATTCCTAGATAATTTATGTGTTAGAATACACATGAGTTAAGAGTTAATTTTGAATACAAAATGAAAAATAAATGGAAAATACTTTTTTGGGAATTAAGCAAAATATCATTGATTGTTACTATTGTCTCAGTAACAATGTGGGGAATTGCACATGCCGGGTCACTTACGCCTCCAGTTGGAACCCCAGTCAATACAATGTATACATTAGGTGATATTTATACACTCGCTACCACGGGTACAACCACACGCTCCACAGATTTCACCACTCCAAGTTCAGCAATACCAACATTCCATACATTGGAAGATATTGTCAATGATTATGTGGCACCAGCTACATCACACGATTTAAATACCTCAGGACCATTTGTTTCTGATGGACAGGCTGACCTTGGATATTTAGACCAAAGCACAGGGCTTATTTGGCAAAACTTAGATTCGGTCCAGTATTTATGCTGGGATGGAAATCAAGGGGTAAAGAATCCAACAGATTGTAGTGGCCCGATCCAAGCAGTGGAGTATTGTAGGTATCTTGGTGCTGATGGTGCAACACTCGGTCCTACACCAGTAGATATTTGGAGACTCCCTACTTTGAAAGAGTTTCAATCAACAATAGATTATTCAGTTGCTTCTCCTGCTTCTTTACTACCAAATACGCAGTCAGATAGTTATTGGACGATTACGAGGTATTTGATGTTTCCAACTTTAGGTAGTTTTGCGTACCTTCTTTACACATTTGATGGAACAGTGTCTTCTAATGTTTTGGATGGTCTCTATCTTGTCCGTTGTGTCCGCTAGAATCTGTGCATTCTTTGTCTTTTGTATGTAGCGTTTCTAATTATAGAAAAAAGATAAAGTATACTTATAATTTCAAATATTTATTAATTTTTGTTAACAAAATATGAATAAAAAAACGATATTATCTTTAGTAGCAATTATGAGCATTTCTTTTATAGGCTTTATAAGCTATTCATTTGCCTCAGTCAATAAAGACAAAAATCGTCCACCAGTTATCGTTGGGATAGTATCAGAAATCAACGGCACAAATATTGTTATGATTGGTAGAGACAAAAATACATATACAGTAGATGCAAGCAATGCTACTGTCGTTTCAGGTTTTTTGGGTTTTTGGGCAAAACCATCATCTTTTTCTAATATACAAGTTACAGACACACTGACTGTTAAAGGAAAAATACAGGATTATTCAATATTTGCTACCGAAATTGCTGATAATAAAACACAAAAGAGGAATCAACCACCTAGAGTAAATATCAATTCTACAAAAAAGATTTTACCTATTCAGACCGAGCCTGTTCAAAATAGTCCATTGCCAACTAGCACTTCACAATTGGTGATTTCAACTACAACAGATGCAATTGCAACTACTACTGAAATTACTACTGCAACTACGACAGACATGACACCATCTAGTGCAACCACAATTACAACCATGATAGATATTGCATCATCAACTCCAACTACTACAGAAGTAACACCTATAGAAGATGTTATAACAACCCCAACGACAGTTGATCCTGTAGTAGAAGACGTTACACCACCAACTACTGATCAATAGTTATTTTTACTTGGTGTGTTGGGTAACTAATGTTATTATTTAGTGTGATGTAGATGTCGCAACCTATTTGCATGAATATGTATATAAAAAATAAATTACTAATTAAGCGCTTCTTTTTCTCCATCCTATCAATTTTTGTATTATTTTTTGGTATTTTTTCATCCATAACCGCCGTACGAGCATCATCTTCAGTCGCGCAGATTGATCCTGCACACAATTATGCATGGGGCGAGAATGTTGGCTGGGTAGATTTTTCTTATACAAATGTTGATTATGCATCTACGACCCTTAGTGGATATGCATATGGCGAAAACATAGGTTTTATATCACTTAATTGCAAAAATACTTCTTCTTGTGCTTCAAATAATTATGTTGTTGCAAATAATAATTATCAAGGAGTATTAAGTGGTTATGCATGGGGCGAGAATGTTGGCTGGATAGATTTCTCGCATGTATCATTTTCTACAAGTACTGGAGTTTTCAGTGGATTTGCATATGGTGAAAATATTGGAAATATACTTTTTGGTTCAGGTTCAGATAATAATAAAGTTGTAGTTAATTGGGTACCACCACTTGCAACAAGCACACCCATTACTTCTTGTGGGACGATTGTATATTCTGGAACATATACTCTCGGTTCTGACATAGTAGATAGTTCTGGTACATGTTTTACTGTATTGGCCAATGATGTAATTATAGATGGTCTTGATCCTATTGATCATACGACAATACATAGTGTTACAGGTAATGGAAGTGGTTATGCTGTAGACGCACGAGGTGTTGATGCCGGTGCAGATGGATATTCTGTTACTATAGAAAATATTTCATTAAATAACTTTAGTAATGGAATCAGTACAAATGCAAATAGTAGTGGAAATGGTAGTGGGGGATCTCTCACTGCTACCAATGCCGTAATTGCTGGTGCTATTTCAGCATCAAAGTCAGGTTCTGGTCAAAATGGTGCTATTGCCATAAACAATTCCACTATCACTATCCCAAATGGCTCATCGTGGACAAGGAATGATGGAGGTACTGGGAATATTTGGATATTCAATGGTAATAGTTTTAATACTGGGACTATTCATGGTACAGCTAGATTTTATGGCACATCCCAAATGCAATCCGGATCAGCTAGTATATGTAATTTTTATGAAGCAAGTAGCAAAACAGGAGGTACATGTACTACTACCAGTTACCTAGAGCCATATTATTTTGCTCCAACTTCAGATTCACTATGGGAAAATTCAGCCAATTGGTATTGGAAGAGTGGCAATGCTACGACTTCAATTCCAGAAAGTGCTTCAAGTACTCCACAAACCAAAGATACGGTTTATCTAGGTGGAAGCCCAGAAAGTATTCCTAATATCATTTTAGATACTATATATATTGCAACTTCAACAACAAATACGGGTGATATCGCTGTTGACCTTACAAATCTGACTGATCCAGATACGATTACAAATTTCTACAATGGACACAGTACTGGTGATATCAATGGAACGATCAATTTATATAACAATCTTTCGCTTTCACACGTGAAAGGAACAGGCAGTCTTGATCCTGATGTCACAGTTAATTTGTATGATACGTCACACAATAATATTACAAATGCTTCTGGTACGGTTAACTTTTATGAACAAAGTTACAATGCTCTAAGTGGAACTTTTATTAATACTCCTCATTTTTACGACCAAAGTTACAATCTGAATATTATTTCATCAGCTATTTTTTATGGAAATAGTAATAATACTGGTACCAGTACCAATGCAACTTTCAATGGCACGTCTACAAATTCTGGTTCAGTCAATATTTCTACTTTCAACAATGAAAGTTACAATACAGGCAAAGCTGGTCAGGCCAATTTTAACGAAAGTGCTTACAATATAGGCACTGCTATTAGCGCTATATTTACCGGTGACTTATCAGAAAACTTTCACCAATCAACAGGTGGTATTGTTTCTGGAACAAAGACTCGCCTCTATACTGCACTAGCCCCACAGCTCAATCCTCTCCGATCTTTTGTTGATTCTGCATGGACAATCACAGCCGATAATACTCTTGTCAAACTTCTATATCGAAATCTCATAGATATATTTGGTAGGAATTCAAATACTACAACAACATTAGTTGAACAAAATAACGGTATTATTCTCCGTCCGTTGGCTCCAGGCACCATTTCATCATGTGGAGTTCTTGACACCGAAAATGGAACATACACCCTTTCTACATCATTAGATGCTCAAAATTATTTCTTCAATTATAAATACGATACTTGTTTTATAGTTCGTGCAAATGGCATTACTATCAATGGTGCCAATATGACTGTAAGAACTCAGTCTGATAGCTCTTCATCATTTGCTATTCTTGCTACATCAACTCCTTCACAAGATTCTACTTATGATGCATTCACCAATCTTACAGTTAAAAATATTCGATTTGCTGGCTTTACATATGCTATCAATGCAAATGGTACCAATAATGTAAGTGGGGCTGGAGGTAATGGTGGTAATGTTACATTTGCTACATCAACATTGAATACAAGCATCTTTGCAAATGGTGGTAATGGAACCGCAAATGGTGGTAATGGAGGCACTATATTCACAATTAATACCAGTGTGAGAGGTATTGGAACATCAACAGTACTCTCTGCAAATGGTGGTAACAGTACTTCGTGCGGAAATGGTGGAACAGGCGGAACGGTTAATACTTCACGTTCAAGATATAGTGAAGTTTCAGTTATTGCTGGAAGTGGATCAAATGTTGGCTGTCCGGGTGATTCCTCTGCTGGTCATTCTGGATCATTGGGTGGTGGGCATATGGATCTAGGTGGAAATAGTGGTTCTAGTGACCCTGTGGCAGATGCGCGAGCTGCAGAGGCTCAAGCTGGAACTTCCCAATATGGAACGTCTGGTGTTGGTGGAAGCGTTGGCCCAGGCGGTATCTTCAATGTTCTTCCTCCAGTTACTCCAGTCGGTATACTCAAACTCAAACCTCTACCTGTATTCGGAGATACTGGTCCAGGATCAGCAAAGAATGCCTTCAATTTCATAACTAATATTGAAAACTTCCTATTCTCTCCACTTACTGTTACGAATGACAAAGATGTAACTACGTATTTGAACTCTATTGGTATTAGTTATGACAAGGACATAATACCTCTTCGTACTACTCCAGTTGTGATTGGTAAGGATATTCCAGGACTCTTCACTGTAAGGATGAATCTCGTCCCACAGAAGACATCAACAGGATGGAAAACATCTTCAACAGAACTTGTTACATACTTAGCATCAAGTAAAGACTATTCACTTTCTCAATCAGTAACCGTGATTCCACACAGTACACTCATTATCACATTTGCACCAAAAGGCTTATCTGCTATGCAGGCAAGCAAAGGAACATTACAGGGAACATTCAATGGATCTGATGTGACATTTACCAAGTTGGGCACATCTGTGCAGGCAAGCAAGTCATACACCACAACTATTACTGTACCTACGACCCCATGGACTTATGTCCTCAAGACTCCTGGTGCATCATTGCCACTTACGATTGTTGTTCCACGACCAAAGGTCGTTGCTACATCTCAACCGACCCCAATTATCCCTACATTTTTCTCTTGGCTCCGTAATCTATTTTAATTTCATGAGCACATGACTACCAACAATCCATTTGATATACTTGTATTAATAACCTCTTAATTTAACAACATCACCATGGCCCAATTACAATCTGGAATACTCGACAAGTCACGTATAGTCTCCAATATCCTCATGATCATCCTCGTAGCAGGAAACATCTTCTTTAGCGTCCAATACACCCAGAACATCGCTACAGAGCAGAACAAGACAGATGCAGCCACTGCAGCAGATCAAGAACGTGTCCAAAACACACGTATACTGAAGTCTTTCATCAATATAGTGATCAACAGTACATCAGTATCTCTTGAAGACCGTGTGAAGATAGAAAATGACATACGTCAATCCCATGATACTGAAATCATCAAACGTTGGGACACCTTTGCAGGAGCAAAGGACGGCAAGACTGCCCAGACTGCAGCTGTCTCCCTCATGGTACTGCTTGCAAATAAGATGCTTTAGTACAACACCCCTTAGGGGGTGTTTTTGTAT
>CAIUOX010000005.1 GCA_903900935.1 uncultured bacterium
CTTATTTTTCATATTTTTTCCATCAAACTAACAAGTCTTGGAATGAGCAATGTTAAATTATGATTACGAACAACATACTCACGCGCATCAACATCTGGTGATATTTTTGACATTGCTTCAATCTTTGAAGCAATGTCAACCACAGTATTATCAGTCATATGTACTGTTGTAAAAATTGACGAAAATGCTTCATTAGAAGTGATAACCTGTAAATTACAGGACATTGCCTCAAGCACAGCTTTGTCGAGACTTCCTGTAGAACTCAAATTAAGAAATATGTCTGCCTTTTGATATAACATTGGTATATCTATAGGAGCAACTGGGCCAATAAAAGAAATAATACCTGATAAGTCTTGTTTGACAACATAGTCACGAATCTTCTTATCATATAGATAATCATCTGAAGTTATAGGACCACCAACGATAATAAGGTTTGTGAATATTTTTTTCTGTTTCAACATCTCAATTGCTTGTATCATAAACAACTGATTTTTAGTTGGGGAGATTCTTGAAACAGAAATAACGGTTACTGTATTATTTTCACGAATAGACCCTGGAACAAAAAAGTCTGTATCGATGCCGTGGCCAACGATTTCAACTTTTTTACTCTTCAAACGAAAACTTTCTTTTGAAGCGGTAAATATCTTATCAACTATCTTTTCTGCAATGCGCAATTTGAAATCAACATGTTTATGTGTGTACCAAAATACAATCTTCTTTTTTAATATCTTCCAAATAGGGCCAAGAAATATGATATATACTGGATTCATGTGAACAAATACCACATCATAATTGGCACGCTCATTCCAAGCATATGCATAACACTGCACCATATAATTAAACCTATTTTGAATATTATGTATTAAATCTTGAGTATTTTTTTGTACTTCTTTACCAAGTGAAAGCACTTCCACATTCTGTGGCAGATCATATTCTCCTTTTTGCAAACAAATAACAATAACTGATTCAAAATACTTTGCAAACTCTATAATCCATCTATGAAAAAAGCCAAGAATTGGATCGTTTTTATCTACTTTTTGAGTACATATGAGAAGCTTCATGCTCTGTCAGATTAGCACCATTTTTAGCTCTTGAGAACAGCGAGTATAGAATTCGCAATTGCATCCTTATTCCAGTCAACAATATTCGCCCCAATCTCCTTTGCCACACCCACATCCGTTGAAACAATCTTACATCCTGTAGCATATGCCTCAACCAATGTCATGCCATATCCTTCAAATAAAGATGTGTTCAAGAATACATCTGCAGTCTTGTAATATGAATAGAGAGTAGATTGATTAGTCCAAGATTCAAATATGACAGAAGAAGTAATACCAAGCTTTGACACAAGAACAGCCAACCTTTTTTGTTGTGAACCACTTCCTACAATCACCAAACCAGCTTGAGGAATATTCTTCAAGACTTCATGCCATGAATGAATTGCGAGCTCAATATTCTTCTCAGGTTCAATTCGTGAAGCCATCAAAACTATGTTCGTAAATTGAGGATACTTCGCATGCAAATCAGAACCTTGAATGACCATCGCTTGTCTGATTTTTTCTGTGTCTACAAAAATGGGGCGTACTTCAATTTTTGAATCCGTGATACTCAACACACCAACAAGATATTCCTTGATCTTATTTGAAACTACTCGAATCGTATCTGCTTTTGGAAGATACTGAAGCGCCAACATCTTACGTATCTTATTACCAAGCGTATATGTGAAATATGTACTACCAATATCTGTATGTACTTGCATCTCAAGTGGAATATGACATTGTTTTTGGAGTGAAACCCCAACAAGAGCGGTAAGAAACGGATCTTGGCAGGTCATCTCAGTAATCTTTCTACCAGAAATGATGAATCGGCCCAAACTGATTGCCTTGAATGGAGCAAACAATTTGAATCGTGAGCGAGTTGAATATGCATAACAATTTGATGACAGAGCAGTCTCACCCAATATATAAGAACCAAGCACAATAATATGTACTTCCTCATATGCTTTTGCATATTCAATCTGGCGCAACCTCACTGCACTTCCTTCAATGAAGATATTCACATCAGTCGATATCATTAATAGGCGTTTTGATTGCATAAGCTACTTGACCTTGTTCCACACTGCTACGATCTCATTAGCAATTTGTTCCCAGGTGTGCACAAAACTGATAGACTGGACCTTTTTTACTTGAATGGCGCGATTCTTTGGATCAGCAATCCATACAATCTTATCCACAATATCTTTTTTATTGAGCGGATCAACGAATACAGCAGCATCTTTGATACGGCTGATGATACCTGTCTCAGTAGTCACTATGAATGGCGTACCAGTCCCAATAGCATCATAAATCATATTTGGGCTTATATCACCCAAAGATACGAGAATAACGGCATATGAATGTCGTATTTTTTCTACAAAACTATCATACACAGCTTTACCGCAATCGAGTTCAATAGGTTCGAATCCCCTCTTGATGACATCGGTCTGAGCCTCAGTAAATGCCTCTTTAAGCAGTTCAGCATTTTTCCATTTGAGATGTCGTGTACCAGCAACAAAAAATCTTCCTTCTGGTTCATTGAATGTCTCTCTATTGCGACAATAATTTTCTATGACGGTCTGCTTCTGTGGATCAAGACGATATGTTTTGGTGAATATTTCCTGCTGCCATTTTGTACTAAATATGATTGTTCGCGCATGGCGCAAGACTTTACCACCTAATATAAAAACAATCTTCTCTTTTAGAGAGAACTTGTCCATTTTGGTAACATAAAAATCTTTGAATAATACAAGATCACCCGTACGCTCAACGTATGATTCCCAGAGAAAATCACCACCAGTGCGCAATACGTATTTTTTACGCATTACCATGCATGCAATCATTGTTGGTACTGCTGCGCTCCAAGTATCGAGTACAAGAATGAGGTCAGCATTCCAGCCTTTTCGGAGTATTTTTGAAAAATATAATAAGTGACGTACAAATGGTGGAAAAGCTCGCTCCCAACGGTATGCAGCAACTTTGACTTCATGGCCCTGCCTCTTCCACGTATCATAAAGATTACGTGCATATTGCGCTGGACCGCCAATATCTGGTGGATATATACCTGTGGCAATCAAAATCTTCATACAAATATGATAGCACAAAAGACTATGAATCAAATATCTCTTTCATCTTTACTGCAACACTTTCCCATTGATACCTATCTCTCACCATATTACGTGCACGACCAACAATATAGTCACGAGATTCTCTATCTTTGATTAATTTCTCAACTTTTTGTGCGATGCTCCTTGGATTGTTCACTTCACAAAATAAACCAGTTTCCCCATCAATTAGAAAATCTGGTATACCACCAATCGGTGTCGCAATAACAGGAATTCCAACAGCCATCGCTTCGAGGAATGAATTACCGAGACCCTCTGACAATGAAGGACGAACAAAAATATCTGATACATGCAAATATGATGACATCTCTTTATGTGGAATATATCCAAGAAACTTTACTCTGTCTTCAAGTTTTAGATTGGAAATTTGAGATTTGAGATTGGATTCTTCATATCCTTGACCAAGAATTAAGAATTTCACATGTGCTGGAAGATACTGTAAAGCTTCAATAACATCACCTACAGCATTCTTCACTACCAACCGTGAAGTAGTTATAAGAAATATATCATCACTCTTTTTGCCAAGCTTTTCTTTCATGACCTCCGTCTGGATTGTGGATAGGGGCATAGAAAACAACTTCCAATCAACTGCATTTGGCACAATATCAATCGGACAACGTGCATTCATATCTTTGGCCCAATCAGCCAAATATCTAGAAATAGCCTGAATATGTGTCGCTCGAGTAAATATCATTTTAAATAGTGGATACACTGGCAATGCACGATGCTTGATATATGGGATCGGATCACCTTCTTGGAGTGTGAGTAGGAATGGAATATTTGGATGACAAAGCTTGAAGAATAGCGCAGCAAATGAATTGTATGACGCCATAATAGACCATATTCCATTGTATGTATTCGCACGTGCCAATGACATCGCTTTTACAAAACCTGTAATCGGTAATGCATATTTATTCAAATGCAAATACCATGCCAAAGAATCTGAAGAATTTTTTTGCTTCCCAGTCCAACCAATACGATGAATGGTCACATTGCCAATCTTTTCTATTTTTGGTAATGCAGAATCAAACCTCAAGGTAATCATGTCGAATTCTACTTCATGAGGAGAGATACGATCAGTTATTTCCTTGATTGCGACTTCAGCACCACCAATAAAGCTAGGATAATATGCAAGGGAAAATATGAGGATTCGGCGTGGTTTTGTATTCATAAAATATCAATCTATACTTCCACATCCTCAATCGACTTTCAATACCTTCTTCAAAACATCTTCAGGAACTTCTTTCTGGGTCTGTGATTGAATAGGTGTATGTGTTGGGGCTTGAATGGGAGGACGAACAGGCTGTTTGGCTAATACCGCTGCCAATGCATTCTTTAGATCACTAACATTCTTTGGAGACTGAGCTTTTGGATCTACATGTACCAATGGAGCTTGCTTGGGCGCAAGAGAAGACAATGAAACTGGCTGTGATTGTACTATTCGGGGTTTGGCCTCTACAACTGTTGATTTATTATTCAAAATAGGTGCTGGTATCCGAGGCTTGATTTCGGTAATTGGAGTTTTTGGAATAATAGGTGTAACACCTTTGACTATAGCTGGTATTGGTCGAGTACCCTCAACCTTGGCTACAACTGGTATTACTGGTGCAGAGGCTACAGCAACAATTTGGGTCTTAATGACTGAAGCTATCTTGTTTGGGGCTGAAATAGGAGCAGTAACAGACTTCTTTATTCCAACTGCCTCATGGAATTTGACAATCTCCTCTTCTACAGAAGCTCGTGAACGTGAGAACTGTTTTCGAGATGATTCAATAATCTCTTTTACATATGAGACATCTGGATGAGGAATCGGTGGCAATGTTACTGCAGAAAATGGTGCTGAAGAAAGACCATCAATCATCAATTTGAGATAAATCTGAGTAAATCCGAGACTAACTAGATCCTCTATCACAAACTGTGGGGCAAATTCTTTTTCAAACGCTTCGGCATCAGTGGCACCAACTCGGAATACGATCATAGTACCAACGTTACCGAATACAGCAGGACGAACAAACTCATCCATCTGTTCGATATATTGATGAGCAATCGTAAGATTGAGCTTATATTTGCGGGCCTCAGACAAAATATCGGCAAATGATGCATTTGCGAAGTTCTGGAATTCATCCACGTGAAGATAAAAGTTTGGTAACACTTTCATTACACGATCAGGAACATCAGCACGCGACATTGCAGCAAGATATATCTTTGTAACAAGCAATCCTCCGAGCAATTTCATATTTTCATCACCAATACGGCCTTTGGAGAGGTTGATGATAACAATCTTACGACTATCCATTGCCTCACGAAAATTGAATGATGACTGTGGCTGGCCTATCATATTTCTGATAAGAGGATTTGCAGTGAATTGACCAACCTTATTCTGAATTGCAGGAACTGCTTCTGCCGCCTGACGCTCAGTGTAACTTGCAAACTCTTTAACCCAAAAAGCCTTCACTGATGGATCTTTGATATGAGAGACAATCTCTTTACGGTATTCCTTGTCAGACAACATACGATTTACACCAAGAAGAGTAGAACCTGGAGCGTCCATAAGTGCTAGAAGTGTATTGGTCAAAATATATTCCATACGAGCCGACCATGCGTCAACCCAAATTTTCTTGAATGTACTCATAAGACCAGAAACAACAAGATGTTTCTTGTCAGGGTCGACTCCTTCAAGTACGTTGAATGAAATCGGATATTCAATATCAAATGGTGCAATATAAATAACATCACGAATACGCTCTTTTGGAACATATTCAAGAAGTAGGTCTGCAGTCTTACCATGTGGATCAATGAAGCACATACCTTCACCACCTTGAATATCCTGAACGGCCATGTTTTCGAGTAAGGTTGACTTTCCCATGCCCGTCTTTCCGATGACATAGACGTGCTTGGTGCGATCCTTTGCTTTTATGCCAAATTTGAGACGACGATTACGCGCGTCCGTTTCAGCAAAATAAGTTATGCGATTTTCATCAGTAGGTGCCTGCATTTGGAGTAATTATATCATATGAATCGTCATAGTTGGCAGTCTAGCAACCCACACCCCGTGCACATTCATTTTCCCTATGGAAATAGATAACACGTACCCAGCTAATATATAAACCGATTATCATTTCCAGAGGGAAAATGAATGTGCACGGGGTGTGGGTTGCGACGCACTATTCACTTGTAGGCAATAAATAGTCTTTCTTATATGAACTTGAGGCATTCCAAATCATCCAACTATCCAATCCGGCGTCATAGGTAGCTTTCATTTGTGCACGAACCATATCCGGTGTATATACCGCACCTAAATCAAATGCTTGAATCCACGGTCGCAATTTGAAAGGGGTTGTCGATGCTTGAATAGTACGTTCAACTGCACGTAACATGGAATAATTTACAACTTCATATGGATGTTCTGCTGGCTTTGCAAAATCTTGGAATCCTGAAGCAAAATGAGATGGATATACCATCGGTGCAATGTAGTCGAAGTATGGCAATGTATTTTCAAGAATCTGACCAATACCCATATCGCCTTCTGCGCTAGTAGTAAGTCCAAAAAGATCTGCTGACGTAACAATACTTGTTGAAGCCAAAGCAGAATGAAGATATGAAAAAAATCCCTTGAGCACTTCTGCTTTGCTTGTTGAGGCGGTGCGCATATACAGCATATCATCAAGATTCCCATCTGAAGGAAAACGTATATAGTCAAAATTAACTTCATCAAATCCTATAGCATATGACTCCTTGGCCATATCCACAACATAATCCCAATATGGTCTTGCACCGGGGTCTATATACGCCAATCCATTTATATCTTTCCATAAGCTATTTGGGTATGCCTTACTTCGTATAGCAACATTGATATGTGCACGTGCATATGAAGGGTCTTGAAATGTTGTGATACGACTAATAGTATATATACCCTTTGCATGTAGCTCAGCGATAAATTCTGGAAGATCTACTATCTGGCATCCATTCCCAAAATTATCTGGCTGTAGCTTAGTTGAAGCATATGAAATAGTTCCACTATAATCCTTGTAATCAATTACAAGAGAATTGATCTCTGTGGCATCTACAATTGCAACAACTTTGTCACGTAATTTTTTTTCACTTGCAATGCATGCAGTCATATATAAGGCCTTCACAGCAGAAGGAGTAATGATGTGAGTAGGCGCAGGTACAATATCAGCCACAGCTAATATAGTTGTTGTTGCAATATTTGATCCAGTATCCAAAAAGAATGTCACGCGACCAAATGGTAACAAAAATACAATGCCATAAATAATAGTGAGCATACAACAGGCGAATATGATAATTACAACAATTCGCGTAGCGCCTTGTTTCCACCAATCATGAATCATTGAGTCGGTGGTTGATCAGTGCTACTAATGTTCAAAGGGGGTTGTGGCTCAACAGGAGATTGTATTCCTGTAACTGATGTCACTGCTGGCTCAGATTTGTGTTCTACAAATGGTACGGATTCCTTTTTTGAAGAATCATCTGATTTTGTGTCCTTGGTACGATATGATCCAATGATAAGAGCAAGACCTGTAATAACAGCAAGTGTTTTCTCAAATTTCATAGGGAAATATAAGAAAGGAAGGACCATAACCCAGACTCCAACAAGCATATATATTTGACGTTTTGACATAGAATACTATTATAGCGCGTCATGGTAGAATAATGCTAGAGAAAGGAATGTTATGTTCAAAGCAAATGAAACCAAAGAATTGCCTCTTACTCGTGGCGATCTGGCGCCATTTGTATCCAGAACAAAAAAAGCAGTCATTCGACTGCGTACATCTGAAGGAGATTGGTATGCTGGCATGGTAGTGCGCATCGGTATCATCAGGGGATGCTTCTATGCATTTCTACGACCGCTCACTCACTATCATCATGCAGAAAAACAAAACAATGGGAAAGGAATCTCGCTTCGCCCACTGTTTGATTCAGAAGAAGAAATTTCAATCAGGGTCTTTAGCAAGCGCAAGTACCCATTCTTCTTTAGCCACGCAGCAAAAAAAATCTCAACCACAAATATAGATGGTCTATTGGAAATTGAATCCGACCACGAACTCATTACCATCTCAACGCGCTCGTGCGATATCATCCAAGCTCAAAAGCTACTCGGCATCAGCGACCCAGTCGCATAACCACATTCAGGTAATGGATGTGGTTACACTTTTTATTGCAACAAATGATATATCTATATATACCTTATGAGACAATAACCACGAACTCCCCCCTCACTTTGTCTGCATGAATATCAAAATATGCTTTTACTTCTGTAGGACTTCCAACAACAACTTCTTCAAATATCTTTGTAAGTTCACGACAGACTGTTATTTTTTTTATCGAGGCATCGCCTTGAAGATGTTCAACTAAAGATTGGAGAGTTTTGATGATTCGATGGGGCGACTCATAAAACACCATCGCTCGGTCTGAGATAGCAATCTCCTTGAATAAAGTCTCTCTTCCCTTTTTATGTGGCAAGAATCCTAAGAATGTAAAATCTGCACATGCAATTCCTGCAATAGAAAGCGCTGCCGTAAGTGCAGATGGGCCTGGAATAGCTTCGATTTTGAGTGTTCCTAAACTAATCTCTTCTTTCATATCTTCACGTATATGACGAACCAACTCTGATCCAGGGTCTGATATACCTGGAGTTCCAGCATCGGAAACTAATGAAATGTTTTTTCCTTCCTTGAGTAAACCAATAATCTCTTCAATACGAGAAATCGTGCTATGCATGTGGTATGACTTGGTTGGTACTGAAATACTATGCCTATCAAGCAAACGCTTGGTCATACGCGTATCCTCGCAGAGAATTAGATCTGATTCTGCCAAAACCTTCAATGCTCGGAGTGTAACATCTTCGAGATTACCTATTGGGGTGCCAATAACAGAAAAAGTGGACATGTATTGATTATAACAGAGATATCCAAAACGTAGATTGATTCACCTCGGCTTTGCACTTTTCTATATAAACTGTACACTATATTTATGAAACCAATCACATATATTACACGCGACATAGAACGCGCCCTAGGCATGGACCCAAGCGCTGAATATCATATTGTCGCCAATAAGAGCCCTTATTCAGAATCAATCAAACAAAAATTTACAGAATTTGTCACCCTGATTGATGCCCCAGCAAAACCAATGGGCACTGGCGATCTTATCAATCATTTCTCACAAAATAAAAAACCAGACGCCGATCATTCAAGCCTATTGGTTTTCAAAAATACTGCACGTATTGAACCAATCGCTGTTACTGGTGGTTGGCACATAATAAATCCAAAAGCATCTCTATCAGAGACTATCGAAAATAAGATTAGCCAAATTGAATGGCTTGGCGATCTTGGAAAAAAATATTTAGCAAAACACAATATCGTCGTAGCAAAAAATCTTGCATGGACCAAATCACCATTCATACTTCAGTGGGCACATGGACACACTGGCGGTGGAACAGTATTGATTAGTTCAGAAGAACAGCTCAAAATCATCAAATCAAAGTTTCCTGAGCGTATGACGCGACGCACCGAATTTGTACGTGGCCCTTCATTCACAGTCAATGTTGTCGCGGCGGCAAATAAAATACTGATTGGAAATATAAGTTATCAAATCACAGGAACACTTCCATTCACCGACAATATATTCGCTACCGTCGGAAATGACTGGGGACTCACGCACAGCATCCTCAATGAACAAGAGATAGAATATATTCACGAGATGGCCCACAATATCGGCAAAAAGATGAATATCGCTGGATGGAGAGGGTTGTTTGGTATCGATGTGATTCGTGATGACGAACACAATGTTATCAACCTGATCGAGATCAATGCTCGTCAGCCAGCATCAACAACATTTGAATCATTCTTACAACGAGAAAACCGTTCACGTGGTGTCAAAGGCATAACTACATTTGAAGCTCATATCAAAGCACTCCAAGGAGATAATATCAATGAAGATATTATTCTTGTAAATGATGGCGCACAAATCCTCCAGCGCATCACAAGAGATGTCCAAATGATCTCACCTGAAAAAATAAAAGAATTACAATCTGCTGGACATACCACTGTCCCATACATAAATATGATGCCCAATGAAGATTTATTGCGTATCCAAAACCAACAAGGATTCATGGAAACACATGGTAGATTCAATGCGCGTGGCAAAAAGATACTAGAGATCATCACCGGAGTAAAAGCAGAAGTAGATGAGCATACAATACCTGAATTGAAAAATACACTTGAGGTATAATCGTGCATACGACCTATGAATACCAAGATTCTTTCAGAACATGCCATATCAGTTATTGATCAATATATTCATTTCAATATTGGTGGTGGAACGTGTAGTATTCCCTATTTCAACAATAAAACAACTCGAAATCGTGTAGCACTTCGTACATTTATTGGCAAAGGTAGTCCAAAAGATATCCATGATGAAATTGGGGCCATCCTAATCAAAACTCATATTTTACAACAAAGTCTTACTGATGAAACACTAAAAAAACTACTTATAGAAAACAATATTGGTATTGACTGCTCTGCATTCGCCTATTATGTACTCAATGCCGAGAATAAAGAGCGTGGTAAACAAACTCTTGATAAACACCTATCTCTTATTCATTGCCACGGTATTATTGGTAAAATTCGTTGCGCACTCCGTCCAACAGAAAATACTGATGTACAAACATTCGCCGACCCCAAAAACAGTAAGATCATACAGATAGAACATATTGAAGTAGGAGATATCATAACCATGATCGATCTACCTACACAGTTAGGAGATGATGTGGGATCTGAACACGACCACATTCTTGTCATACATCAGATCAAATACCAAAATTTCATTCCAATAACAATCCATTATTCTCATGCTGTTGCATATCCTGAAGATGGTATATATGGTACTGGTGTGAAGCAAGGCACAATTGAGATCACTGATACACACAAACCAATTACCGAACAGCGCTGGATAGAAAATGGAAAAGTCCAAGAGCAAAATCGTCTATTTATTCGTGCACAAAAATCAAAAACTGAAATACGTAGATTAAAGTGGTGGTAGCGTAATATCAATTCCACAGGACTCACCACTATTGTGTACGCTTTTTTCTTGAATTGACCCCCTCATACATGGTATTGTGTACTACATGCTTACTATCCTGCAAGGTACCGCGGATTTGGCTTCAATCCTCAGTTTTGCTCTCACTGGAGCAATTGTGGCTTTTTTGTGGGCACCACTACTGAACAAATTCCTATACAAATTCAAGGTGACAAAAGGAGTAAAAACTGAACTAGTCGCTATAGGATCCCAAACCCACAAAGCAAATACTCCAGTTATGGGTGGTCTTCTTGTTATTATTACTGTTTCGGTTATAACCTATTTTTTTAATTGGAATCGTAGCTTTACATTCGTACCGATTGGCGTAATGCTCTTCTCTGCAGCGTTGGGAGCTATCGACGATCTTTTGAATATCTATGGATCAGAACGTCGCTCACGCAAACTTGCACACATCATGACGCTGATGAAAGTACACAGAGATATCAAAATGCGCATCTGGTATGCACTCACTCTACCGTGGACACTATTCAAGCGCATGTCAGTCTGGTTTGGCTCGCGTCCAGGAAAAGGAATATTCGTTCACGAAAAGCTAATACTCCAATTCATTGCTGGAACACTTACTGCATGGTGGATCTATGCAAAACTCGGACCTGCGTGGCATTACATATATTTTCCTGAGATACACTGGAATATATTTGGCACACAGTTGATTGATTTTAGTTTCAATTGGAATGCAGAATGGATGATCATACCAATTATCATTTTTATTGTTATGTTCACAGCAAATGCAGTCAATATAGCCGATGGCATGGATGGTCTTGCTGGAGGAATGCTTGTAATAACATTTAGTGCCCTTACTCTCCTATCGTGGATCAATGGATTTGGTGAAATCGCTATCTTGAATGCAACAACGGTTGGCGCTCTAGTCGCATATACGTATTTCAATATTAAACCCGCCAGATTCATAATGGGTGACGTCGGGTCCCTCGGGCTTGGCGCGCTTCTTGCTGTCAATGCACTCGCAATCGGTGAAGTCAGCTCGCTCTTCTTCTTGGGCTTCATGTTCTATGTTGAAGCTTGCTCTGTTGTCATTCAAGTACTCTCAAAATACATCCTCGGCCGACGTGTATTTCTGATGGCCCCTATCCACCATCACTTTGAAATCAAGGGCTGGAGCGAAGAAAAAACCGTGATGCGTTTCTGGATGGTTCACTTCATATTCGTAGTCTTTGGTTTTTGGCTCGCATTGCATTAAAATACGAATCTACGAATTACCTATTTATGAAATACCTGCACTGGAATGAACAGACGATTACTGACTTCTCTGACAAGACGGTATCTGATGCTTACGATACGGGCTATGTATTTACTCGCATCGGAAAAGGATGTATGCAACAAACACGCAGTGTCCGTATAAATCTTACAAAGTTTAAACTCTCAAGTGAAAATCGTCGTATACTCAAAAAAGTTACTCATCTTAAACTCTCAACATTTGTACTCCCACTTGCAGATTATGACTTTACGATTGGTAAGCTCGCTAAAGATTTCTACGAGAATAAATTTGGCGCAGGAATCATGAGCGCACAAAAAATAAAAGAGATGATAACTGATACAAAAAGAAGCAATTTCAATATGATTATAAAATACACTGAAAAACAAAAAAGTTCATTTCTTGGTTTTTCAATCTGTTATATAAATAAAGACATCATCCACTATTCATATCCTTTCTATGATTTGAATGCATCAAAAGATATAGGACTAGGCATGATGACGCTTGCTATTGAGTATGCACAAGAAAAAGGTTTGAAATACGTATATCTTGGATCTCTACAACGCCCCACAGATACCTACAAACTCCAATTCTCTGGAATTGAGTGGTTCGATGGTGCTTCATGGAGCACCGATCTTGAAGAGGTAAAAAAGCTTCTTAGCGAAACTAATACAAAATAATACCAATGAATAAACTTCCACAGCACATTCACTTCATCGGCATTTGTGGCGTTGCTACTAGCGCTCTAGCAATTGCTCTCCATAAACAAGGTGTGACAGTTACTGGAAGTGACAAAGGATTTTTTCCTCCTGTTTCAACCGAACTTGAAAAACATGGAGTATCTTTTTATGCTGGTTGGCATCCAGAATTGATGGTTGCGCACGGAATTCCAGAAGCAGTCATTATAGGCACAGCATCCGGTAGTCAAAATCCAGAGACACTATATGCAACTGAACATAAAATACCAATGTATTCTTTTGCAAAAGCCGTTGGAGAATTTTTTGCCAAAGAAAATTCAATCGTATGCGTTGGCACATGGGGTAAAACATCTTTGACTGCATTACTTTCATATATTCTTGATAAAGCACAATATAATCCTACCTACATGTTTGGTGGTGTTTCACTTTCACATGAATCATCAGCAAGACTGTCCGATAGCACATGGAGTATATTTGAAGGTGATGAATACAAGAGTGGTCCAACTGATACAACACCAAAATTTGCTTACTACAAACCAACACACCTACTTCTTACGGCGGTCTCATGGGACCACGCTGATCTATACCCTACAGAACAAGAATATTTTACAGCATTCAATAAGCTCATATCCACCATATCTTCACGATGTTTTATTGTAGGATGTGCAGACAATATGGGAACACTCCAAGTCTTGAATGCATTTACTGGCACAAAGATACTCTATGGTCGTGAAGGTACCGCCAATGCAACTTATACCTATAGCGCAGTTATACAATCAAAAGATGGTCTCAATCTTGAAATACAGCATGGCACCAATCATTGGCACATATACTCTCCGATGCTCGGAGCATACCAAGCCGAGAATATCACTGGATGCTTTGCATTCGCAAGAGAACTTGGGATTCCTGCACAAAAGATAATTGAGGCAATAGCCTCATTCAAAGGCCTAAAACGTCGTCTTGAAAAACGTCTTGAGGATGACATTACTATTCTTGATGATATTGCACACTCTCCCGAAAAAGCTTCGTCCGTACTTGCTACATTGCGCCAAATATATGATGGAAAAATCATCACTGTATTTGAGCCAAATATCGGTGGACGAGAACGTAGTGCTATATCAAAATATGAAAATGCATTCAAAGATTCAGATATTGTGATCATTCCACGTCTAACCAAACTCAAAATAGCTGAAAATGGATTGGAACAGCCAATGGATGGCCTTGAACTAACAAAAATCATATTGCAAACACATGCGAATACTACATACATCAGCTCAGATGATGAACTTATTCAATACTTGAAAACACATACCAAAAAGGGTGACTGTGTAGCCTTTCTCGGATCACATGGTTTTAGAGGAATGATTGAGGAAAGTGTAAAGAAGTTAAACAACCAGACAAAATAATACAAGGTTGAAGGGACCTTCAGAATGAGCGAAGGTGAATCAGTAAATTTGTGCTTGATCGACTGAGAAATCTTTTACTACTTCCCCTCATCGACAATCTCGGTTTTGACAGCACCATCAGTAGCAATCTCTTTGACTGCAAGCGTCATACCACAATGATTGCATTCAATGACCATACCAGTAACCAGGTTTGGGTACTTGGATAAGTCAATTGTATTTTTGCACTCAGGACATATACATAGCATATTCATAGTTTTAAGAGTTTGATGAAACATTAAATAAAGTTAAATGGTTACGAAATAACCGTACTTTTCATGATACCTAAAATGCGTTAGGATGACAACACATGATTACACCCATCGAATCATACCCAGACCTCGCTTCTGCTATAGGTATTTCTGCACTATATTTCAAACGTGAAGATCTACATCCATACGGCTCACACAAAGGTCGTTCTATTCCCGTAATGATTGACCATTACTACAAAGCTGGTGATCGCTCTTTTGTTATAACTGGTTCAGGTAATGCAGCTCTTGCCGCCGCACTACATATCAAAAAAATAAACAATGAGGCAGAAGTATGCGTTTTAGATATTTACGTTGGTACTCATATCACCCCCCATAAGCTCGAGAAAATAAAAAAACTTGCTGATAACAATATTCGTATCCTCATCAAAGAACGCCCTCTTCAGGCACTTATTCAGGCGACGCAAGAAGGTGTACGTAGTCTCCGACAATCTACAGATGACATTGCTATGATCGGCTACAAATCCTTGGCAGAAGAATTGGCTGAGTTAACAGGAATCAGTTCTGTATTTATTGGAACCTCATCAGGAACAACTGCCGAGGCATTGGCGCAGTATTTCTTGAAACACAAATTACCAATTCAGGTCCATATTGTCCAAACATCTTCATGTCATATTATGTCAGACGCATTTGAAAACTATGATGGCCCCGAAGAAACTTCCATTGCTGATGCTATTGTAGACAAGGTTGCTCAGAGAAAAATGAATCTCATTCCTCTTATAAAAAAGACTGGTGGTCGTGGCTGGACTGCAACCAATGAAAATATCGAAGGAGCCCAAACCATGGCGTGGACACATACTGATATGGAAATATCAACAAACAGCGCCCTATCGGTCGCTGGGGCTATGCAGGCATCATCTATTGGATATGATGTAGGTAAGGTGGTGGTGTGTTTGGTGTGTGGAGAATAAAAATTATTGAATATCAAAAAACATTACTAAAGTCCCCTAACCGCCTTCACAAAACTCTCACCTCTAGCTTTGCGTGAATTCTCCATACCGCCAGCTTGAAACCCTGGACTAAAAAGAATACGATCATTTTGATGTGCATGCTCCATAGCAAGTATAACTGCATCCTCAACTGATTGTGCTGAAATAACCTTTATATGATCAACTTTTTGTAATGCCCAACGCTGTCTCATCGTACCACTTCCTGGAAGCAAGATAATCGTATGAACATATTTGGGGAGTAAAGCATAGAGCACGGCATATTCAGAGCCACTCTCTGCACCACCAAATATCAATATCACATTTTTGCCTTGAGATATATTTTGAACAGCCGATTCTGTTGATACAACAGAGACTGAAGCAGTATCATTGTAAAATTCTACGTTTTTGATCTTCTTTATAAATTCAAGTCTGCCTTTGAGTGCTTTCCATGAATCGAATATTGGCTGGGCGACTTCATTGGGAACCTTGAATAAACGTGCTGCCTGGAGAGCCAAGGAGGCATTGTCACGATCATGTGCCGCTCTACCGTGTGGCAACCAGCCCAACTCGAGTAATGAGGCCTTGGTGCGCAACATCTTCGCCTTTGGTTGGAATTTGAGCCGATGTGTCGCATCAATAACTTCATCAGAGGCTACAATAAAATTGTTATACGTCTGATACGTCAAAATCTCAAATGGATTTTGAAAATATGAACCCTTGGGTGGAATCGTGGTGAATATCGCAACATGTGGACTAATGCGCATCTCAAATAATTCTTTCATGACTGACTCAATAATACGTGCAAGAAGTATATCTCCTGTTTTTAATTTCTTGAGATGCGACAATATACCACCATCAGATTCTGGATCAATCACACAAAATCCTTGTCCTTCAAGAGCATCACAAGCACTTTCAAGCAATGGTTCAAGCATAGAAATAACAGTAGTCTTTCCAACGGCACCCATAACCCCGACAACAGTAAGTGGTGGTGCAAGCCTAAAGAATAATGTTTCCTGATATTCAATAGGAATATTCTTTTCTTGGGCTTGTTTCAAAAATGACGAATCACGTGGATATTCATGCGAAAGGATAATCAAATCCATATCAAGAAGATCGTCTGCAGGAATAGAACCGCAAACGTAATTTGCCAAACCTATAGAACGTAGAAATACTAAATGACTCTTGAGTCGAGCTTCACTACGAAGATCATATACTGCAACGAGCGCACCTGCTTTTATCAGAAATTTTACATCTGTAACCATTTCGCCACGAGGCCCAAGGCCAACAACAGCGATTCTTTTTGCTTTGAAGTAGTCACGAGATGCCATAAATACAGTGTATCATTCCTACGGAATAAAACTAAGCATGTATGGGCCAAATACACATATACCAATGAGAACCGCCGTTATGGTGGCAATGAGTACTGCACCAGCAGCAACGTCTTTTGTATCTCGTGCACAGGGATGATATTGCGGTGAAGTTAGGTCTATATCGATCTCAATCGCTGTATTGAATGCTTCTGCTGAAAATACAAACCCAGCCGCGAGCAATACTAAAGCCCACTCAAGATGAGTAATGTGAAATACTTTTCCAAACAACACAACAATAACAAAAACTACTATATGTATCCATGCATTATGGGTTGATTTGAATAAAATACCCAAGCCACGGAATGCATGCGTGAAGCTTTTTGCACGTTTGATAAGCGAAAAATTAGTATTATCTTTGTGGTGTATTTCCATAGCAAAAGTATATCAAGTTTTGATGACTTAACAAGAAAGAATCTCAAAATTAACTAAAAATAATTAATCTATGTCTATTCCTCGCTGAATCAATTTCTTCACTTTTATCAATTCCTGTAGCATTGCTTGCAACCTAACAGTATCATCAGAATCAATAAAAGTTTCAAATACAAAGCTGGAAAAGCACTTCATAAATACCCCGTGAATATCATGAAAATAGTCATTGAGAATCTTTTGCTCTTGTTCTGTATATCGCTGGTTTGAATCACGCCTAGCTGGACCATCAAGAGCACGAAATATTTCGACCGGTCGTCTAATACCCTCGTACATAATAGAGCAATGATTGATAATACCCTCAAGAGATGGTGAAATGAGCTGGTAGTCACGCATATGTATTTTTGTAATTAATAGTGAGCGCCTATGCTGGTGAATGTATCTTTTGTAATAATGACATGGTCAAGCATGTGTATGCCAAGAATCTTTCCTGCTTGGATAATCTGTTCTGTAATATCAAGATCTTCTGTACTTGGAGTCGCATCACCTGAAGGATGATTGTGTGCAAGAACCACAGCTGCTGCATTGCATTCGATGGCTGGCTGGAATACTTCCCGAGGATGTATGATACTGGTATTGATAGTACCAATCGAAATAACTTCATCGCGTATGATACGATTGTGACTATTGAGATACAAACCACGTAGGTGCTCTTTTGATAAATAGCGCATATCTTGCAGATATTCATATGCATCACGAGCATTGCGGATCGTCGTAAAACCCAATTGACTCTTGTCATAATATCGACGACCAAGTTCTCCTGTAGCAATGATCTGGCATGCTTTTCCAATCGGTATATCGAGACTATCTGACAATCGTTGTGCATCTCGTTCAGCCAGAATGCTCTTTTCTCCATATTCCCTCATGATACGGTTGGACATTTCTATAACATCTTCTCTTGTCGTACCTGTAACTAATACAATAGCCAGCAACTCACGCATCGTGAGTGATTCTGGGCCTTGTCTCATGAGCTTTTCGCGCGGCTTATCTTCTGGTGGCAGGTCATGAATGGTGAGCACATAGTCACGGCTCATGGACCGATCGAGAATTAGCGCGTTGTTATGGATTGCATATGTCTGCATAGATGAATTATATCAAGCATAAATAAAAAAAGTAAAGATTTTTTCTTTACTTTTTTTATTTCTATTCTAGAAATAGTTATATTGTTTCTACGAGTATCATATTTACTTCTTTTACTTCTCCGAAAGGCATACCTGCAACGATAACAACCTTGTCACCCTTCTTGGCAAAATTATTTTCAATGGTCACCTTTCTAATAGTCTCCATAATCTCACTTACGGTCTTGAATGTTGGAACAACAATAGGATAACAACCAAAAGTGAGGGTGAGCTTGTTTGCATTCTCAATCTTGTCTGACAATGCAAGAACACTCTCTGCTGGTCTATAGCGGGCTATCATACGAGCACTATTGCCTGATCGAGTCAAAGCAACGATAAGTGAGGCACCAACACTATGTGTAGCTCGTACTGCAGACTGTGAGATGACATCCGTAATACCATGAGATTCATCGTATTCAGCGATTGTATCGCGAGTATATACTTCTTTTTCAACGCGACATGCGATTTTTGTCATGATCTTGACTGCTTCGATCGGATAATCACCTAGGGTTGTTTCTTCAGAAAGCATGATGGCGTCTGTTCCATCAATAATTGCATTTGCAATATCAGAAACTTCTGCACGAGTAGGAACTGGACTACTGATCATTGATTCAAGCATTTGCGTAGCAGTGATAACAGGCTTTCCAACAGCATTACACTTGCTAATCATAAGCTTTTGAGCAAGAGGAACTTCTTCGGCAGGAATTTCGATAGCAAGATCACCGCGAGCAATCATCAGACCATCAGAAGCGGCAATAATATCATCAAGTGCATCAAGTGCCTCAGGAGTCTCAATCTTTGCAATGATATGAGCATTTGAACCAGCCTTATCCAATAATTCACGAAGTTCAATAATATCTGATGCTCTACGCACAAAAGAAAGAGCGATAAAATCAACTTTATTTTTGATACCAAATTCAAGGTCTATGCGGTCTTTTTCTGTAAGGGATCCAATGGAAAGATTGGCACCGGGAACATTTACCCCCTTCTTACCTTTGAGCTCACCGCCAACAATTACTTTGGTGATTATGTCATTGCCTTTAATCTCAAGCACTTCCAAACGTTTGCATCCATCTTGAATCATAATAGATCCACCAACTTTTACCTCCTTAGGAAGAAGCGGATAATTGATATGAACCTTATCAGAAGTACCTTCAACAGCATCTGTAGTCAATGTAAATATTTGACCTTCCTTTAGCACAATGGGTTTATCATCCTTGAATGTGCCGATGCGAATCTTTGGACCACCAAGATCTTGAAGAATGGCAATTGTCTTACCAGTATCCTTCATGACCTGACGGATACCATCAACACGACCTTGGTGTTCAACAAAATTTCCATGTGAAAAATTGAGGCGCATAACATTCATGCCAGCTTCTACGAGCAATCTGAGACTATCAGGATGTTCAGTTGCTGGACCGATAGTGCAAACAATTTTTGTTTTCTTTCCGAGGTTCATAAGTGTTTAGAATTAGAAATAATAGGTGATTATAATACTACAGAACGCTTATTTTTCAAAGCTATTATCTATAGGAGTACTGCCCTTTTTGAGATATGAACGAAGATAAAATACAATAGCAGTGCCAATACCAAGAACGACAATGACAAGGAGAATATTGAGAAGTATCTTATGTGATTCAGTGAATGGAACTACTGGACCTTGAGGTGTGACATAAAGAGGATTTATTGATTCTGAACCAACAGATACTATAGGTAACGATGCTTCATCTATGTATGCAGATATACTGGTGATGTCATATTGAGGTTGGAAAGCAGAAGGATTCCCATAATATAGAGTATATGATGACTGAGGATGAGCTTCAAATATTGCTGAAAGAACAGGACCAAAAACTTCTACTGTCTGTTCCAATGAAAGTGGTGGATTATCATCATTTACGATTGAAAGACGGATGAAGCGAGCTTTTTGCTCTGGGTATTGGACAATATTTGAAACACCACGAAATACCGAAGTTGAGATTTGTGAAATTGATGATTCTCCTGCATATTTCCAAGAAGAAGTGGTGGCAGTATCAGAAACCTCAACGACAACTCTACGGCTATAGTTTGTATCGGGTGAATTTATTGCAACAGACGAAGTAATCAAACCAGATGCACCGAGATCTATAGTTAGCTCGCTCGTCTTTTTTATTGGATTGTTATATACGAAAGCATTCAGAGTACGTGAATACGAAGCTGAGGAAATCTGAACATCACGATATGCAGTCACCGAATCAACTACAACTGGTCCACCTTCTCCAGGATTGGAACCTATAAATACTCTAAGATAGCGAGATGCATTTGCCGGAAATGTAATCGTATCTTTACCAGCGACTTGTCTAGTGTATGGATCAGTGAACTTGAATATAAATCCCTCAATAGTAACAGGAGACCAACTTGGATCGTCAATTGGAAGCAGAGAATCTGATGAATCCACTGCTACTTGCCTTCTAAAGTTTGGTGAAGAACTCACAATATGTAGACCTGTATGAACAACTCCAGATGATCCAAAATCAACAATAAAATGAGTTGATCCCGCTTTTGTCTTGGTCATATCGAGCAATCTGGTATTGCTTATATTCCCAGATGAAGATATGTTTCTGCTAAATATATAAGGTACCTCATTACCCTGCCCGTCGATGATACGTAGATCAGAAAAACTATTTGCATTCCAAGAAACATTATTAGGAACGTGAACCTTGATCATTCCTGAATTACCAGAAATATCAATAGAACGCATATACTGCCATGCACTAGGAGAAAATGCTGCATAAGTGACAGCCGTTATTCCAATAATGATAGATACTACAACTGCTATATTTTTTTTCTTATGCATATAGATTAGATAATCATTATAATTATACGATCTCCTTCAATCTGTCTTTGTACTTTGCATATCCGAACGATGCGGCAAGAGCAATCAAACCAAATACAATAAATGAGATGATGCGATAAAGCTGTCCAAGACTCCATACATCAATAAGAACCTTGAGAGCAGTAATAACGAATAAGACAAGGCCCAAACGACGCAGACTGGCGATACGGCGAGCAAATCCAATAGCAGTGAGACATGCTGCATATATGGTCCATAATATAGATACAAATGTATTTGATTGATTTTTGGTGCTTGAAATATCAGCATAATATGCAGAGTTGATATCACTTCTCTGCTGTGAAGTATTGTAGCCGTTTGTATATTGTCGAATATCACGGATATGCAGACTATAATCATTCAACTTCTGCTGAAGCTGTGCATCATAATATGAAGTAATCTGTATTGTCAGAGCAAAGACACTGAGTATGTTGGCAATCACTATAAAAACCATGATCCCACGCTTCATGATATCTTCACTGATACTGCCAAATCTACGATATATATATGCAATGACATAGGCTGAAATAATCGCCAAAAGTAGCACAGCAAATACATTATTGAATATTGGAACAAATTCAAGCCCGCGAGGTTGTGAAGAATACCAGCTCAAGAAATCAAACAATCCAAGAACATATACAATAACACCCATAACTTGAAAACCACGATTGCTGATAACTGAAGCAATACCATACAAAACGCACGATTCAACGAACCACGCTACAGCAATCCATGGACCAGAGAATTGAAGAGGTACTGCGGCTGATAAGAACGTTACTGCCAAACCTGGCAAGAATATATTGAGTGCCGTGTCTTCTGGATTTGCTTTGTTAACCATGAATGCAACAACCATATAAATAATAGCAACAAGAACAGAAGCAAAACCCAAAACACCATGATATTCTGGGGCAAGAATCATATAGCCAACGACAGCAAAACAAAAAGCGTTCGCAGCCATTAGGATATAATCAGATTCATCAGCTTTGACACCAGCCTTTATACCTCGAGCAACACTTGCTAGAAGGAAGATCAGGAATGTTAACACACAGAAGAATAATGTAGGACCGAGCACATCCGTCGCCTTGTAATACATGCCATACCATACGAGAAAGTTGATGGCTGTACCAACAAATGTAGCAATATTGAGTCGTGGCCACTTCTTGAAAAAAGAAACTCCAAGGACTCCTATATTGATAACTACCAAATAAAAGAACAATGACCACATTGCATTTTCATGCGACCCAACCAAGAATGGCGTCACGAATGCACCAATCACTGAAACAAGCATTAGTGTCTGTGTTGCATTCACAATACTTATTGCAAATGAAAGTACCGTCACTATGAAGAAAAATACTCCAGCAGTAACAGGATCAATAAGTCCATAGAATGACTGCGCCGCAAATATAGACAAATATAGTATTACAATACCTCCTCCTATTATAAGATCTGAATAACGGAGATACTGTTTGCGGAGATATTGACCAAGTCCCAAGAATCCAAGCCCAATAATTATACCAATCATAACGCGACCACTTTCACCAACCCAGTTATTGTCAAAGGCATACTTCAAGAAGAAAGCTACACCGATAAGAACGGCGATGATACCAATCTTTCCCAAGAATCGTCCAGAAACTTCTTCACCAACTTTTTCTGCAACTGGTACTACTTTTGATTCTGAAGATTTAGGAATTGCAGAAGAAACGGCACTTTGAGTTTGTGGAGTAGATACTGTCTGAGGCGCACCTGCTGATGCTGTATTCGTCACAGAATAGCCTTGTTTCTTCATCTCCGATATCACCTTCTCGATGCGAGACATCCGATTGCTCTGCACCACAAAGACAAAGATTAGTACCACAATGAGAATAAATTCAAACATATAGATATTAGTTATGATAAATATGGTCTTATTATACAACAAAGCACCAGTTGATGCTTTGCTGGAATCTACTTACTTTGTACCTTTTCACAAGATGTCATGTTTCAAAATTCTATGTCTCTAACACAGAATTCTCTCAATGCTAATTTTGTAAAATCAAAATTTGTGCGCACACCAGGGTTCGAACCTGGGACCTTTCGAGTATCAGTCGAATGCTCTACCAGCTGAGCTATATGCGCGATTTTTCTTTTCTAAGTAAAATCAGATCGAAGATTTCTTTGGGTGTAAGCCGAGAGAAATATGAGACTAGAATTTCACTTAAAGACTAGAGCTAACAACCCAGAGAATAGATGAGCTGATACCTCAAATCAGTAAATATACACTACCAAAATTACTAATAAAAGGCAAAGCTTATGCTGCAAGAAGCTGATCTTCATGGTCTTCTTTTTTGCGTTGCCACTCATCCATTGCTCCTGCACCTGTACGTAATTGTTTTGATGGCTTTTTGACTTTTTTAGAAATAGTCTCCTTTTTTATAACAATCTTAGTGGGTTCAATGGTAGCAGGCTCATCAGGTGGAACCTCATCAATCGATTCTGTATGTCCCAATTTCCTATGTAATTGCTCAAAGAGCTCAGTACCTCTTTCAGGAGAAATAGGTACTATATTTTCAAATTGGTTTTTCATAAAAAATGTGATTATTCTTCCCTTCTTCGCTTCAATGTAGCACCAGCAACTCTGAAAAATTCTTGCTGTAAATTGGTAAGTTGATCTTCAATTGCTTTTGCTCTCACAGGATCTGGTGCTTCAAAATTTATAGATCTCATATTGATAATAATTACAAAGTATTAGTGATACTATTATACCATGATATTCTGGTGGTCACGGAGGGACTCGAACCCTCAAGGATTACTCCATACGCTTCTGAGACGTACGCGTATACCAATTCCGCCACGTGACCAGTTCCTCAACTATAAGCCAATTATCAACAAGAGGCAAAGAATTATTCCAGATAAAAAATCACACCCGGCAGCACGTAGCTACCGGGTGTTTGGCGATTTTTGGAAATTGTCAGAAGCCGAGGCCGATGACAAAGAATCCGTAAGCCACCACGAACGCAATGATGAAGCCAACCACATTCCGGACCGTAATGCGTGACCGGAAGTCTTTGAGCGTCTCGCCCAGAGACGGAGTGACATCCATCAACTCGCGGCGCGGACGAGGCTTGAGCAATGCGCTCTGATCAACCTCTTCAAATCCAAGATCCGCAAGTGTTTTAAGTTTGTTTGAATTCATCTAATGTATTATTTTTTGTTGTGGTCACACCCTCTTACGAAGGTCGCCGTTTGTGCACTTAGTACTATAATAGCACCTTTTTTATAAAAAGTCAATAGCATAGACTATGGCCTATTCAAGCCTTTTTTGGACAGCAAAAAACCGCCATCTCTGGCAGTTTTTGCTAATTAGCACTCTTTATTTTGTTCCGTTTACTCCATGAGCATTTCAATTGAGAATGCCCATTGTGCCGGGAATCTTCCCCGGCTAAGCGCTCCTATTTGAGATTAGAAGAGCGATCACCATTCCACATTGCTGTGGACTCGACTATAAGTAATGTCCGAAGACAAAACGTTGAATTCTTTGAAATATTCCACGAGCAGCTTCCGCTACCCGTGCCTTGTTACGACTTACCCCCTGTCATCGAATTTGCCTTAGGCCCGCGTAAAGCGAGATTTCGGGCACCTCCGACTCCCTTGGGTTGACGGGCGGTGAGTACAAGACTTGAGAACGTATTCACCGCAGTATAGCTGACCTGCGATTACTAGCGATTCCGGCTTCA
>CAIUOX010000006.1 GCA_903900935.1 uncultured bacterium
ATACGCCCGAAAACATAGGTAACTCTAGATCCACACGATAGCGCTGTAATATGCGTGTAATACGTTCCGTCATCGTACGGCATCATCTTACAAGAATAGAGCACCAAGACATAGAGCACCAGGCCTCTACTATCTTATGAATAAAAGAGAAACATTAAAGCAGCAGGAAATATTATCTGTGGCTCATCACGATTTCAACCGCGGGCTTAATTCCTATGCATTCTTCAAGGTCAATGATCATTCGGTTGAAAAAGATCTGGTCCAAGAAACATTTTTGAAAACATGGAAATATTTAGTTCGTGGCGGAAAGATAGACACTCTCAAAGCTTTTTTGTATCACGTATTGAACAATCTCATCGTAGATGAATATCGCAAACACAAGACAATATCACTTGACACTCTCACCGAGAATGGCTTTGAGCCAAGTGTTGATCAAACAGAGTCGAAACGCTTTATAAATGTCATTGATGGAAAAGTAATACTACTCATGATTCCCCGTTTGCCAGATACCTACAAAAAAATCATGCACATGAGATTTGTCCAAGACTTATCACTCAAAGAAATATCACTTATCACTGGTCAAACAAGAAATTCAATTGCGGTAAAAATACATCGTGGTATTGAAAAATTAAAAGTTCTTTATGGGGCGCACGCTATTACTTAATAACTAATATACATACTATGCTATTCAACATCATCATTATCCTCGTCATTCTCTGGTTCCTTGGCTTTAGTTTTAGTATTGCCGGAAATCTAGTTCATATCCTTCTCGTCATAGCGCTTATACTATTGATCATCAAATTGTTGCGTGCTGCGTAACGCTCATTGTTGTGCGGATATTATCACGCCGTAGCTACGCCATCATTATGCTCTCGCCTTGACCCTAAACGGGCTTCGGCGTAGCGAAGGCGGAAAGGGGGAGATTTGAACTCCCGAGGAGCTTGCGCCCCTGCCGCTTTTCGAGAGCGGTGCCTTCAACCACTCAGCCACCTTTCCTTATTGGTCGAATGTATACAACCTTACCATTTTTTGCCATTTTTACAAAAAATGCTAGTATGTCATAATCGCATTGAACTTCAAGGGTTTCCTTGTAAAGCTTGAGCGAAATATGGCCCTATCGTCTAACGGTTAGGACATCGCCTTTTCAAGGCGGTAATCGGGGTTCGATTCCCCGTAGGGCTACTTGTGAAATGTACCCCATATAGTGGACATGTACATTACTGATTTTTCTTTAATTGCTATTCTTTTCTGAATACTGAACAATAAAATCTCGGATACTAATAATAACAGGATCCTTTTTTTGTGCATCACTAGAGGCAATTTCTTTTGCAAATTCATACAATATCCTATTATCAACTTTCAACTTTCGTTCATTTTGAATAAGAAAATATATGAGCGTTAAAACAGCGACGCGTTTATTACCATTTTGAAATGGGTGGTTCTTAATCATTAGATAAAACAATATCGCAGCTTTTGTCTCAAAAGTCTTGTAGAGACTCCTCTTATTAAAAGTCTGAAAAGGTGTTTTCAAACAACTCTCTAACTTTTCCGGATATCGTGTATTGAATGGTGGAATAGGTTCTCCATATTCCATCAATTCTTGAGCAAGTCGGTGAGCAACATACTCTATCTCAACGATATTAGGTTTTTTAATAGCAGGTCGTGCCATATATTATTCTTCACCAAGTAATCTAAATGTCTCACCATATTCTTTTACTGCTTTTTTAACAACTGAATCAATTTCAGTTTTTTTATCAGGAGAAATAAATGTTCCAATAGCACTCAACACTTCCTCCATCGGAATTACATAGTTACGTCCAACCTTGAAAGCCTTGATCTTTCCAGATTGAATTTTTTTAAATACCGCAACTCTACTTACATGTAAGAGTTTCGCTAGTTCTGCTGTTGAAATATACTTTATTTCAGTGTTATTTTTCATGATTATGTATTAGGTTATCATATGTTAACCTAATTAATACTCCTATGCAAGAATGTGAATAATCCCTGATCTAATCAATAATCCCATTCCAATCTTGTATAATGAGGGCTACCAAAATTTGTCTTACATCTCCCAATAAGCGACAATAAGACTATGTCTGTAAATAAACATAGCATCATATTATTCTGGATAATCATAATAACCACTCTCACTTTGGCTATTATATTGGGACTATCAAATTTACCTTCTCGTATACACCAATATGAAGTGAATACGAGTGAAATTGGAACACTAAAACAAAGACCCACGGAAGCCAACTCAATATCATCAAAACTAAACATACTCATTGGTGGAGATATTATGCTTGACCGAACTATCAGGAAATATGCAGAGACACGTGGATATGATTCTTTTTTTGCTAGCCTCACTCCACTATTCAAAAGAACAGATATCGTAGTCGCCAATCTTGAGGGTCCGATCACTTCAAGCTCATCAAGAACAATTCTGAATGATGGCACATATACAAAAAGTTTTATATTCACATTCGCGACTACCACTGGAGAACTACTATCGCGTGCTGGTATATCTTTTGTAAGTCTTGCTAACAATCATACCGACAATTTTGGTGCCGAAGGTTTTGCAGAAACACAGCGTATACTAACAAATACTAGAGTAAAATATTTTGGTAGCCCATGGAACTATTCTGGAACAGAAGCTACAACAACTCTTCACAACATATCAGTTGCATTTATTGGATATCATCAATTTGCACTAGGGTTTGATCATATTCTCGTAGATATACAGCGACTCTCTAGTCAAGGATATTTTGTTATCGTTATGCCACATTGGGGAAATGAATATTCAACTACCTCATCAGCACTACAAAGAGAACAAGCCCGTGAATTGGTGTCTGCTGGCGCTCGTGCAATTATCGGATCGCATCCACACGTTATACAAGAGAATGAAATAATAGATGGTGTGCCTGTGTATTATTCACTTGGAAATCTTATATTTGACCAGTATTTCTCAACTGATGTCACGCGAGGAAATATGATTGAGCTACAGATTACAAAAAATAATTCAGGAATACACATCACACATACAACCATATATGAGACGCAAGCATCTCGCACAGATGTAATAGTAAAAAGTGCTTATGAATATTAAGCAGACTTAGTCTCTATCCTTGTTGTACAATGCGCACAACGAATAGCTTG
>CAIUOX010000007.1 GCA_903900935.1 uncultured bacterium
AAAAAATTAATATTTATATTAATGGTAAATTAGACAATTTTACCGGATCTCAACTTAGTTTTACTCCAACTTATAATATTTTTATTGGTATGAGGCTGATAGGAAATCTAGATAATCTTACAATATATAATAAATCCCTCCAATCTGCTCAAATACAAAAAATATATGCTGACGGTTTAAAAAATCATCAATTAGCTACAAATAAATAATCTTATTCAAAATGACTTGTTACTTTATGTGTTTCTACTACCTGTTTCAGTACAAGATATTTTTTTAATGTTGGGTCTTCGTCGATGATTTTGGTGGCTTCAGTTCTTGCGGCCTCCACCATTTTGAGGTTTTGTAATGCTTCCATAGCGATATCAGATACACCCCACTGTCTCGCACCAGAGAGTTCTCCGGCTCCACGAGCACCAAGATCGAGTTCTGCTAGCTCAAATCCATTTTTGGCAGTTTGTAGGGCTCGTAGGCGATCGATAGATTTTTGTGAGCTTGTTTCGGTGAATGCATAGCAATATGCTTGATGACTGCTTCTCATAACTCGGCCACGTAGCTGATGCAATTGTGCAAGGCCAAATCGCTCGGCGCCCTCGATGATGATCACTGTAGCGTTGGGGACATTCACGCCAACCTCAACTACTGATGTTGCGCATAGAATATCTATTGTTCCTTTTTTGAAATTGGTCATAACTGTATCTTTTTCTGATGGTTTCATTTTGCTATGGAGTACACCGATCTCATATTCAGGGAATATAAGACTTTTGAGGCGTATGGCTTCTTCTTTTACTGATTTAGCGATGATGGATGCTTCTTTGTCTGGATCGGGCTCGTTTATGCGAGGACAGATGACATAGAGCTGACGGCCGGCTTTCAATTCAAGGCGAATCTTTGCATACATTTCATCACGCTTTGCAGGAATGATGAGCTCTGTGATGATTGGTTTTCGGCCTGCTGGGCTTTGGTCGAGCAATGTGATGTCAAGGTCTCCATACATGGTGAGAGCCAGCGTGCGAGGAATGGGCGTTGCAGTCATTGAAAGCAAGTGAGGTGCTATTGAGTCTTTTCGTATGAGTTTTCTTCTTTGAGTAGTTCCAAAGCGATGTTGTTCATCAATTATGGCTAGTGCCATATTCTTGAATATGACAGAGGATTGAATCAGTGCATGAGTACCGATGAGAACATTGATCTCGCTATTTGCCACCCATTTTAATAATTGGGTGCGTGATATATCCGTCCAACCCTTTGGATTTATTTTTGATGGAAATTTTCTACAACCAGAACCAGTGATGAGTCCGATCTGTATCGGCATATATGAAAAATATTGTATGAATGATTCAAAATGTTGTGTTGCGAGAATTTCTGTGGGGCACATATAGGCGATTTGGAGATTACCGTGAATCGGTGCAGAAGGAATTACTGAAATCTCCTCGCCTGTGGGCGCTGATCGCTGGCTACCCATACTCGGCACAGGAGATTTCAGTAATTCATTTTGCACCGATGTGGTAAACATTTTTTTTGCTGTCATAACTGCATATGCAGTAGCAGCTGCTACTGCTGTTTTGCCAGACCCTACGTCTCCTTCTAGTAGTCGCGACATCGCTTGTTCACGTTGCATATCTGTGACGATCGCTTCTATTGCATGTATTTGTGCATCAGTTGCCGTGAATGGAAAACGTCGTATGAATTCATGGATATGTTTCATATCTGTTTCAATTTTGAATGAAGGATGTTTTTCGTATGCTTTGCGCTCTTGTTGTTTGCCAAGCTGTATAGTAAATATTTCCTCAAATGAGAAACGTTTGCGTGCGGAAAGAGCATCATCATGTTTGATAGGAGTATGAATCCAGATGAGTGCCGTCTTTATCGCTGGTAGATGGTATTTTTCTAGGATGTATTCTGGAATGCATTCGGGGATAGTATCTAGTAAGCCTGATTTGAAGAGTTTTTGTATGGCATGATATATCCAAATTGATGTGATACCACGAGATTCAGAATATACAGGATACATTGTGTGGGCCTCTGATTTGTCCCCAAATAGGGAATCACCAACGCCTATAGGGAGTTTGTCTACAACTTCGATCTTTGGATTAGAAAAGTATAGGTTGAGAGAACTCTCGCTACCTTCGAGGATGGCTGGCGATTTACTTGGTTTGCTTCTTCGTTGGCTTATTTTGCCCTCAATTCTCACATAGGCTCCTTCTGGGGTCATTTTTGCTATGTATGGCTGGTTGAACCAGACGGATTGGATACGACCGCTTTCGTCTTCAACGTTGGCGGTTGTCATGGTCATTTTGGTCTTGAATCCTTTGCTTGCTTTCAATCCAGTAATTTTTCCAAAGATTACCGCGGTATCGCCTTTTTTGAGTGAATCGATGCTTTGGGTTTCGGCTGTATCGCCATAGCGCACAGGGAAGTAGTATAAGAGATCTTCCAAGGTAGTAATACGCATTTTTTTGAGTGCGTCTTTTTGTATGGGTGTGAGCCGGAAATATTCGGAGACTCGCATATCAGGAGATATATTCATATTCATGCCTCTATTCTACGAGAAATTTTGTAAAATGGCGATGATTGATATGTGGTATCTATTTTGAACTCATTAGAACAATTTACGCCAGAAGTGATTGAATCGTTAAAAAGTCGAGGAATTGATATATACAATCACTCGGCAGATGCCATTTCAGATCCTAAAGAAGTAACTAGAAATATTTTTTTATGGAAAAGACCAACAACAGAAGAAAGGGTTGAAGTATATGGCGATTTGTTATTTAAACAGCTTTCTTAAGCACTCGGGTTACACCGATACTAAAATCGCCTGGCGGAGACGGAGGGATTCGAACCCTCGAGGCCCTGTAAGAGGCCTGCCTCTTTAGCAAAGAGGTATGTTAGACCACTCCACCACGTCTCCATGTGTTCCGCTATTCTTGCATAAAATCGTGAGTTATAAAAGTACTACTAGCATTTGGTATTGATTTTGGATATGATTCAATTTGTTCACGGAGAGATGGCTGAGTGGTTTAAGGCAGCGGTTTACTAAACCGCCGTTCCCTAACGGGAACCGTGGGTTCGAATCCCACTCTCTCCGCAGTAAGACTTTTTTATCGGACGACCCGAGGGTCTTGATGATTATACGTTATTCGAACTGGTGTGCATATTTCTGTATTTTCTGTAAAATGGTCTTTATGAAGAGAATAGTATTTTACTCATGGCAGTCTGATCTTCCCAACCCTACAAATAGAGGGTTTATTCAGGATGCTCTTGAAAACGCTGCTACCGCCATCACCTCTGATTCTAGCGTTGCTATTGAGCCAGTAGTCGATCGTGATACCCAAGGTGTTGCTGGTGCACCAGATATCGCCTCAACTATTTTTGCAAAAATAACCGCTGCTGATGTATTCGTGGCGGATATCTCAATTATTAGTCATCCAAAAGATGGTCGTCCAACACCAAACCCGAATGTGCTGATTGAACTGGGATATGCTCTTCGAGGTCTTGGCCATGAAAGAGTGATCTTGGTTTTCAATGAAGCATTCGGAAACATAGCGGAGTTACCCTTTGATCTAAGGACAAGACGACTCATGGTGTATAACATGCCTGCTGAAAATAAGGACCGTGCTAGCGAGAAGAAAAAGTTGGAGGCTCAATTGGACGGAGCGATTCGAGCCGCTCTTGGCCATGCACCTGCGGTGGAAGATCAGCCCTCTATTCCTGCCATATCGGCCATCGAAAATAACCAGCCCAATAAGATTATCGTTCTCCGTCGAAATCTCGCTGAAATCACAAAGAAGATAGACGATCGACAACCCAAGAAACATAGCGATGGCGGTACGGCTGACGATCTCACCGCTGCTATTGATTCAACTCAAGAGTTAGTTGCTGAATTTTCAAAGATCATCGAGGTTGTTTCAATCATGAAAGATCAGGAGGTGTCCTTAGAGATATATAAATGGTTCGGGAAAATATTTGATAATTACACCGCCGAATCCGGCGCCGGCCGGACAAGTAATGCCGATGGTGATTATTTCAAGTTTGTTGGCCATGAGATGTTTGTTACAATGATCGCTCTATATCTCCGTGAACAGAGATGGGATATTCTCAAGAAAATACTAGCTGAACCAATCCCTGTTAAATATGTCAGATACGAGAACGGTCCAAGTAGTGTTTATTGGAACCATGCTTCACAACACTTGGCTTTACTTCTTGCCGAGAGCTCAAAAAAACAAAGGATCTCACTCCATTCAGATATTTTGAATGCGCGACATACAACTGGAGGTCTATCTGCAACGATGCCTATGGATGAATTTACTGCCGCCGACTTCTTCCTTTTCCTTTTTGGTGAGTTGTCGAGTACAGAATATCGAGACGGCTTTTTCGAATGGAGACCGTGGAGTGTCCTGTTTATGAACCGTGTACCCCGATTTATTAAAAATGCAGAACAGAGACAGTACGCTCAACATCTTGCTGATGTATTGAATGTCCCTAGTATAGATGAATTAAAGAAACGTCTGAAAGAAAGACATGAGGTGGTTCGCAAACTATTTACTGGTGGTCTTTGGCACACATCTATATCAAATACAGATATCGACAAGATTGCCACACGATAATCTAGCCTATTGTCACTACTTTTTCAGTAACCCTAATCTTTGACTTGAAGCAACTCATGAGTTCACGTTTCTCTTCGTCAGTACCATCTTTAAGTATGTACTTTACATAGGTCTTAGGATCGATATCTGCCTCGGTCTTTTTTATGCCTGATAGTCCTAGGACACCCCTTTGAAATTTGTTGAATCGTTTGAGTTCGTTTTCAAACTTGTACTGTATACCAAAGACATTGAAGTCGATCTGATCCATCAATGCGCTTAACTGCTCGATTAACTCCTCTTCGCGCAGATACATTGACTTGCAGTATCGATCCTTAGATCTGCCACAGCCATAGTAGATATACTTGGCGACCGTCCCATTTTTTAATTGTTTGTATTTTTCCTCAGCTGATATGCTCGATCCACATGCACCGCATACCATAAGTTTTGTGAAAGCAAACTCCTTTGATTGACGCTCTATGTTGTCACGTTTCAGTTGGACTTGTACAAGATCGAACAACTCCTTTGTGATAATTGGCTCATGTTTGCCTTGATACCAATTACCCGACAGCTTAGGGTACTCGAAGACGCCATAGTACATTGAGTTAGTGAGCGTGCGGTAGATGTGGCTTAATGCCATATTTTTATTTCCCACGCTCTTGAAGTTGAGCTCGAATTTTAGCCAGTGATATATTTTTCTGCCAGACCATTTGTCATATGCGACTTTTTCAAACATTTTTTTGATGATCGGTGCACGTTCTGGGTCCTGAATGATCTGGCACCTCTTGTCCATATGTTTCTGGCCCAAATATCCTGCAGGTGGCATGTTAGGCCATAGCCCCATCTCGACTCTGGCTCGTTGACCACGCTTCACGTTGATACCTCGGTTGTCGTTCTCGAGCTTGGCTTGTGAACCGAGTATCATTAGTAGAAATTTCTCGTTTGGGTTGTTAGAAAATCTCTGCCCGAAGGTACGTATCTCGTGGAGCTTGCCGGAGTCCATGAGGTCTACTATCTTGCCTAAATCACCAGCGTTACGGCTGATGCGATCTGGCGCCCATGTTAGTATTCCATTAAATTTTCCTAGCTTTATTTCGTCTACAATCTCGTTAAATACTGGCCTCTGCCCAGTCTCTTTCGCAGAGTGACTTTCACGCTTCATAGTCACCACCTCAAGCCCCTCACGTTCCGCTAGTTGAAGCATCTCTTTGATCTGGCTCTCGATTGATAATATTTGTCGTTCTTCCGATTCAGAACTTTTTCTCGCATAAAGGCAGTATCTCACCTTTATGGGGACAGCCACCTTTGCCACGGTCCCTGTGGGCATATGTGTTGTGTTTATCATATACACTAATGGATGACGCATACCGTCGAGGAAGTCTAGTGCGTCCCGAGTAGGTGAGCTGTTGGTAACTTATGGTAGAATCGGTCTATGAAATATAAGATATATTTGGACTCAAATAGGCTCTATAATCAAATTCCACTAGAAGAACCTTTCAATCTTCAAATACCTGAATTGCGAGAATTTTTAGATGAACACGATCTCGGTGATGTAGATATCTGTCTCCCAGAAATTGTTATTAGAGAAAGAATCCAGCACAAACTCGAATCTATAACTGAAAAAATAGATGCAATAAATTCACACGCCAATTCTTTAAAGGGCGTTGGTCACAATATAAGAAAAATTAAACCTCATACTGATTATAAAAAGATATTGCAAGATAAAGTTAAAGATTTTTTAAAGAAGAATAAGGTTATTCGTATCGGGATGCCTTCAATCACTAAAGACGATCTTATTGAGCGTGCAATTAACAAAATGAAACCTTTTAATGATAATACTGCAGGTTTTAAAGATACTTTAATTTTTTTATCAATCATTGAGGACGCACTCGGTGCAACCTCAGCGGATCGATATATTTTTTGCAGTAACGACCACAAAGAATTTAATCAGGATGTAGTAGATGAATTTAAAGCAACTACTGGAAAAAGTTTATATATTCTCAGTGATGTAACAAAGATCAAAGAAACACTTGATGAGTTAATACCACTCAACCTTCATCTTGAAGAAAGAAATAATAAACTTAAAAATCTTATTATGAATAATATTGGCAATCTTGTTGCTCTTGTTAATAAAGATATTAACAAGAAGCCCACAAATGGTCTAAATTTTTTTGCGGTAAATGAGCCAGTAACTTCAATTTTTTCACAATATACAATTAACTCGAGATTCGGAAAAAAGGAAGAAGATGTCGTCGGCTACAATTATGATGATATAGTTTTTAACTCGTTTAATGAATCATCAGAAACTAATTTTACTGTGTCTGCCAGTTTAACAGTTAAAGTTATACGTAAAGACAATATAATTCGTGAATCATCAGAATTAGATGTATTCAGATTAGATACAGTAATTGATGCACAAACAGATGCTATTTTTCCTCCCGGCTATAATTCTAGATTTTTTTCTGATAAAAAAACTTTTTCTATTAACATAGATTGTGACATCAAGAATAATACGATACTACCACATATTGGATTAGTGTGGTTCTAGTTTAATGCTGTTGGTAACTTCATCTTTTTTCTTCTACACATTTAACGATATTCAAGCTACCATGTAGCTTATATGGCAAAGAAAATTTTGAGTTATGTAAAACAAAAGCCACACTTCTCTCACAAAGATTTTGTGCTATATCTTGGTGACTCAGTTAAGGTGTTGGGTGAATTGCCCGAGAACTCTATCGACATGATTTTTGCCGATCCGCCCTACATGCTTTCAAATGGCGGTTTTACTGTTCATGCAGGGAAAA
>CAIUOX010000008.1 GCA_903900935.1 uncultured bacterium
CATCCTCATCATCTCCGTCATAATGACATTCAACTTATACTTTACCTTAGACGACATAGCTATTTGGAAAAAAATAAAAAAGAATGCCAAAACAAAAGATGGAAAGATGGACGCATATGAAGAAGCTGCTGTGGAAAAAGCCGTAGCAGAAATTGCCTCAACCAATACTGAACAACTTTCTGCAAAACAAATTGAATTGCAACGCGTTGCGACAGAAGAAAAGAAACGTGCTGAAAAAGCAAAAAAGAAAGATGCGCTTGATTTTAGTGATGCAGAAGAAAATGCATTTGCTTCATCGGTTATTGTTCCTCATTTGAAACCATTCACCCCTCCCCCACTTTCATTACTTGAGAAAGATCGAGGCAAACCTGAAACTGGTGATATCAAGGCAAATGCAAATATCATCAAGCGTACTTTGCAGAGCTTCGGTATCACTGTGGAGATGGATGAAATATCAATCGGTCCATCGGTAACACGCTATGCCCTGAAACCCGCTGATGGAGTCAAACTTTCTCGTATCGTCGCACTGAACAGTGACCTCGCTCTTGCACTAGCTGCTCACCCTATCCGTATCGAAGCACCAATTCCTGGTAAGTCACTTGTTGGTATAGAAGTTCCAAATACATCAAAGACGACCGTTGGCCTTGGTACACTTCTTGCTTCGCAAGACTATCAAAGTTCAGAGAAACCACTTCTTACTTCCCTCGGTAAAGACATCGCTGGCAAAGCACATTTTGCTAACCTAGCAAAAGCTCCTCATATGCTCATCGCTGGTACAACTGGTTCAGGAAAATCTGTGACCATTCATGCCATCATAAACTCCCTCTTGTATCGCAACTCACCAGAGAACCTCAAATTTATCATGATTGATCCAAAGCGCGTTGAATTAACTCTCTACAACAAGACTCCTCACCTACTCACGCCTGTCATTACTGATCCAAAGAAAGCCATTCTCGCCCTTAAGTGGGGTGCAAAAGAGATGAGTCGTCGTTATGATGTTCTTGAACAAAATTCTGCACGTGATATTGATTCATATCACAAAAACATATTAGCTCCAGCTCTAGAAAAGTGCCTATCTGCGCAGACAGGAAAAAAGAGTGCCAGTCCAATAGATGACATAAAGCTTCCCGAAACCATGCCATATATCGTGATAGTGATTGATGAATTGGCAGATATTATGAGTACATATCCACGTGAATTAGAATCTGCCATTGTTCGTCTGGCTCAAATGAGTCGTGCTGTTGGTATTCATCTGATTATTTCTACTCAACGTCCAAGTGTTAATGTTATCACTGGTCTCATCAAAGCAAACATCCCCACTCGTATTGCTCTTCAGGTTTCTTCACAAATCGACTCTCGTACCATTCTAGATCAGCCCGGCGCCGAAAAACTTCTCGGAGCTGGAGATATGCTCTACCTTGGTGGTGAAATGTCAAAACCAGTACGTTTACAATCTGCATACATCAGTGAAAAGGAAGTGAAAGACGTTGTAAAATATCTTACGGCTGAATACAAAGATGAAATTATGAATGAGATCAATCTCACCCCAACTGAAGCTGGTGCCATGGCAGCATTTGATGCAATGAATAGTAGTGATTCACTTGATGAAGAAGATGAGCTATACGAACCTGCTCGTGAAACTGTCATTGAAGCAAATAAAGCATCAACATCATTATTGCAACGCAAACTTGGCATCGGATATTCTCGTGCAGCAAAACTTATGGACTTACTCCAAGGCAACGGTGTCATAGGCCCAGCAAACGGATCAAAACCTCGAGAAATAATTGGTGGCATAGGTGCAGGAATAGAACAACAAGGTCCTACCGAATCAGAACAAAAAGAATCTACACTTTAAATTTCTTACTATAGATTAGTTAACCAAATCACAAAAGTGGTGTGTACACCTTGTATTTAAGTAACTAACTTTATAGACTGGAAGAATGGAAATCAATAGAACTACATCATTACGACTAATCAAAATAAGTATCGCTTGTCTCATCGGTATAATTATCTTGATATATGCCATATCTCGATCCTTCCAATACACCAGAGGTCCATCTATAACCATATTCCAACCGAGCGACTGGACCACGATTGGAGCTTCCATCACTGATATAGAAGGTAGAGTTGACCGGGTGAATGTACTCAAATTGAATGGTCAGGCAATATCAATGGATGAGCAAGGTCATTTCAAAGAAACAATAACAATATTTCCTGGCTCAAATATAATCACACTGCACGCCGAGGATCAGTTCGGGCGTAGCATTGAAACACTTTTACATATAAATGGAAGTGTTGACTTCCCTGCGAACATAAGCACTTCTACTCAAAAAAGCAAAGAAACAAACTCAGCAGAAATACAGTCTCACTCTTGACCTTTATATTTCTGGTATACTAATACTGCGTCTGCCAATCTTATAAGATTTAATTACCCACATACATGGCAATCAAAAAACACAAAAAGCCAGAAGTCAGCGAAAAAGATGCTCTACCAGAGATAGTTTCAGAATCAGATACATCAAAAAAGGATGGGCCACATTCACAAGCAGGCATAAAGGATGCCCTCGCCGCTATACGTACCAAGTTTGGAGAAGATTCAATAATGAAGCTTGGTGAGAAGCCAAAGGTAAACGTAAATGCTATTCCTACAGGATCCATCGGCCTCGATGCAGCTCTTGGTATTGGTGGTATGCCACGTGGTCGCATTATAGAAATATTTGGTCCAGAATCATCAGGCAAAACTACTCTAGCTCTTCACGTCGTAGCTGAAGCACAAAAGCTCGGTGGTGTCTGCGCATATATTGATGCTGAACATGCTATGGATCCAGAATATGCCGCTCGTCTTGGGGTACAAATAAATGACTTACTCATCTCACAACCAGATCATGGTGAACAAGCTCTAGATATAGTTGATAGTTTGATTAGAACAAATAAGATGGATGTTGTTGTTATAGACTCGGTCGCTGCCCTAACCCCAAAGGCTGAGATTGAAGGAGATATGGGTGCATACCATGTTGGAACTCAGGCACGCCTCATGTCTCAAGCGCTACGAAAATTGACTGCAATTGTTGCTCGTTCAAAAACTGTTGTTATTTTCATCAATCAGATACGCATGCAAATTGGTGTGATGTTCGGTAACCCTGAGACTACCCCAGGTGGCAAGGCTCTCAAATTCTATGCTTCAGTGCGCCTAGATATTCGCCGTATCGCCCAAATCAAAAAAGGCGAAGAAATTATGGGTGGACGTTGTCGTGTCAAAGTAGTCAAAAACAAAGTCGCCGCTCCATTCAAGCAAACAGAGTTTGATCTAATGTACAACGAGGGTATTTCCCAAGAAGGAGAAATCATTGCTCTTGGTGAAAAGATGGAATTACTTTCAAAATCAGGTTCTTCATATTCATATGGCGAAGTGAAGCTTGGTCGTGGCTATGATGCAACGAGACAATTCTTGAAAGAAAATCTACCAATTAGAGATGAGATCCTTGCGAAGATCAGAGAGAAGCTAAAAGAAATATAAAGTCTCTGATTGATTAAACACATTCAATAGAAAAGTAAAACCATGCTACCAAGCAATGGTTTTGCTTTTTATACAAAAACCCTATAGACTACTCCTACTTACAAAATAATATATTCCTATGTCTCTTCTTGAATACAGCGAGGTAACCGAAAAGAAATTCATCGTCCTTGATGGCCAACCATATGAGGTCATCTCTGCACACGTCTTTCGTAAACAACAGCGTAAGCCAGTCAATGCAACCAAGCTCAAAAACCTTATGACAGGAAAGGTAACTGAGTATTCATTCCATGTCTCTGAAAAGGTTGAGGAGGCTGAGATCGAGTCTCGTGAAGTAAAATACCTCTACAATAGCCGTGGTGAATGGTGGTTTTCAGAGGCAGAAGACTCTTCAAAGCGCTTCAAAGTTACTGAGGAACAAGTAGGTCCTCAGGGCAAGTTCCTCAAGGCCAATACGGTGGTAGAACAGCTCCTCTTCCGAGAACAGCCCATGGGCTTCAAAGTGCCTATTACCGCAGAATTGAGGGTTGTAGAGGCACCACCAAACGTCAAGGGTGATACAGCTACTGGTGGCCAGAAAACCGTCGTCTTGGAAACTGGTGCAACTATTAGTGTTCCACTATTTATTAATGAAGGAGAGATTATTCGTATAAACACTGAAACTGGAGAATATCGCGAAAGAGTTGGTAAATAATCCTAATATTCAATAAAAAACTCTCGATTTAACCGAGAGTTTTTTATTGAATGCTTTATCGTGCAACAAATGGAAGAAGTCCCATGAATCGAGCACGCTTGATGGCTGTAGCGAGCTGGCGCTGGTACTTTGCAGAAATGCCTGTGCGCTTGCGAGCAACCATGCGACCGTGAGGATTGATAAATTTCTTGAGAATTTCTATATTCTTGTAATCGATATGCTTGATATTCTGTTGACTAAAATAACACTGTTTTTTCATAATAGTAATAATATGTTGTTAAATTAAAATGGTATATCGTCTGGATTGATCTCTTCTGTTGGATATTCAATCGATCCTGAAGGTGCTGATGCTGGAGAGCCTGCGGTCTTGTCATTACCTTTTGTTGCTGAAGCAGAACTTGATCCACCTGTTGGACGGCTTCCGAACTGAACAGTCTCAGCAACAATCTCAGTACGGTACTTTTTCTCACCATTCTGCTCCCATGAGCGAGTTTGGAGACGACCTTCAACGTATGCTTGTGAGCCCTTTTTCAAATATTGAGCAACGAGTTCTGCAATACGAGCAAATACAACAATATTGTGATACTCAACAATTTCTTGCTTCTTGCCATCTTTGTCCTTGTAAGTGCGGTTTGTAGCGATACTAAAAGTGCAAACTTTTGTTCCTGAAGGAATAGCTTTGAGCTCTGGATCACGAGTGAGATTGCCTATGAGAATAACTTTATTTAGATACATGGAGGTTATTTAATTGATATAAGATAATTATACCTCTTTGACCATTGCGTCAATACTCTTGTCCATCTCTTCGATGGTTGCGGGAATTGCGACAGCTTCTTTGCTGTCTGCCATGCTTACTTCCGGAGCAACTTCCTTTGTACCAAATTGAGCTACAACATCCTGTTGAGCACGCTTACCGAGATATGTGTTCTCGCGTACAGTAGAAATAAGTAGTGCGCGCAACACTGAAGGATAGAGTTCAATTGCTTTTTTAATAGCCTCGATTTTGTCCGACCCGACTTCGAACTTGATCCAACCGAAGTATGCGGTGTCATATTTTTCGTATGATCCAGCAACTGTCTTTCTACGCATCGTATATGCGAGCTGTTGTTTGTGTGGGGCTTCTTCAACAATAACTGAAGAACCTGCTCCTGTAATAATAGCTCTCACCGCCTCAACTTCTGTAGGAACTTTTTCTTCCGGTACAGATGAAACGAGGAGGTACCCAATCTCGTAGACCGATTGTCGGTCATCACTGATGATATCGTTCATAGTTTGTTTTGCAGTCAGCGACTCATATGGAATGAACCAATGAGACCCAATTAGCTTATTTTTAAGGCTTTTTGGGACTTACTGCGATTACTTATAATGTAGAACGAGATTATCACGAATATCCCCTTCCCGCAAGAGTTAGAGGTGAGACTACTATATCAAGCAGGAATAAAGATTCAGTGAAAAAAGAATCAAAATAGAGTGAAGATTTTCTAACAATTATGTAAGGCCCTCTAAATTTATTTCAACCCAAAAAACTCCTGTGCATTCTTGATCAACTGTTTTGCCATAATATCCTCATCTTCTCCACGAATACGCGCAATAGCCTTTACAACCTCAACCACATAACTTGGTTCATTTCTTTGACCACGATATGGTACTGGAGCAACGTATGGACAATCTGTTTCTGTCATAATTCGATCAATAGGAACCATTTTGATCAATTCATCATAATTTTTAGCAAAAGAAAGAACGCCAGTGAATGAGACATAATATCCTGCATCAATAATAGCTTTCATTTCATCAAGATTACCTACAAAAAAGTGAAAATTTGCTTTAACCTTGGCATATTGTTTCAAAATCTTTAATGATTCAAGATACGCACTTCGGCCGAGGTCTGACCTAGGCGAATCCTGCCCGAGGTCTGACCTCGGATTCGAATTCCTGACGTGGAGCATCAAGGGCTTATCAACTTCATTGGCAAGCTGTATATGTTGCTTGAATACCTCACGCTGAAATGCAACATCTTCTGGCTGTGAATGAAAAAAATCGAGACCACATTCACCAATGGCCACAACCTTGGGGTGTTGAGCAAGTTTCTTGAATCCTTCGTAATCAAATTCTTGCTTTTGACGAATATGATCTTCTGTACTGCCAGTCTCTTGAGGGTCATTATGAGATTCACCACAATAGACTGGATGAAGTCCAATAATAGCCCACATACTGTCATATTTTTCCGCGAGCGCTACAGTACTAAGAGAGGACACGAGATCAGTACCAACGGTGATCATTGCTACACTAGCATCTTGGGCACGTCGAATAACAGCTTCTCTATCCGCATCATATGCAGCGAATTGAACATGTCCATGAATATCTATATAATTCATTTATTTTCTAAGAAAAAGTGGAGTAACTGGCATCTCATTCTTTGCAATGCATTCAAGAATCATATCAGATGTTGTTGGTAAAAATGGTTTTAGCATATCCGCAATCCAAGAAAGTCCTTGAACTAACTCAATTATAATCACTTTTCCTTTTTTAAGATCTTCTTTAATAATAGAAAATGGCTTTTCTTTTTGGATGCGCTGATCAAGCTCAGTGATATGTTTCCAAATAATATCAGACGCTTTTTGGAGATCATATATTTCAATTGAGGCTTGATATTCTGCTGGAAATGCTTTTGATTTTATCTTTATTGGGTCAGAGATATGAGTTGATGACATCTTCATAATACGTGATGTCAAATTTCCGATACCATTTGCTAAATTTGTATTGTATGCTTCTTTGAACTTTTCAGGCGTGAATGGGCTATCCTCAAATGGTGACAATTCGCGAGTCATGAAATAACGAACGGCATCAGTACCATATTCATTGACCAAATCGACAGGGTTGACCGTATTTCCAAGAGATTTGGACATCTTTATACCACCTTCGCCAGTAATAAATCCATCCACGATAACTGCTTTTGATGGAGTTAGACCTGCAGCCATAAGCATCGCTTGCCACATTGCAGCTTGTTGGCGAAGATTGTCTTTGCCACAATATTGAACGACACCACCACTCTCAACCCACCACTTATTGAATATATCTTTTTTATCAGGCCAACCAATCGCTGAAATATAATCAACCAATGCATCAAACCAGACATACATAACATGATCCTTATCATCAGGCACAGCAACTCCCCATGGCATTTTTGTTGCCAAACGAGAAATACTAAAGTCTTCAAGTCCCCTTTCAACAAAAGCACGAATTTCATTCAAGCGAGAATGAGGCAATACAAAATCAGGATTGTTTTTATACAATTTAAGAAGTGGCTTTTGGAATTCACTAAATTTAAAAAAATAATTTTCTTCTTGGATAATCTCTAATTCGGTTAGCGGGTGTAGTGTGCAACGATCATCAATCAGTTCAGATTCCGTCTTTTCAAGCTCACAACCAACGCAATATTTAATAGAATAATTCTTCTTGTAAATAAAGCCATTCTTCTTCACGGTAAGCCAAAATGATTGGGCTGAAGTGATATGATGAGCATCTGTTGTTCGGATAAAATTCACATCAGGGCTGATGCCGAGCATAGGAATCAAATCCTTGAATTTTTGAGCTACACCATCAACATACACTTGTGTGTCTATGTTTAGATCTTTAGCTTTGCGGTGTATTTTGGTGCCATGCTCATCAGTACCAGTATTAAAAAATACTTCATATCCACTAAATTTTTTGGCACGTACAATCACGTCCGCGCGAATAAGTTCCATGGCAAAACCAATATGTGGTTCAGCGTTGACATACGGAAGAGTGGTCGTAATATAAAAAGGTTTCATAAAACTATGGTGTGTCAATCATGCTATCATCCCTTCTTTTTCGGCCTTCTTTGACTTTTCAATATCGTGTACATATTCCATGAGAGCAGCCGAAAGAGGAACAGCAATGATCGCTCCCAGAACACCAGCAAGCTTCGCTCCAATCACAAGTGCAAGAATAACTACAATCGGTGATATGCCAACGATCTTTTTGACCACAAGAGGATAAAATAGCTGACTTTCAAACTGGTATATTATGATATATAAACCAACAAGTAAAAGTGCAGTACCAGCGCCAACACTGCTAAATGCAACTAAAATTGCAGGGACAGAAGAGATGATCGGGCCAAAGACAGGAATGATCTCCAAAATCGCAGCAAATAATGCAAGAGGTAATGCATATGGAATACCGATAACTGACAAGGTAAGGTACACTAGCACGCCAATTAAAACACCAAGTAGCACCTGACCTTGAAGCCAATAACCAATCTTGCGCTGAGACCTATTCCAAAGATCAATAATATAGTCATGCTTCGTCACCGGGGTGACAATACGCAAAAAGTCAGCAACTCCCTCTTCTTTCACTGTAAGATAAAAAGAAAGAACAATGATAAGCAGAAGTGATAGAAAACCTCCAAAGAATACGCTAGCTGTACGAACTGCACCAACGCTTGTTCCTGTAACGATTGATTGTAATTGATTTGCAAATTGAGATAATGAAATTGTATGTTCCGATAGGGTGGCTGATGAAGCGGCTGGGCCAAAATTGAATCCAATGTCGCGAATAGGACTCCATAGATCATCTAGTGATATGGTGCGTGGAATATTTTGGACGAAATCTACAGTCTCATTTGCAACTACTGGCAAGAAGAATACAAACACTCCTGCAAGAAGAGTCGCTATTACGAGATATACCACAATCACAGCCAATAGGCGTGGAAATCTATAATGCTTGAGACGGCGAATAACAGGTTCTATCGCTGAAGCAATGACGATCGCCGCAAGCAATACAAGAACAACATCAAATAAATAATACATCACAAAAATAAGAATCGCGATCACAAATATCTTGATGATAGTACCTGTATTCAAACTTATATAGATATTTCGTGGGGATTCAGACATAGTGGCATTATAACACGATTATTGGCCAGAATTAATAACTATGAGCAACTCTTAAAAATGTAGAAGATTCTTGAATATTTCACCATCTTTGTATTTTCCAACAACTGCCATATTGAGACCACTATCAACAAATATCTCCTGAGCCAATGTTTTGACTTGAGAGGCAGTTACTGCTTGTATCTTTGCTATTAAGTCAGCTGGATTTTGGATAATATGTTTCAATATCTCCTGATACCCACAAAACTCTGCGCGCGCATCTGATGTCTCAAGCCCGAGAAGTGTCGTACCAGAAAGATAATCTTTGACTTTTTTGAGTTCTGCTTCAGATACCAATTCATTCTTGAGACGAGAACATTCACCTATAATTCCACTCACCGCTTCTTTGGCCCTAGAATTATCAACACCTGCTGATATAGTCAATTCTCCATGATCCGTTGATGGACTATGTGAAGCATTGATGTAATAACAAATACCTAGCTCTTCGCGCATCTTAGCAAAAAGACGCGAACTCATACTTCCACCAAGAAGTGTTGAGAGTACACTCATAACTGGTGCTCTTGGATCAAGAATAGGAAATGTTCGTACAGCAAGAGCAATATGTGTCTGGTCAGTTTCTTTAAATAAAGTTTTACATTGTGGAGCTGACTGAGAATTATTTACAGCAACTTTTGCCTTGGTTGCAAATGTAGATATAGTAGAAAATGCTTTCTCAACCTGTGATTTGATAGAAACCTCGTCGAAAGAACCAGCAACAATTACGATCGTAGAAGATGCGACATAATGTTCAGACCGATATGTAAGCAGTTTTTCGCTAGTAAAAGATCGTACATTTGATTCTGTACCAATAATCTTCCAGCCTGCAGGCTGATCTCCATGCAACAACTCATTCAAGACATCTTGAACCTGATGCTGTGGTAAGTCTTGGTACATACGAAGCTCCTCGATGATGACTCCCTTCTCTTTTTCAGCTTCAACAGAGTTGAATAAAGGATTAACAAACATATCTGAAACGATATCTAGCGCTTGACCAAAACGATCTGTTGCAACTTTTGCATAGTAGCCAGTATATTCTTGACCAGTGAATGCATTGTAGTGGGCACCAATAGAATCAAGCTCACGCGAAATCTCCACAGCTTTTGGACGCTTGGTCGTGCCCTTGAAAACCATATGCTCCAAAAAATGAGAGAGTCCATTTGTTTCTTTGGTCTCATACTTTGAACCCGCCTCTACCATGACCAGAACTGTCACTGCTGGATTATCGGCCATAGGTACCGTAATAAGGCGTAATCCATTTGAAAGAGTAGTTTTGTTTATATTCATGAGATAAATGTAACAGAGAATGAAGGATGTGTCATGTACATCACCACATCATCTCGGCGACAGCTAACAGCTTATTATATTTCTATCACTCCACCATCTTCGAGCTTCACAAATTCAATGCCGTTAGCTCCCAAAATCTTCTCAGGAATAATATGTTGACTTGGAGTGTGAAGCGCATCATGTACAGGAAATGCTATTCGAGGTTTTAATTTCAAAGCATAATCAATAGCTTCAGAAAGTTTCATCCATGGGCCTGCAACTGGTAATGCGAGAATATCAATTTTTTTCAATGGGTCAGTAAAAGCATCTCCTGGAAAAAAGAAATTCCGAGGTGAGACCTCGGGCAGGCTCGCCCGAGGTCTCACCTCGGACAAATAAAATCCAATATTCGATGCTTGATGTATCGAAGAATGCATCGAGGCATGCTTCTCACCGTAGGCTTCAATATGAATATCTTTTGTATCAAACACATCACCGTGCTTCATTATGTGGTGTGTAATGCCCTCTTTTACGAGAATATCTCCAACAGTATCATTGGTAATGATAGTTACATCTGGAATACGTTTGATCAAACTTTTGAGTGACTCTATATGAAAATGATCAACATGCTCATGAGTGATCAGAACAATGTCTATATTATTTAATTTATCATGTTGTTCAATACTATAAAATCCCGGATCAATAAGAATCTTACGATCATTCACGTCAACGACCATGCAACAGTGAGAAAGTTTTTGTATTTTCATACTACTGTCCAATAGACTTCTTTAAGAATTCAATCAAATCTTTCTCTTCAACTCGTTCCTGTGTTCCAGAATCACGATTTCGTACAGTGACACCAGCACCCTTCTCAATCGTATCAAAATCAACAGTTACGCAGAATGGCGTACCAATCTCATCTTGTCGGCGATAGCGCTTGCCAATATTGCCATTGTCATCAAAAATAACTTCTGGAATAACTTTCTTGATAATTTTGAATATGTCACGAGCTTTTTCTATGAGTTGAGGCTTATTCTTGAGCAATGGGAATACTGCCACCTTGTATGGAGCAACCGATGGTGCAAGCCTCAAATATGTGCGCTTTTCACCACCTAGCTCATCCTCAGTATATGCATCAGTAAGAATAGCGAGGATAGTGCGGTCCATACCAAATGAAGGCTCAATGCAATGCGGAATAAAACGTTCTTTGGTCTCTTCGTCATAATATGACAAATCAACTTTGCTGAATTCAGAATGCTGTTTCAAATCATAGTCAGTACGATATGCGAGACCATAGAGCTCCTTTTTACCAAAAGGAAAATCAAATTCAAAATCAATCGTGCGCTTTGAATAGAATGCGCGATCTTCGTCAGCGACCTCCAATTCATGCACTTTTGACTGAGTAAGACCAACATCCTTGGTAAAAGCTATCATCTGTTCCCTAAAGTGATCGAAGGTTTCAGTCCACTTCTTTGGATCAACCATATACTCAATTTCCATCTGCTCAAATTCACGTGTGCGGAATAAGAAATCACGAGGAGCAATCTCATTCCTAAAAGCTTTACCGATCTGCGCCATACCAAATGGAAGTTTGGGATGAAATGAATCCATAATATTCTTGAAGTTCACAAACATTCCCTGTGCTGTTTCTGGTCGAAGATATGAGACAGCGCCAGCATCTTCATTGGCACCAACATGCGTCTTGAACATCATATTGAATTGACGTACATCACCAACAGAGTTGCCATCAGGACTCTTGATCTTCTTCTCTTTGATGAGAACATCCATCTTTGCAATAGTAAGACCCTTGGTTTCGATACCAGCTTCTTCAAGAAGATGATCGGCGCGAAAACGCTTCTTTGTTTTCAAATCTTCAACGAGTGGGTCGGCAAAGCTTGCGACGTGTCCAGACGCTTCCCATATACGCTGATTCATAATGAGGGCGGCATCAATACCATACATATCATCACGATCATCAACAAAACGCTTCCACCAAATCTTTCTAACATTATTTTTGAGAGCAACACCGAGTGGGCCATAATCCCACGTACCAGCAAGACCTCCATATATTTCTGAGCCCTGATATATAAAACCTCTACGCTTTGCGAGAGAAATGAGTAATTCCATTGTTTCTAATGCTTTTGACATAATTGCATTGTATATCAAAATCTAGAAATCTGAAAGATTACTATAAAGATAGACAAAAACACCAATTCACATGTGTGAGCTATTCTACAACCGTTCCCTGCTCAATCTTGTATGTAGGATCCGTACTAAATCGAGTAGTCAAATAATCTTGAATACTTTCTAGCTTCACATTTGTAAAACTATCTAATGCTTTAAGCTTGATCTGATTTATCAAGATTGGATATTGATGAGCCTGATTTATGCTTGGAACAAAAGAAATCTGAAATGCGACCTCTTTCTTTAGAGAAGTATTATTTGTATGTGCAGGAACTGATCCTGGTGTCCATGTCACTAGACCACTATTTTTGTCATAGACGATTGGTTCTGTTGAAGGAGATGATTCTCCAAGCCATTTTACATATGGAGGCAATGTCGCTGATACTTGCGCATTATTTAGAACATTGGAGGTATTGTTGATAGTCCATATCACCGTATAAGTCGTGGCTTGTTCGGCCTTTGGTGGAACAGGCCCAGTATTTGTAAATGGACCAATAGATCTAACAATACGACCACTTAAAGTAGCTTTTGAAGAGATACGAATATTTCTAATAGCAACAGATGTTAGATTGCTTGCAACATTATTTTCCTGTGTACGATCTGAAATCACACTCAAATTGAAAGTAAGTGTTGGATTTGTAATTTGATTTGACATAGTACTCTTGTCTCTTGGAATGATCATAAACCTGAGATGCCCTATATCACCTGCATTGACCGTGGCAAGCTCTGGATTTGTCTGCTGACTCCATAAAATATCGTTAGTAACTGATCTAAAATATCCTGTATCAGAAGATACTGATGATTTGTCATATGCATTACCTGAAATTTTTGCGACTATCTGTAGATTTGATATTGGTACAGAAAGATTGTTAATCCAAGACACATCTACCGTTTGTGGCTGATCAAATTTGGCGACATAATCAGCCAATCCAGCATCAGTACCTATCGTCATATTCATAGATACAAATGGTTTCTGGATTGTAATGCTCTGCTCTGAAGCTACATATTGAGTCCCAATCGTATTTGCATTATTTGAGCTTTGAGTACCAACCACAAAGTGAAAAATACGACTATCTTCATCCGACCCCTCAAGCTTTCCATGAATAATAATCTCACGCTGACCACCAGATGGTATATCACCTATCTTCCATGTAGAACCATCAGAGAGTGGCGTCTGGTCTGATGAGATGAAGGTATATCCAAAAGGATAACTACCTTTCAAAAGAATATTTTTGAGGATCTGTTGAGAATTTGATTTGATCAAAACTTTCATATCGAACTCCTGTCCAGAAGTAACTTCATTTAATGTAGAAATACTTGCTGTTATAGGCGAAGAATTGATAAGAACATCATAAGATTTTTTCTTTGTAAATAAAGATGTTGAACCACCTATACCTGAACCACCTATACCACCCACTCCATATCCAGAGGCGACAACGTTCAGCGATCCAGACGGCATTATCACGTTGACAGTGCCTAAAGGATGGTACAGTTTTGCGCCACGCATCCTGCGATCAGAAGCATATTTCGCTAACTTTGAC
>CAIUOX010000009.1 GCA_903900935.1 uncultured bacterium
CCAGCTTGTGCCCATACACTATCGCCATGGTTTCCATTCACGGCTAGCTGACCTTAATAGGCTCCTCCGTTACTGTTTAGGAGGATAGCGCCCCACTAAAACTGTCCACCAGATACTGTCTCCCTGTGTTTATTCCACTGAGGTTAGACTATACATTTTTAAAGATTGGTGTTTCATCGACGGATCCATCCACCCCGAAAGGTAAACTTCAAATCCTACCAACTACGCTACGCATCAAAAACGTATAGTCAATATCAAGTTACAGTAAAGCTTCTAGGGTCTTTTCGTCTAACTGCAGGTAACCGGCATCTTCACCGGTATTGTATTTTCACCGAGCAAGTCTCCGAGACAGTTCTCCAGTCATTACACTATTCAACGCGTCAGAACTTACCTGACAAGGAATTGCGCTCTTCTATTCCTAAACGAAGGACTAAATCTTCATCCTGTAAACAGGAGCATGGCGTATAGTCTCTTTGAGCCATGTGACATTCTTTGTGTTACCACAAAGCAAGGTAGCATTTTCATTTCTTGCGCGTTGTTTTCTTTTTACAGAATTCATCATACACACTATAACAATCCCAGTTTTTCTCAGTTCGTTCTTGCGAACAAACTGAGAACCTTAGGATCGTTATAGTTACGACCGACATTCACCAGGGCTTATAACACTCACCACTACATCTTGCGACATAGCAACGGCGTTATTTGACCTTCTGGCATTGGTCAAGTGTCACCCCCTATACATCCTCTTGCGAGTTCGCAGGGAGCTGTGTTTTTGATAAACAGTTGCCAGAGATACTTTAGCTGCGGCCCTCACCATTTAGCCCTCTTTGTGCATCAATTAAATTGATACAAAAAGAGAGAAATTGGAGGGCTGGTTTCAGAAACATGAAGGAGGTAATTTGTACACGATTTACCTTAGGATTTGATCCAGAGATCAGCCGTGGCTGAGTCTCAATTGAGATGTGTAAGCAACAGATGCAATGCATAAGCCATGCACTCTCTTTGCTTCGCTTGTCCTAATACACACCTCGAACCGTTTACATCGTTACGCCACTCCGTACGAAGCGACCGATGCTGTCTCTTTTCCAAGAGACATGATCTCATCATGTCCGGACTTAACCGGTATTCCTGAAGCCAGCCCATACATTTAACTTTAAAAAGAGCTAAATGGTGAGGGCAAGCCTTATTCCGAAGTTACGGCTGCTTTTTTGCCGAGTTCCTTGGAGACCTCTCACTCGTTCGTCTAGGTCTACTCGACCTGATCACCTGTGTCGGTTTGCGGTACGGTTTTTGTTTAGTTAAGCTTAGAGACTTTTCTTGGAAGCGTGCTTTATCCTATTTTACCTTGCGGCATTTGCGTTCTGCTTGGATATGACATTAAAGTCAGGATCCGGATTTGCCAGGACCCACCCTTACAGCGCGCACGTTAAATCCAATGATACGCAGGATATACTACGCTTCGTCCTCCCATCGCACTATACAAAAGTTATGGAATATTAACCATAAATCCATCGGGTGCGGTTTTCACCATCCCCTTAGGGCCGACTAACCCTTGGCTGATATACATTGCCAAGGAAACCTTGATCTTTCGACGTGCGGGAATCTCACCCGCATTGCGGTTACTTGTGCCAACATTCTTACTTCGCAACGCTCCAGTATGGGTCACCCCTTTACCTTCAATGCGATGCGAATACTCTCCTACCACTGTACAATGCCGAAGCACTGTCCAGTCCTCAGTTTCGGTACAACGTTTTAGCCCCGATTATCTACGGCGCGAAATTTCTCGATGAGTAAGCTGTTACGCTATTTTTGAATGATGGCTGCTTCTAAGCCTACATCCTCATTGTCATAGAAATTTCACTACCTCAAGCGCACTTAACGTTAATTTAGGGACCTTAAATTGAGATCATGGGCTGTTTCCCTTTTGTCCAATGGAGCTTAGCCCCCATAGACTAACTGCCGAGTAATTACTTTGTGTATTCGGAGTTTGATAGGTCTCGTGATCTTTCGACCGTTCGAGACCTTCCAGTGCTCTACCCCACAAAGGTACGCTCGACGCGAACCCAAAAGTTCTTTCGGAGAGAACCAGCTATTACCTGATTCGATTAGCTTATCACTCCTTACCACACGTCATCCGAGACTATTGCACGGGTCACCGGTTCGGGCCTCCATCCGCCTTTCGGCGAACTTCACCCTGCACATGGCAAGCTCATCAGGCTTCGGGTCTTTAGCAAACTACAAGCGCCCTATTCAGACTTGGTTTCCCTGTGACTCCGTCCTCGCGGACTTAGTCGAGCAGCTTGCTAAAACTCGTTGGCTCATTCTTCAATAGGCACGCCGTGACGGACTGGATTCTGCTCCCGAAGATTCAGGACCCAGAACACCCAACGCTCAAAACCCACGAACATTTTTTGCTAAAAATGTCCTTTGCTACGCGCTAGTCGCGCTCCACAGAGGGTTTCTCACATTGGGTCTTCTTCGTCTAGAAATCTTCGGGCTCAAAGTCCAGCCCGCTCCGACTCCTTGTAGGCATATGGTTTCAGATCTATTTCAACGCCCTTCCGGGCTACTTTTCACCTTTCCCTCACGGTACTTGTTCACTATCGGTCTTCTGGAGTATTTAGTCTTGCCGGTTAGTTCCGGCGGATTCCCCCAAGCTATTCGTGTCCCGGGGTACTTAAGAATAGAAACAAAGAAGTCTTTTTATTTTCACTTACAGGGCTATCACCTTCTGGGGCTGAGCTTTCCAGCTCATTCAATTAATAAAAAGATTTGTAACTTCTCTACCATAAATGGTACGTCTCTACCTTGCAACCCTCATTGTATTGCTACAATAAGTTTAGACTATATCCGCTTTCGCTCGCCGCTACTCACGGAATGCATATTTGTTTATTTTCCACCTGGTACTGAAATGTTTTACTTCCCAGGGTACGCTTCTAACATCAAGTGTTAGATCACCAAGTTTTACTCGGTGGGGTTTCCCCATTCAGACATCTTCGGATCAAAGGTTGCTCGGCACCTCCCCGAAGCGTATCGCCGCCACGCCGCGTCTTTCATCGCCTCCATGAAGCCAAGGCATCCACCATACGCCCTTAATTTCCTATTAGGAAATTTAAAAACCGCATTTTGTTTTTTGTGTCCCAATTTGCATCAGGACACGATCTTCTCTTCCGAGAAAATCACCTACATTGCTTCGCTCATCGCGCTTCACAGCACAATGAACTTTGCCTACTATCATTCGACCCGAATGATAGTAGATGACTTGCATATCCCTTGCTGGGACATGCAAGCTTTGTCTATGCACGATTACTCATCGCACATAAACCTTACTTGATTGAGTATATGTGGTTTTCAAAGTTTCTGTCGTTCTGTGTCACCCTCCATAGTCTTGACGACGGAGGGAGAAGAAAAAACCGCTTCATTGAGCGGCATGCTTAACACTCCAATGACGGGGTGTGGCTATAGCCGCTGTGATTGGGTGTTTCTTGTATTCATTCGGTAGTGAGAATAAGTATACGGATATGTGTTAATAAGTCAATACCTAAGAGCCCTTATATAAAATGTGGATAAGGTTGGCATAGTAATACAGCAAAAAAGCGACTTCCAATGAGGTCGCTTTTTTGAAAAACCAAACAATACAAGGCTATTCTTTTTCTAGAACGTGATGTGCTGTCTTTTCGATGATTCTTTGTGCTGTTTCCTTGCCACCAAGACCAAATGAGAGGCCGAAAGCAAGAGCAATTCCAAAGATAACTGGTGTCAATATGCCCTGTGCAAAACCTGGCATGATGAGATAATCTAATATAACTATAACTGCGAATACCCAGACAGACCACTTTGTGGTACGACCAATGAGTTCTGCTGATTTTACATTTGCAGCACGTGAGCTTGCAACGACAATTTTTTGCAATGCATTAGCGACAATAACAGTAACCATCAATACAATTGCAGCGAAGATAACCTTGGGGAGGAAATCTGCTACCTGACGGAGGAAATCATTGACCTGAGCGAGACCAAGAATATTGAATGAAACCATCAAGAAAACAACGATCACAAACCACTTGACCAATGTGCCAACAAAAAGGCCTGAATTCAAGTTGTGACCAGCACGCTTGACGACTTCTTCGAGACCAGCACTCCTGAGTGCGGCATCTACTTTCAAGGCCTTGAGAAGACTCTCAACAAGTTTTGCAACGAGAGCGGCAAGGACCCAACCAATAGCGAAAATAATAATCGCCATGATTATATTGGGAGCGAAATGAGCCACGCCACCCCAAACTTCTTTGAGTGAGCTTGTGAAAACATCATTCCATGTTTGGATTCCAAAATCTGTATACATATAGTGTATATTAACTATTAACTATTTCTTGTAATGTAGTTAATTATAGCACAGATTAGCCAATCCAAAGTCTAGCTGTGGATACGCAATAGAAATAAGAAGAATGTGGCACTATTATTGAGGTTCTACACCCAATCTATCAATCAATGTTATATGTGGATAATCAAGAATATCCCTAACCAATCTGTCATGTATACCGAGGCGATATTCAAAATCTTGAGTCTCAAAAGCTGAATATGCAATCTCCTTCCCTATTTCTGATTCAATAGTTTTTATAACTGACTCAATCTTTGGAAGATTGAGATCTTCCCCAACAATCAATAGATCAACTCTAGAATCCCAATTTTGTATAAATACACCAGCTGCCAAAAACATCTTCACACGACCTGCATTGGTAAATCGCTTTGCCAAAGAGTCGTCTGCATTGAGGCTTGCAACAGTAAGAAGATTCTTTATTGAATCAAGATATGGAAATTTATCATTCAAAATAAAACCATGGCCTTTTAACTTCTTGAAGATAGTCTTTTTATTCTTTGTAATCTCAATATCTTTTAGTACATTCTTCTTGCGTACAATATCTGCTTTAACGAACATCTTGAGTTCTTTCTTTAGCGCAACTGAAGTGCACTTCGTTCTCTCTGATAATTCTTTGATGAGAAATGGCGTTCCTTGATTAAATAAAAAAAAGCGTAGCAATTTTACTTTTGTTTCGCTACCAAACAATGCAGTAAGTGTATCCATATGTATTAGTTTACCACCACAGAACAATATTTCCAATAATTAAAGCGAGGAATAAGAAGGTGTTCCTGATACTGAGGATAATAGAAGTCTTGCACTTATACAAAATTCATGTAATATTGTTCTCAAGGCTCTAAGACAGAAGGCAATCCTATTCTAGGATACAAGACCTTCCGAGGTATACATCTCTATTAGGCCTATAAAAGGTCGATAATTAAATAAGAACGTGGATTGTATAACGTTGAATGTATTAATACCACACGGTAATTTCTATATTCCTCGCTCTGCATTCTACACTCAACACAATGGCTCGAACAAAAGTACAGAAAAAAGAAATCATCGAAAAATTAGAAAAAATCATGGATAGTGCACAGTCACTCGTCTTTGTGAACGTCCACGGACTCAAAGTCTCAGATTCAACAGTAATGCGCCGTAAATTACGTGCAGACAAGGTTGGATTCTTTGTTGCAAAGAAGACTCTCACATCTATCGCTTTGACAAATAAGAAGTACAAAGGTACTGCACCAGCTCTTATTGGAGAATTTGGTCTCGCCTATGGTGCAGACCTCGTAGCTCCTGCACGTGGTGTATATGAATTTGAAAAGAAACACAAAGGTCGTGTTACTATCGTTGGTGGCGTATTCGAAGGAAAGTTTATGAATAAAGAAGAAATGACTGTTATTGCATCAATTCCTCCAATTCAAACTCTCTATGGTATGTTCATCAATGTCATCAACTCTCCTATCCAAGGATTGGTTGTTGCACTCGACAAGATCGCAGTCAAGAAAGCATAATTATAAAAATATCCAATACCCAAACATATGGAAAACAATACCCCAGTAGAAATTCCAGCAAAGTTCAAATCAATCATTGAAGCAATTGAAACTATGTCAGTTCTCGATTTGAATGAGCTCGTTAAGATCTTCGAGAAGAAATTTGGCGTTTCAGCAGCAGCTACAGCAGTTGCCGCTCCAGTAGCCACAGCAGCAGCTGGTGATGAGAAGAGTACTGTTGCAGTACATCTCGCATCAGCAGGTGCGACAAAGATCGCCGTTATCAAGGTTGTTAAGGAAGTTCTTGCACTTGGTCTCAAAGAGGCAAAGGATCTCGTTGACGCAGCCCCAACTCTCCTCAAGGATGGTATGAAGAAGGAAGATGCAGAAGCATTGAAGAAGCAGATCGAAACAGCAGGTGGAAAGATTGAGTTTAAATAACCCATCATATCCAAAACAAAAAACACCTCAAATGAGGTGTTTTTTGTTTTTCTATATTCTACATAAAATACACTTTACTCAAACTGACTGATAAACATGTCTATATACTTAATCACAGAATCTCTTTCATCTGAAGATATTTTATTGTACTTTATATAATGCATCCAGTTTCTTTCATACTCCTTGCCACGTTGGACATGTAATCGTCCTCCTTTGCGCACAATATCTTGTAGACGCGTAATCCTTTTTATAATATCTTTTGAATGTTTATGCGAGACGTCTATCTTATCAACGTATTTTTTGAATACATCAATATAATTAATTAGATTTGGTTCTGTATTTGGATGCACAAGTATCGTATTTGAATTATCACCAAAAGCGTCTACAACTAGATTGGCAGTAGATGAAGCCAGTGATGGTGCAGTACTAATGTCCGTATAACTAGTTTCAATAGTAGTAGAAGCAATAGTTGTTGGAGTTACAGGTATCGCATCAAAATGAATACTGTCCAATATAGCACCACCTTGCACACGATTGACCGTAAGATCAAATGTACCCACACCAGACCCTTGTGCAACTATCGAATATCGTCCCCCGCTATCTGGAATATATATAGAACTATTCTGATCAGAATGTGATGTAATATAACGACTTCCTGGAATAACTTCTTCATATGCAGTAACTACATCATCAGTAACTTCTGGTGGTGATACTGTCTCACCAGTATGATGACCTATTGAATCATATACATTCAAGCCGACTGATCCACTTGAATGCACAACAATAAATGTTGGCTCTTTTGTATAATCAGGCTCACCATAGGATACACCCTGGACTCGTATAAATTGAGCTGAATCAGCAGTATATTTATGAGTAATAATATCCTCTATTTGTTTTTGTGTTGTTGATGATTCAAGAATATTTGCATGAGAGATATTTGTACCCTCTGATCTAGATATCTGTTTTAGATCAAGCGATACTACCGAACTTGTATCATATGCAGCGCTCGGTGCAACAACTGCCCCATCACCCATTGCTGTAGTTGAAGCACTATACGAAAGCTTCGGCAAGCATCTCATACCAGTCCACGAAAATGTACAGCGATCATTACTAGAATAATAGAGCGTCTTGGTAGTAGGAATATTCCAGCCAAGAATAGACCATGTAGAGATTAGATCTGGCCACCTGAATGAATCAAGAATTCCATGAAACAATCCAGCCGAAGCAAGCAACGACTGATTCCCTTTTATAGGTAATGAAGTATCTGAAGCAACTGAATTTTTTCTTGCATTGTTTGTATCAACAATAAATGAATTCTGGCCCAAAATAGAAGATATTTCTTTTGGATATGATCCACTATTTATTCCTGGCTCTGTTGTGCTCGCAAATGCAATCGATGGACCAAGTACTTTTGCAAAATATTCAGCTGATGGCAATAGTGAGTATGCGCTAGGCATATTGATTGCCAAATTACGTGCCGTGCTCTCCTTCAAGACCAATCCTTTGAGAATAGATTGATTGTATCCATGAAGTAGATCGGGAATTGCCTCTGGCGTACCTATATATGGAACCGCCACACCAAGCACAGAATCAATAAGGTTTTCTTTTCCCTGTTCAGTGAGAATCTTCACCAAATATTTTGCCACCAAACCACCATTGCTGTGAGCAACTATTGTCACCTTACCAGTTTTGGAACTTGATGCCATATCCACAATAAGATCAATCAATGATTCGGTCGTTGTGGCTCTTTTTTCATTTCCTACAACTATATCTGGAACTGCTTTGCGCCAATCATAACTAAATGATTTCCATTCAGTAAACATATTCCTCGAAGAAAGACCATCAAGAAATTTCATAAATGATCCGTATACTCCCTTGATTCCATATGCCAAACCAATTGGACTATCGGAATATATAGACGCATCCATACTCGATCCAGTAGCATTCAGATATAATTTTGTAACATCAGCATTGCTATTTGGCTCCCACAATCTCCGTGTACTTGTAGAAGTGTTTTTTCTTGCTGGTATCACAGAATATAATCGGCTACCTTCTATTCCTGGAATAAAAAGTATACTTGAACAGCAGACAGTCTCGTGTTTTATCCATGGATCAAATTCAACAGGGCCATCAATAGCACTGGATGTTGCATTCACTGGGCCACTAAAACTCCCCCACCAATTGTGTATTGCATGCACAGGGTCTATACCATTATTCTTGATTGCATACTGAGTATTATCAATCAATGTAGAACTAGATATAGTCACACCAGCATTTATTGTAGGTACTTCCATATTCCTAGCCAACAATATCGGACTATCCCAAAATGCATTGCCTATGCCACCAATGTCATCATTCGACCCATCACCACGAACCATAAATATACCTCCAGGAGGTATCACAAAAATTCCTATGCCATTTTCTTGAATATATGAATTTATTATATGAATTTCACTAGCAACATCATGTATTGCCTCATTGGCATGTTTAATAGTACTTGAAATAATATCAACTCGTGACGAAACAACATTCAAACCACCCGGTACATCAATGACGCTGTGATTGATACTTGTTGTGCCAAAATCAATTGAGATACCATAAATATCATGAACGAAAATAGGAGCTTCTGATGTTCCATTCAAGAATAAAGAGCCATTCACATATATTTGAGGTCGATCATATATATTTATAGATGTACTAGCCATCTTGATCTCAACGCCAGGACCAATAGTCAAAGTCGCACCACGAGTAATGATAATACTATCTTGCACTATGTATGGACTACTTGAAGCAGTCCAAACTACATCAGTGAATATATCCGTACGTGGAACAATTGTAGAGGCATGAACACATGACGAACCAAACAATAATACTGAAAATACAATAGAAACTCTTATACACCAATACATTATATATTTCATAGCTTATTAACATTAAAATTGATAATAAACTGAGAATATCAAAGTGAAATGAAGGACTCGTGAAAAAAGAATCAAATTTTGATGAAGTCGAAATCGAGGCCTCGACAAATTTCTGCTATACTATACCTATGGTAAATCCCTTCGATCAAAATTTCTTCAAATTTCTACTTGGTTTTACGTGCATCCTCATCGGAACATTTGCAATAATATATCTCGTCCAACACTATGGTCCAGGCTTAGAAAGCAAGGCAGCGGCAATATTAAAATCGTCCAACCGATAATAAGAAAACATCGAGGCCTCGACAAAATCCAGCAACACAAAAACCGCCTTTCGGCGGTTATTGTGTGATTGATTAGAATCAGAGAGAACGATGTATTTCCGATTAAGGGTTTACACCGGCTGTTCTCCAACCGCTAAGTCCATCCATGTAGGTCGATGTTGCTGTTGTAGCACCACTATCAACTGAGTATGAGATACCTGCGATATCAACTGAGTATGGACCTGCACTCAAAACATCTCCTGCAGCGTCCTTACCAGAGAATTGGAAGGTTACGTTGCCGATCTGAGCTGAGTTTTGCTGTGGAACATAGAAGCTTCCTGAAGGAACGCCAACTGTGATCACGCCAGCACTAGGGATGATAAATCCTGAACTCTTACCTGCGAGAGCTGATGTAACATCTGAACCAGCACCGTTGAACACCTTGAAGACGAACATTGGGTGTGTGGTTGAAGCTTGGTTACCAAAGTATACATTTGAACCAATTGCCTGAACATTCAAATTGAATGTAGCGATGATTGTTGATGTACTGTTTGTTGAACCACTCTGGTTAGAACCAGAAACTGAAATTGTAGGAGCACCTACGAGAGCAAATGCTGGACCCTTGCCCAATATTGTTGTCGTAAATCCAGGTGCGATACCGTTTTTCTTTGTACCGGTAACTGTTGAATCCTGTGAGTTATAGATAACTGTATTGGTTACATCCAATGATGGAGTAAGTGCGAGAGTTCCTGCTGTAACACCAGTGACGTCAACCTTGACTGTGAAAGGAAGATTTCCGTCTCTTGGAATAGATGCACCGGCTGTACCATTGACGATATTGCTGAATGTAGCAACACCACTAATGATTGAAGCTGATGAAATCTGTGTTGCACCTTGGTAGAGGTATGCTGCTGTTGCTGTAGCTGTGTTAACTCCTGATGGAACACCAACGAAATTGACTACAACCTGGTGAAGGTGAAGTGTATCGTTCTGAGCACCAATATTGAAGATCAAAACAGGGAGTTTGAGATACTGACCATATGTCGTATCTGTAACTGGAACACTGTTTGTCTGAGGTGAAGTTGAGTCAGTTGAGATATTTGCAATTGCATTATCTGTCAAACTTGAATTGATTGTAACTGACTGTGTGATTGTTCCTGACTGAGGACCTGTCTGATTGATACCTGCGCCATCAACACCGCGAACACCGAAGGCGTTGATTGAAACAGGGTATGAGCCTGAGAGGTTTGTCGTATCGATTGCTGAATAAAGGTCAGCAGCGATTGTGAAGTCCTTGTAACTATTCTTTGAAACAATTGTGCTGAATCCACTAGCTGTAACAACGTAGTTAGAACCACTCTGAACTACTGTTGATGAATTCAAAGGAATAGTAGCGAGAACTAATCCTGAAGAATCGAGTACATACAACTGTGTGAAGATCTTGTTGTAGATCTTTGTGTCTGTACCGAGGTCAAGAGTAATACGCTGGACAGCAATATCAGAGTTCTGAGCCTGGGCACGAACTGCCAAGACAGGAACCATACGTGCACCAACGTTAACAACTGTGTTTGAGATTGGACCTTGAGTGATTGTCAAGATACCTTCAACACCAGGAGTTGTGATTGAGCCTGTTGAAACTGAGCCTGTTACACCTGTAACCTTGGCTGTACAAGTTGCCCATGAAGGACAAGCTGTCATATCAACTGTAGCAACTGGGCCACCATTTAATACCTTGAGTGTCAAAGGACCAACAAATCCTGTACCAGGATTTATGATACCCTTTGCAACTTGGTAAGCCTTGACTGCTGCTTGTGTCTGTGAACCAAAGTAACCTGTAGCACCTGCTGGGATACTGTATCCGCCAGCGATGAGAGTTGTCTGAAGAGCTGAAACATCAGCACCTGAAGAACCTACTGTAAGGTTTCTTGTGAAGGTTGCTGCTGCTGCAACTGAAGCGAGAGCCAAGAAGGCTACGCCTGTAGCAATAAGAATCTTTTTCATACGAATATTTTTTGTAATTTAATGCATGTTCTCTGTTTACTAATAAATATAGAGAATTAATGCAATTTTGTAATACTAATAATAATTCCACACCTTGAACGCACGTTATATCGACACATGCAAACAAGATATTGTGGCAAAACAAATTATTGATATTATCGAAGAAAGAAGAAATACATATACCAATAAAGATACATGCAATCATCTAAAATCGATCATTCAATAATGAACAATCGAACTTGACGTTTTATTGATTTGTCAAAGTTCGTTTATCCTTCAAAGCTTTACGCGAAGAAGGGTTACTCCCGAAGCACTATTGCTCTGGGACGAATGCAATTCAAACCTTGGTAGGCTAGAGTCACACTCGATACAAAGCATTATAACGCAAAATTACACACTGTGGTAAAAGGACATGTGGATAACAGAAATATGCTGAGAAACAGGTAATTTATGGCTATATTTAGTAATTAATAATAATACGACTATACTAAGCCATTTGGTGCTAGAAGTCAAGAAAAAACCTTATTTCATGTCATTTTCATGAATGTAGAAAACGAAACTTCAAAAATAGACCGTAATGACGACAAATCTGTACATCAAACCATTAGTGTATTGCAATTATTTTAAAAATTATTTCAGTGAGTATCTACTCCATCTCCTTTCACCCTCTTTCTTGATAATTCCCCTGTCGACTAGACCAAGCAATTCACGTTGTATTGTTTTTTCACTACAGTCTTTTATTACTTTTGAGAAGTCTTTGATAGTGAGGTTTGATTGCCCTTTAAGGATAGTTACTATCGCTTCTTGTCTGCTTGTCTTTTTGATTTGAACATCAACTTGTCCTTGAGAAACCCTTGTATCCCCTACTTTATGTGAGCTTGAATGACTATGGGAATCATTTGTATTTGTCTTTGAGTTTGATTGTGGATTTTTGAATCCGGTACTAAATAAATCTGGTGTCTTAAAAAATGCTTCAGAAAGGACATACCCAGCACTCTCGGCATTGATGGCTAGGCGATCTCGGAGCAATGCAACAACCTGATCAATCTCGCGGACCAAAATATTGTGGTTCATATCTGAAATAAGGTGAGATATACGAGCAACATTGAGAAGTGAGAGTGTTTCCAAAGCTGCAGTAAAGAGAGATTGGATGACTGAATTCTTGTCACCTGGTACTGCACTAGATGCCATAAAAGACGAAGACAATAAATCAATACCCTTATCACGAATTTCCCATTTGAGAGGCTCCTCGTCTTTGAGAAGTCCTGAGACTAGATAAAGTGCAGAGGTTATCTTCTCTGTCTTTTTAAATACGTACATCAAATATTCTTCAGCATTAAAAAAACCCAATGATTTCCAGTTTAATGGATCATTGAAAGAATTAGGATTTTGTATGTCTTTATTATCCATAATTGTGTCTTTTTAAATGAATTAAATTGTCTTTGACTGTCTTTTACAAAAATCTGTATTCACGATGTCTCTAACA
>CAIUOX010000010.1 GCA_903900935.1 uncultured bacterium
CGAACTTTTTTATCAAAGATCGAACGCTCCTTTTTGAGCCACGCTCTGCGTGGCGAATCCTTGCAGAATCAGGCTTTGGTGGGGGGACTTCGGAACAGCCGGCACCTTGTGCCGACCGCATTTTTGACGAGAATCTGAATTCCGACTTTTTGCGGGCTACTCGGGTTAAGTACCCGTAGGTGTAGACCTTGTAAGGGTATTCTAGCATCTTTTCGGTCGGCTTCCGGAGGCACTCGGGTCAGGTGTCCATGTAATCAAAAACCACCCTTGTGGGTGGTTTTTGATTTTACTAGAACCTCACTCTAAGCAAGTCTGTCATTACTCTGTGGAAGCGCTGTAGCTATTCCATCTGTAAATGACTGGTCGAAATGAGTTAAAAATGATTCGATGAGACGTCCATGATACACGGCATAGACTACATCGGTTACATTTTTATTGTTCGGTTTGATTATATTGAACACAAGTCGGTCGCTTTGCACTGAAGGAGAAAACCACGCGAGACTATTCCACTGACTTGGCGAATGCGTAAAATATTTCTGGTCTTCAGACATTGACCATGTATCGATACGCTTTTCGATAATTGCTTTTTTGAATGCTGACAACAAACCGCTTGCGTTACTTGTTACGAGATGAACTGACATAAGTTTAATAAGCACCAGATAGAAGCGACCGCTAGCGCGATCATCTGGTTCTTGAATTTTATTTAATTAGTAATCGCAACTAACTGGGTACCGACGACCAATTTTAGGCAAGGCGGACGCACTTAGTTGTTTCGAGTGGACTCAACGGCTGCTTCGTCATCAACGTATACGATGACCATATTGCCGCTATCTGCTAAATCTCCTTGTTGCAGCGAAATATTAAAATATTGTACTTCCTAATTTGTTCGACCTGTCACCGTTGTGCCAAAAAAGAAACTCTAATCTTTCTCTTTATCAACGCTACCAAAATAGGTTTACAAAATTCAACATTATATCGAGCAAGTGTAATTACATTTCGGCCAAAGTGTCACGAGCGGTGTGCAAACCGTGAGACATCGAGCATTCAATAAAATTACAGACTAGCAAGCATAAGCGTTCTTACCAAACTTCTAAACCAAATCGGCACCAATAAGATATTGACGAGATCGGCGGAGTGGATGGAGTATTATCTCCTGTTACTTCGAGGGTCTCCAAAAGAGTTGAACTTTCACCTTCACGATTGGATTGCTGCTAATGAAGAGAATGTCCCTCTTATCTATGTCACTAGATTTTCGAGTATGGCTGGTATCAATTATACACTATTTCTACACTCCACACAAGCATTTTTGTCAAAGAAAAGTGTTTTTTCACCCATATAAATCAACAAAATCGGACAAATCGGACGACCCCCACACTAACCTCTATTTTTGAGGTAATATCTTATTTTCATTAAAATAATTACATGGTGTTCACCATATAATTCACAACATAATTTTGATATTGTAAATAGTTGTCAAGAGGTATTTCTGCAATATGGATATAAATTTAAGCAATAATATGGCTCTATTGAGCTACAATATAGAGTATATAAATTTAATCCACATCGCATTTATTTTTTCTATATACACGTCCGTATAATACAGTTATGAAAGCCCAGAAGCGTCGAGGTCAGTACTACTTGATTCAATGTAAGCGTTCATAAAACAAGTCACTATTAACTAATAAATAAAAATATGAACAAAGATCTAAAGGTTGAGTACGTCTCAGTCAGCGTGTTGAAAGTTGCCGATTACAATCCTCGTACCCACACAAAAGACCAAAGTGACCAGCTTAAGGAGTCACTGAAGCGCTTCGGCTGTGTCGACCCTATCATCGTCAATCGTGCAGTTGGGCGTGAAAATGTTATCATCGGTGGTCATTTCAGAGTTGAGATGGCGACGGAGCTTGGTATCAACCCCCTTCCTGTTGTATTCGTTAACATTCCAGAACTTGCACGTGAAAAAGAGCTTAATCTCCGCCTTAACAAAAATACAGGAGAGTTTGATCTTGAACTTCTGGCTGAGTATGACGAATCGATTCTAGCCGACGTTGGATTTTCTTCAGCCGAAATCGACTCGGTATTTCCAGTTGAAGAAGTCCCTGAAGTTTTTGATCTCGCAGAAGAGCTTGATAAGTTGGATATAAAAGAAGTAACGGCACAGACTGGTGATGTCTATGAAGTCGACGGCTTCCGTCTCATGGTTGGCGACTCTATGAATGAAGCTGACATGCTCAAACTCATGAATGGCAACAAAGCCGACATGTGCATGACAGATCCACCGTATCTTTTGGACTACTTGCACGGCAAGAAAAAGTCGAACTCAAAAGAAGGCTTCGGCTATAAGCGAGACCGTCACTATATCGGCACAGAGACACTACCCGATGATTTTACGGAAAAGTGGATGCGTAATGTGTCACTAGTCCAAAAGCCAGACTTCTCAATCATCATCTTCGAGAACCCAAAGAACTTGCGTGAGATTTGGAACGAACTTGAGAAGCACTGGAAGTATCGCAACACGATCACGTGGCGTCTACCTAATCGTATGCAGGGCTATGCAGCGAATAATAAATTCTTTAATAAGACTGACATAGCGCTTGTTGGTACGTCAGGAGAAGTGTCTGTTGATACCGAACCTGAATCTGATGAGCTCCTTCAGAATGAATACGAGAACGCACTATTCGCTATATCAGGTAAGCCACATTGGGAACCATACGGTAAAGGCAATAAATATTGCCCGACTGATTTCATTGACTACATTGCATCTGATGCTAAATCTTCTGGTCAAGGAATTATTTTTGGTACTAAACCAATTGAGATTCTCATTCCGTATATTAAAGTACTCACGAAACGTGATGACATTGTACTAGAACCCTTTGGAGGATCAGGAAGTACGGCAGTAGCATCACTGAAACTCAAACGTCGATGCTTCATGATGGAAAAATGTCCTGCATATGCACATGTCATCATGCATCGCATTGAACTCCTCACTGGTAAGAAGCCGGTAAAAGTCTAATGTCATGATCTCTGATGATCGAGTAGCCAAGTTCATCGAACACCTTGCCGAAAGCGGTATTATTGCCGTGGCTGCCAAGCGCGCTGGCATTTCTCGTTCGACTCCATATGAATGGAAAAAGATCGATCCAGAATTCGCTGAAGCATTTGATGCGGCACTCGAGTCAGGTCGTGATAACTGGTGTGATTTTGCCGAAAATCAATTACATTCGCTAGTCAAACAAGGAGAATTACCTGCCATCAGATACCTCCTTGATAACAACAGTAAGCGCTACTTCAAACCACGAAAACCGATAGAGGCACCGAAAGCTGAACCTGCAGCAATCTACATCAACGTAAATCTAAACAAGAAAGACGATTTAAAAGTCGAGGTTGATAGGTTGCCGCCACCAAAAGAAAAACAGGACCCAGCAATTCTAGAATAATTATTTTGGAGATGGTAAACCTAAACGATTCAGTGTTATTTCTTCAAAGAAATAATCACAATCAACCTCCTTAATATAGGCTAAAACATCTTTATAAGCTGGTGCCTGAAACCACTCACTCAGAATATAAATATACTCAACCTTAACACCGAGGGATGCCATCAACTTTTCATATTGTCGTTTTTTGAAGTGACATGTCTGTAATTTTTCATCGACAGATCCAGCAACACTCTGGAATTTTATTTCAATTACATAAAAAGCATTAGTACCAAGTACAAGGATAGCATCGTCAGGCAGAAGCTTTTTTGAAAGAATCTCTTTATGGTTTACACCCTTCTGTTCAAGAAATCTGTAGAGACGACTTTTACGAAGGTTGAGTGCAACAACCTTACCTTGAAACAGGATAGACCCGTCTTCTTTGACTTCATAACCAGGCACAGATTTAAGTACCTCAAGGAAGTCTACCTTCCCCTCAAAATGAAGACCTGATTTTGTGTTTGCACCTCCAATGCCGCCGATTTTCATAGCTCAATTTAATCACAAAATTGATCCAATAACAATGATATAGGTTTATTGATCCCGAGATGATAAAATAGACGCATGAGTGCAGATACATCTAAGAAAGTAAAACCATTTTTAAAGTGGGTTGGCGGAAAAGGACAACTCTTAAACCAATTTGAGAGTTTATTCCCAAAAGAATATAACTCCTATTATGAACCATTCATTGGTGGTGGTGCTGTATTTTTTTCAATAAATCCAAAAAAGGCGCATATCAACGATATCAACAAAACCCTTGTTCAGACATACACCAATATCAAGAAAAACATTGACGAGTTAATCAGTGGTCTCAAAAAACTCGAGAAAGAATTTATCACGAAAGACACAGATGCGCGCAAGAAATTTTATTACTCAATCAGGGAGAAATACAATTTACTGACACATGACGATTTTGACCGTAGTCTATATTTTCTCTTTCTAAATAAAACTGCCTTTAATGGTGTGTACCGTGAAAATTCAAAAGGTGGTTTTAATGTGCCAATCGGTAGTTATAAAAATCCTAGAATTGTCGATGAAGAGAATTTGAGATTAGTATCCAAGACACTCGAGAACACAAAAATCACAAGTGGTTCTTTTGTTGACGCTGTCAAAAATGCTAAAGCTGGAGATTTCGTCTACTTTGATCCACCGTATCATCCTCTCTCAGAAACATCGAGCTTCACCAGTTATAGTAAAGACGCTTTCTCAAAAGACGATCAAATACGACTAAGGGATTTGTTTATTGAATTAGATAAAAGAGGTGTATATGTCATGCTAAGTAATTCAAGTGCACCATTTATTCAAGAGATATATGCTGGATACAAACAGATACCAGTTTACGCAAACCGCATGATCAATTCAAAATCAAGCGGTCGAGGCAAAATATCTGAGGTAGTTATCGTTAATTACCAACCACGACTAAGTCTCGAAAACGTTTTCGAGAAAGATCTAAGTATTTCTTCTCAGTATCAATACCAATAAATTTTCTACCGTGTTTTTTAGCGGCAATTCCTGTAGTTGAACTACCTGTAAATGGGTCGAGAATAATATCACCTTTGTTCGTGCTAGCTAAGACAATCCTTTCGAGTAAAGAAAGTGGTTTTTGTGTCGGGTGCTTACCGTATTTTTTCTCTTCTTTTTTTGGTGGATTGACTGCCCATACGGAACGCATTTGAGTATTGGGTTTTTTAATAAAATCTTCAGACCAGTCACCCTCTTTCATCAAGTCATAATTAAAAGTGTGTTTTGCTTTCTTATTTTTTCTAGCCCAAAGTAAAGTCTCGTGGCTTGCAGTAAAAAACCGGCAACTTAAATTTGGCGAAGCATTTGGCTTAAACCAGCTAATATCATTGAGAATATGATATCCGATGGATTGAATGGCATGCCCGCATTGATAGATGGAGTGATAGGTACCACTAACCCAAATGGTGCCATGAGGCTTCAGGACTCGATAACAGGCATCCAGCCACTGCTTATGAA
>CAIUOX010000011.1 GCA_903900935.1 uncultured bacterium
CCTGCCGAGTCCTTTTTAGTAGTTTTAATCATTTGGATTTTGCTCGAAATAGTTTCGAACTTTGTCCAGTAAGCACCGCCAATGATATGTACCCCATAAAGTGGACACAGATTTTATGATAATATGGTGTTCATGAAACTAGATAAAGAAAAAGTTAGAAACCTTGCATTCATAGACGGACAAAATCTACACATGGGCACAGCAAAGCGGAAAAAAGATCCGTGGCATATTGATCTTGCGCGTTTTCTAGTGTATCTCAAGGAGAAATACAATGTAGATGAAGCTTACTATTTTCTTGGATATGTTCAAGAAGAAAATCAAGAATTGTATGATGAAATACAGAAGGCTGGTTTCATTCTTAAATTTCGAGAACATAATCCAGCTATGATCGGAAAGAAAAAAGGTAATGTTGATTCGGATATCATTTTCCATATAATGAAAAAGATGTATAAGAAAGAAGATTTTGAAAAGATTGTCCTTGTATCAGGAGATGGTGATTACAAGCTGGTGGTGGATTTCATGATAGAAGAAAAAAGATTTGTGAAAATATTGTTTCCAGATCTTGATAGAGCATCTTCTCTCTATAAAAAACTCTCAAACAAATACTTTGCTAATTTGGATAATAAAGATATTAGAACAAAAATCACTATCAGTAACCTGGGTAAAAAGAAAAGGGTGCCTTAGGTAATTAACCGTTTGGACCCCTTTTCGTCGTAATACCTATATCCTAGCTAACGGTTCGCTAAAAGTCAAGCAAAATTGTGGATTAGATTTTGACAATATATTTGTTGTATAATACATTCATGAAATATTTTATACGCACCATAATTGCTATCTTTACTATTACATTGATATCTTGTAGCTTTTCTATTCATGCAAATGCCTCATCACAACCATCACTGCTTGTAACTTCGCTTGGTTCTGATTCTATGCAGGTGTCGGTTATGGCCGGTGATCCAAATTCCACGGTTAGTTTGCACTATCAATCTGCTTCATCAATGGCCTCTATTCCTATTGGAACTAGCAATATCAATGGCAATTTGTCTACAATCATCAATTCTACGACATATCAGATAAAGGGAAATACTCAAGTATATGTGACCGCAAATGGAGCATCTTCGCCGAGCACTTTGTGGCCTGATTATTCAAATTCTGGAACATTGTCGCTTAGTCCAGCTGGTCTAGCTATGAAAAAGGGACAAGTTACTACGGTAGTTGCTTCTGTCGGATCCAATCTATCAGTTTCTGACAATCCAAATCCTTCTGTTGCTATTGTTTCTATAAGTGGTAGTCAGATTACGGTAAATGCTTTAAATTCAGGTTCGACCAATATGATCATCTGTGCTTCTAATATAGGATGTAGAACACTTTACGTATCAGTTGATGCACAAAATAATTCTATGAATAGTTCAATTTCTTTTAGTCAGAACAATTCATCTATTACTGTAGGCCAAGTACAGAGTATTTCTATATATGGACAAAGTTCATATGTGCTTTCAAACAATTCAAATTCTAGCTCAGTTGGTGCAACATTGAATGGTAGCACCATAACTTTGACTGGTCTCATTCCTGGTCCATCAACGATAACTGTATGTGCAGGAGGTGGAACAGTGTGCAATTATTTATATGTGACTGTTCAATCATCAACTTCATATTTACAGCCAATGATATCTTTTAGTCAAGGTATTCTCAATTTGATCATCGGACAAAATCAGTCAGTATCTATAAGTGGAACAGGAACATATGGTATATCCAATAATTCCAATATTGGAGTAGCCGTAGCAAATATTTCAGGATCTACTCTCAATATAAATGCTCTTTCGCAGGGAAGTACAACTGTAACTGTATGTGCTATCGGTACAAATAATAGGACATGTAGTGGTGTATCAGTATCAGTACAGCAGACACAAAGTCAGATTGCATCAACTACAAATCCGAGGATCACTCTTAGTCAGACAAATTTGAATATGACTATTGGACAGAGTCAGTATGTCACAATAACAGGTAATGGTGGGTATTATATTTCACAAAATTCTGGACAAAATGCTATTTCTGCAAATATATCTGGTAATACTTTGGAGATAAGTGCCATTGCATCTGGTGGCTCAAATATAACTGTGTGTCAGAATTCAAATCAGTGTGCCACGGTATATGCCTATTCAGCACCATCTTTCATGAATACTTCAAGTAACAGTCCATCAGTTATCACGCCCACTTTGGTATTTTTAACATTCAGCAAACCTCTCTATGTCGGAGTAACTGCTCTTGGAATTTCTGATCCAGAAGTAGTAGCTCTACAAAAGCACTTGAAAGCAGATGGGGTATATTCTGGTCCTATTACTGGATATTTTGGTACCCAAACAAAAGCCGCTGTCCAAAAGTATCAGCGCAAAAATAAGCTAAGTCCTATTGGATCTGTTGGTCCAGCTACACGCGCATTACTAAACAAAAGTATATAAGCTTGATGGGTATAGGGTTGATTTTATGCTACCCTAAACTCTATGTCCCATAGACAAGAATATCCAAAAGTCACCATTATCGACGTACTCAAAGAGTATGGCCGTGTTGCCAAAAAGTATTGGTTTGCTCTTATAGTTGCAATTATTTCTACTATTGTGCCGATTATATCAGCTAGTATAATCGCGCCACTATTCTATAAGAAATTTTTTGATATCTTGACTCAAGGAGCTAATCCTCTTGTCGCAACTCCTGAACTAATAAATATTATTCTCTTCATATTGTTGATGAATGTTATTGCGTGGATAAGTTTCCGCATATATTCATTTGTTATTGTTCACATACAAACAGGTATTATGAATAATTTACGCCAGGATGCTTATGATTACATCATTGGTCATTCGTATGCATTTTTTAGTAATACATTCAGTAGTTCATTGGTGCAAAAGATCAATCGATTCATGCGTTCGTTTGAGCGTGTTACTGATAGATTTTTCCAAGAAATTATACCAATCATGGTCAGAGTTATTGGTGTGTGTATTGTTCTTTGGTATATACAGCCGATCCTCACTCTTGCCATTGTTATTTGGATGGTTGTATTTCTATTACTTTCATTTGTATTATCACGTTGGAAAATACCATATGATATCAATTCTGCAAAAGTGGAGTCTTTGGCTACTGCCACAATGGCTGACAGCCTTTCCAATCATGCCACAATACAGATGTTCAATCGTTTTTCTTACGAATCCAGTCTTTTTGGTATTGCAAATACTACTTATACCAAAGCACTCAGTGCAAAATGGAATGTTTCCAATGTGATCGATGCGATACAAGCAGTCCTCAATGTTGCTACAGAATTCTTGATCTTTTATGTGGCTATCAAGTTTTGGGGAATGGGCATGATATCAGTAGGAACATTCGTATTGATCCAGATATATATCATCGGTCTTATGAACAATTTCTGGGCATGGAGTCGTATATTGCGTGATTTGTATGAAGCCTTTGCTGATGCTAAAGAAGCTGTTGAAATCATGAAACTTTCTCACGGAATAAAGGATGCTCCTCATGCAAAACCACTCACAGTTACTTCTGGTGCTATTGATTTCAAGGATATTGGTTTTCATTTCAATGAAGGCTCAGGAGTCTTGAATGGTATTGCCTTGAATATAAAACCTGGCGAACGAGTTGCTCTTATCGGTCCTTCTGGAGCAGGCAAGTCAACAATGGTTAGATTGTTATTACGTTTGTATGATATCCAAAAAGGCTCTATTTCTATTGATGGCCAGGATATTACACATGTTACTCAGGGAAGTTTACGTGAGTCGATTAGTTTTGTGCCACAAGATCCGATACTGTTCCATCGTTCACTCAAAGATAATATTAAATATGGCAAAACTGATGCAACTGACGAGGAGGTTATATGTGCTGCAAAACTCGCACATTGTCATGAGTTTATTGAGACTCTTCCGAATGGTTATGATACCTATGTAGGTGAGCGTGGTATCAAACTTTCTGGTGGTGAACGTCAGCGTGTTGCGATTGCGCGAGCAATACTCAAGAATGCACCGATTCTTGTGCTTGATGAGGCAACATCAAGCCTAGATTCACATTCAGAAATGCTCATTCAAGATGCACTTGATGTTCTCATGAAAGATAAAACGGTAGTTGTTATTGCGCACAGACTTTCAACTATCAGTAAGATGAATCGTATCGTTGTGCTTGATCAAGGATCTATTATTGAGCAGGGTAGTCATGATGAGCTTCTACGCAAAAATGGTCTATATGCAAAATTGTGGTCATTGCAATCGCAAGGATTCATCAAAAGCTAATAATGTTATGATACAGGCATGACACATACAATTATTCTCATAATCGCAGGAATCCTTCTTATTCCAGGTATTATAATGTCGATTATTCCTGTAGTTCCAGGAATGTTGTATATGCTAGTTGTTGTTGTATTATATGGTTTCTATGACAACTTTTATCACATTACTTTGCTTGATGTTGGTATACTTGCTTTGATCTCTGCAATAGCGATGATTATTGATACTATTTCTGGATTGATTGGGGCAAAGTGGGGAGGAGCTGATTGGACAGCAATTGTGTCTGGTTTCGTTGGTCTTATATTTGGTTCGGCATTTATTCCAGTACCTATCATCGGGAGTATTATTGGAATGTTTTTTGGAGTATTAGCTTCTGAGTGGTATAGAACACGCAATATTGTTCATTCACATCGTGTAGCTACTGGAAGCATCATCGGTTCTCTTGCTGGTGCTGGTGTGAAACTTGTAGCATCATTTGCATTCTTAATTTTATTTATTGCATTCGCCCTATATTAGTTTGTACGCTATAATTTTCAATATTCAAACGTATGATACTCCTTATTTCTCTTGCAACATTCACAGCTACGCTAATCGGTGGTCTTGTTGCTGTGCGTCTCAAAGATAAGCTCCATATAATTCTTGGTTTTAGTGCTGGTGCAATAGTTGCTGTTGCATTTTTTGATCTTATACCAGAATCACTCAATATTGGTTCTCGTTTTTTTGGTGCTGATACTATTATGAGTATTGTTGCTCTTGGTTTTTTGATATATCTGGTTCTTGATCGCGCCATATTTCTTCATGCACACGCTCATGAAGAATGTGAAACCACTGGACATACTTTTGATATTTCAAAACATGAGCATGATCATGAATATGAACCATCAGTCATAGAATCAAAAAAGCTTAGACGAGGTGTATTTGGAGCAGGAAGTCTTTCAATCCATAGTTTTCTAGATGGTGTTGCAATTGGCCTTTCATTTCAGGTATCTACTACTGTTGGTATTATTGTTGCGGTAGCTGTTCTCGTGCATGATTTTTCTGATGGTATGAATACAGTCAGTATGATCCTCAAGAATAAGGGTACTACAAAACACGCACTTCGATGGCTTGTAGTAGATGCAATAGCTCCTGTATTGGGTGTCACATCAACTCTCTTTTTTACATTACCAGAACAATATTTGAGCGTTGTTCTTGCATTATTCTCTGGTTTCTTTTTGTATATTGGTGCTAGTGATCTTATTCCTGAGAGTCAGCACAAGCATCCAAAATTATTAACTACAGGTATGACACTGTTTGGAGCTACTGTACTATATGTTGTGATACGTATTGCTGGATTATAATCTTGGAAACATAATTGTAGTGAGTAGCTATCAATCTATATAGTATATTTTTTCTGCTATACTATCATTCATGAATAGTATCTCTCATATTGCTTCTACGCATACAAAACGTACATTTACTGAGATAGAAGGAACATTTTTTCTGGTGATGGATATAACGCTTATTGTTGCTACAACTATCATGTTGATTGCTTCTTTTTTCTTGCATAAAGATATTGCTGATATTATTCTTGCAACTCTGACAGTAATAGGACTTATTCCTGTAGCAGTGTCCGCTATTCATTCACTGATTCGAAGACGGCTTTCAATTGATTTGCTCGCTGCTATTGCTCTGATTTTCTCGCTTATTTCTCGAGAATGGTTCTCAGCAGGATTTATTACGTTGATGTTGGCTTTCGCCCGTCTTTTTGGTCGTATTACCGAAGCTCGCGCCAATAAGACCATTCAAAGTTTGATGAAATATCATGTTGAGAATGTACGCGTACAAGTCGGAGAAACTATACGAGAAATGCACATTAGTGAAGTTAAAAAAGGCGATCATGTCATTGTTGAATCAGGAGATCGTATGCCAGTTGATGGTACAGTTATATCTGGTGTAGCTGAGATTGATGAATCTTCATTGACTGGCGAGAGCGAATTGGTTCCCAAAAAGGTAGGTGATCAGGTATATACAGCCACTGTCAATGAATCTGGTTCACTCGTAGTCCGTGCAGAAAAGCTTGGTGCAGATACTACATTGTCTCGTATGATTAGTTTGGTTGATGAGGCAAGTCGCCAGAAGAATGATGCTGAGCGTGCTGCGGATAGATTTACTCAATGGTATATTGCTCTATCATTGGTTACAGCTGTAACAATGTATATGCTTGGTATAAGTCCAAGAAATATACTTTCAGTTTTATTGGTAGTTTGTGCAGATGATATCGCTGTTGCAGTACCACTTGCATTCACTGCAGCTATTAGTCGTGCGGCAAAGCGTGGAGTTATCGTGAAAGGTTCACAAGCATTTGAGCAGATATCTCGCTTAAAATATATTTTGACTGATAAGACCGGCACGATTACTAGAGGTAAGCCAAAAGTTATTGATATCAAAGCATATGGTCCATGGTCTATTGAACAGGTCGTTGAGTATTTTGGTATGGGGGCCTCAGAGTCGCGACACATAGTCTCTCGAGCTATTCTTGAATATTTATCTGAGCATCATCTATCTGTGCATGCACCACATGAATCATCAGAAGTTTCTGGTCAAGGCATCAACTTTTCTCACGATAATCAGCAGATGTTCCTTGGTCGCCTTTCATTCTTGGAAACAAAAGGTATTCATGTTGATGAAGCAATCATACGAGACATCACTAGTGAAAAAGATGCAGGCAGAGGAATCGTTGTGCTAGCAATCAATAATGAGATTGCTGGTCTACTCTCATACCGCGATGAAATTCGTCCAAGAGTAAAAGAAATTATTGCAGAAACAAAAGAGCTTGGTGTATTGGAGTGGCATTTGTTGACTGGTGACAATGAGCGCTCTGCGGCTCCAGTGGTCCGCGAGCTTGGTATCAATGATTTTCATGCCAATATGACTCCTGAAACAAAAGTTGCTTTTATCAAAGCTTTTCAGGAAAAACACCGTGCGCACTCAAAACACGCCAATTGGGAGGTGGTTGGATATATTGGTGATGGGGTGAATGATGCTGGTGCCTTGGCGCTTGTGGACGTATCTATTGCAATGGGTGGAATCGGAGCTGATGCCGCGATAGAAGCATCTGATATAACAATCATGAAAGATCATCTGTCTAGATTGCCAGAAGTAATGCTTTTGTCACAGCGTGTTACTAGAATCATGCATCAGAATTTTGCTATATGGGCTATTACCAATATCATTGGATTGGGATTGGTTGCATTTGGAGTAATTGGACCAGCAGGTGCCGCTACATACAATTTTCTTTCTGATTTTTTGCCGATCGGTAATGCTCTTCGTGCAGGAAGAAAATAATTTACTATATTCAAATATGGCGATGGTGATGTACATGTTATACTTATTTCATGAATATATTCATAACATCTCCACTTATAGGATTGGTCGCGCTGGTACTTGTATGGATTATTGCCAGCTGGAAGGTCAATCGCGTCAGCTCACCACCATATCATGTGATTTCCAAAAAGAAGGAGTATGAGATACGTGCATACAATCCTTATATTGTCGCTGAGACTATTGTAGAAGGTGATCGAGATATTGCGATGAAAACTGGTTTCAAAATTCTTGCTTCATATATTTTTGGTGGCAATGTTGATCGTACAAAGATAGACATGACGGCCCCTGTAGTTGAGAGTGATTTGGCTTCGGTCAAAATTCCAATGACTACTCCAGTAATTGTCAGAGACAATTCAAAGACTTCTCACGTCATTTCTTTTGTGATGTCTAGAGAATATACGCTTGCCACTCTTCCCAAGCCTACTGATTCTCGTATCGTTTTCAATACAATACCTGCACATAATGTGGCAGTTAGAAATTTTTCTTGGTATGCCAGCAATAGTCGGACTCAGAAACAAAAAGATATACTGAATGCAGTTTTGACTCGTGATGGAATCATACAAGAAGGTGGCATATCATATGCTGGCTATACTGCACCATTCACGATTCCTTTTATGGAAAAGCATGAGGTTATGGTTAGAGTTCAAATATAGTATAGTTAAATATGCTACTCTATATTTTCAATGTCAAATAACTCCAAAACAGCGTTTTCTTGGGATACTATTATTCGTTTTGATGATGTATCTTTTGAATGGGGACACAATAAGCCAATTCTTGATGATGTTTCATTTACTGTTCGTCGTGGTACAAAAGTTACCATTATGGGCCAGAATGGTGCTGGTAAGACCACTATTTTTGGATTGATTCTAGGTGCTACTACGACTGAGCAGAGTCAGCTCTTGGAACATAAAGAAATATGGAAACCTGAATCTGGAGAGATCTTTATTACAAATGGTGTAACGGTTGCAACGAGTCGCCAAGTTATTCCACGTGATCAGCTCAATCTCACGGTGCGTGAATTTTTCGCTACTTCATTTAAGAAAAAAATATATGATCTCGATCCTCGTATTGATGAGGTGCTCAATGTTGTTAATCTGCATATAGGTAAGAAGAGCACAGGTAGTAAAGAAGTTTCTCTTGATATCAAAGATCGTTTGATAAAAACATTTTCTGGAGGTCAGCAGGCACGATTACTTTTGGCGTCGGCATTAATTCAAGACCCTGATATTTTATTGCTTGATGAACCAACGAATAACCTAGATAAAGCAGGTATTGAACATCTTACGGACTTTCTGGTGAATTATAAGAAGACTTGTTTGGTTATTTCTCACGATGCTGAATTTTTGAATGCATTCACGCATGGAGTTTTGTATCTAGATGTATATACCAAGAAAGTAGAACAATACGTGGGTGATTACAAAGACGTGGTTGAACAAATCAGTGTGCGCATAGAAAAGGAAAATATGAAAAATGCCCAATTGGCAAAGCAGATTCAGGCCAATAAAGATCAAGCCAATGTCTTCGCGAATAAAGGAGGCCAGATGCGTCTAGTGGCAAAGCGCATGCGTGAGAAAGCTGAAGAGCTTGAAGAAGAGATTGTTGATGTGCGCAAAGAAGATCGCACTATAAAGCCTTTTACGATACCTTCTCAGCCAGATCTTATTGGTGAAATAATCAGTATTTCATCATATTCAATAATGAATCCGAAGACACATAAGGCAGTAAAGCGCACCACCAAGATTTCATTACGCAAAAAACAGCATTTGCTTCTCTCTGGTCCAAATGGTATTGGCAAGAGTACATTGCTAGAATCAATTGCTCGCCATGTAGGTGTGGTTACTGATATACATCATCATTCATTGGTCAATGCTGAAGTATCAATCGCTCCTGGTATTCGCGTCGGCTATTATAGACAAGATTTCTCAATGATGGATTTCAATGATACGGTCTATCAAAGTCTAGAAAAAGTGATTCGCTCAGTTGAAGGTCGCCTCATAGAAACTGAACTTCGTGCTGTAGCTGCAAGTTTCCTTATCACTGCTGAAACAATCCATACCAAAATTGCATCGCTCTCTGAAGGGCAAAAGGGTCTCGTTGCTTTTGCGCGTCTAGTATTACAACGTCCAGGACTACTTATTCTCGATGAGCCAACGAACCATATCAACTTCAGACATTTGCCTGTAATTGCAAAGGCACTTGATCAGTATGAGGGTGCAATGATTTTGGTTTCCCACGTTCCAGAATTTGTGAAGCAGATACGGATTGATGAGGTATTGGATTTGGGGAAATAATTTCAAAAATAGCTTGGTAGAAAAGCAATGTGCATTTTTTGCACATTATAAATAGGGGCAATAGAGACATTTGGTGAGTGCGCAACTCAAGAATAATATACAAAAACCCGCCTTCCCACAGAAAGCAAGTTTTTGTGTGAAGGCGGGCTGTCAGGCGAAGGCTAGCTGAAATTGTTCAGCGTATTTTCGCGCGAACATCTTACGGAACAAATAGGGAACAGCACCAAGAACGAGTGGTATTGGTGCATTTGGGTCTTTGATGTGGTCGAGCCACAGATCAGCTTGATCACCCCGTTCCAGCTTTGCACATACTGTGCGGAACAATGAAGAGTCATAACAAAGCCCGGGTACAGATTCCAGAAGTAGGATATCTCCTTCTTCAAGCCCATCTGGCCACGTTGTAGAACGTGTCGGCCGAGGACTTGGGGGTGACGAGAAGCAGTGCTTTTTCGCCAATTTGGTGATTGGGCGACTGAATTTTTTTGGGTTTTGGTTGATGTATGCTGTAACACGCGCCGCATCACTTTGAGAAATTTCCAGAAGCTGATGGTATATGCCAAGCAAGAGACTGGTTGGATGACCTTCTTGCGTGAAGAGTTTTACTGCGTCGCACGAATCCATTATTCCATTTGTAGTTTTTATATTTGGCATGATGTTCCTTATGTTTGTGTGTTGAATGTTGCTAACAAAATAACTATAGGCCGGCTGATAATGTATCATTTGTGGATATGTACGTCAATCTCTAATCGAGGTCAGACCTCGATAATATCTGATATAATCGCCCTATGCCGTATCATATTTTCTTTCGAAGGATTCGCAGACGTATCAGACAAAAATCTTTGAATCATAAGGAATATCTTTTACAACGTGAATCAGCTAGAACACTTGTGATGGAACGTCTTATTTATTTTGTTGGTGAATATGCAAAGCTCGACCCAATTCTTGCGCAGTTCATGAAATACAATCATGTCAGTATTCGCAATCAGCGTAGACGATGGGGAAGTTGCTCATCAAAAAAGAATCTAAATTTTAATTATCGTATTCTGACACTTTCACCAGAATTACGTGATTACATCATAGTGCATGAATTGTGCCATCTCAAAGAGCTACATCATGGTAAAACATTTTGGGATCTTGTTGAGCGTATTATTCCAGACGGACAGGCCTTGAATATGAAAGTTCGCCACATAAAGTTCCAATAATATGAATAAAATAACTTATTATGTGTATATTTTAAAGTGCGCTGATACAACATTATATATCGGTTCTACTACTGATCTTGAAAGACGACTTTATGCACATAATCATCTAAAATCAGGTGCACATTATACCAAGATACGCAGACCAGTAACTTTGATATATTCAAAAAAATACAAAACATATGCACAAGTTCGTGCGAAGGAAGCCAAATTAAAGAGAATGAGTAGAGATAGAAAATTACAACTTATTTTTCAAAATAAGAAAATAACTAGACGAAAATAGTTGGGTTACAAACCAAGTGCTCTGAGGAATTCTTGTAATTCAGTATCTTCTATTTTGCGGAATGCATTTGATTGCAATCGATCAAGTTTGATATTTATGATGCGTGTACGAGTGAGTTGTTCAATCTCAGCAAAAAGAAGTGCACACATTTGGCGGAGATGATTTCCTGCATCAGTGGTAATGATAGAGCATAGATGTGAATCTTCTATTTTTACTGATGCACGAGATATGATGTGTTTACCAATATTGATTCCTTCGGCCATCTTTTCCTTGAAATTACTTCGGAGTGGCGTGATTGTACGGATGACGTATTCAGCGTCATGCTCATGTCCATTATTGAATAGACGGCTCGAGACGCGACGGTCATTGGTGAGGATCATCAAGCCATTTGCATTTGTATCAAGGTGTCCAACAGAGAAAACACCACGAAGAGAGATTGATTGTGCGATACTCGGTGTTCCTTTACGTGTTTCATCAGTTGAGATGCCACGAGGTTTATTGTATGCATAGTATACATATGATTCAATCTTCTTATGGTTATTCACTTCAACAACGTCTGATTCCTCTACTTTATCACCGAGTACAGCATATCTACCATTGATGGTGACACGTTTCTTTGTGATGATTTCATCTGCACCACGACGTGTGGCATATCCTTTGAAGGCGAGATATTTGTTGATGCGCATCGGGAATGTGTATGGGTTTGTGGCAGGAATTGGTGATGGTCCAGGAACTTTTGTCTTTGTGCGAATAGGCCTAGCAGAACGTTTCTTGTGCAAATTGTGCACAAACTTTGGAACGAATTTTGAATTAGATCGAGGGGCGAATTTTTCCATGAATAAAACTGTATCATTTTGGTGCTAAAATAGCAAATCAAAAATGATTTATTGTCAAACATATTGTAATTGTTAGACTTATATAAATATGTTTGATATTTTTTAGTGTAGTCATTGGTGTACTTTTTTGTGTCTGAATATGTTTGTGGTAATCAACAGCTTATTCACGTATATACAAAAGTTTTTATTGAGAAGTAGTGTAAAATCTCTTCATGACTCAGAAAGATGCATTGAATATACTGAAAGCTGGACAAAATGTCTTCATTACAGGACCAGCTGGTTCAGGAAAAACATTTGTAGTAAATCAATACATCAGATATCTCAAGGATCATGGTGTTCCGATTGGTATTACAGCATCAACAGGTATTGCTGCTACTCATATGGGTGGTGTGACTATTCATTCATGGTCTGGTATTGGTATCAAAAATTATATATCAGAAGAAGATCTTGAAGCTATAAGCCAGAAAGCGAGTGTGCGCAAAAAAATTCAAGAATCTCAAGTTTTGATTATTGATGAAGTTTCAATGTTGCACCATTTTCGTCTGGATCTTATTGATCAAGTGCTCAAACATATCCGCAAATCAACAGAACCATTTGGTGGCATACAGATGATATTGTGTGGAGATTTTTTCCAGTTACCACCAGTATCACGCATGGGCGAACAAAGTCCCCAATTCATCTATCATTCTGATTCGTGGAAACAAGGCAAGTTTGCTGTATGTTATCTTTCAGAAAATTATCGTCAAGGTGATGATGTGTCATTGACTATTTTGAATGAAATTCGTTCAGGCGAAGTATCAGAAAAGTCACAAGAACTTTTACGAGGTAGATTCAAGAAAAATACGACAAAATTAGCGTCACCACACATTGACATCTCCTCTGACGTTGAAGAAGAAATCATTAACCTAGATTTTCAAGAGACTCTCATTGAACCAACACGTCTCTATACTCATAATATTGATGTAGATATTATAAATGATCGTGAACTAAATAAGGTCAATGCTCATGAATGTATGTATGAGATGACTTGCCAAGGAAGGAAGTCATTGGTTGAAACCCTTAAGAAATCCTGTTTGGCGCCAGAGAATCTACGATTGAAAAAAGGCGCACGAGTGATGTGCATTAAGAATAACTTTGAGAAAGGCTACGTGAATGGAACACTCGGTGTAATTGTCTCATGTGGCCATGGAGTTGACCCGATTATTCGTACTGCAGGGACTCCTGATTTTCCTGATGGCAGATTGCTTACACTTGAGTCAGCTACGTGGCAGATTGAATATGATGGAAAAATATTGGCTGAGATACATCAATATCCATTACGCCTCGCATGGGCTATCACAGTGCACAAAAGCCAAGGAATGAGTTTGGATGCCATAGAAGTTGATCTATCTCGTTCATTTGAGGCGGGTATGGGATACGTGGCATTGTCTCGTGTGCGTACTTTGGCGGGTTTACGTATTCTTGGACTCAATCAACATGCGCTTAAGGTCAATCATGAAGTGCTCAAATATGATCATCATTTGCGTGAATTATCAGCAAAAGCAGAGAGTGTTATCACCCATACTGATGAAAAAGATATCATTCGTGCTCAAGAAGCATTTTTGGGTAAGGTTGCGCCAATGTATTCATATATTGATCCAAAAACAGGGAAGACAACACGAAAAAGCATCAAAAAAGATAAAACAATCAAGATTTCAACATTTGCTCGAACTGCAAATCTTATTCGCTCACAAAAAAATCTCAAAGAGATAGCTGAGGCGCGTGATATGGTTATTGATACCATCATATATCACCTTGAATATCTCATAAATACTGATGGTTCAGACGTGGCAGAGCATCTCAATCAATCAGATATAGCGTATCTCAAGTATGAGATTTCACCACAGCATTTTGGCAAGATAGAAAAAGCGCTGGAGGTTGTGTCGCTAGCCCAAAATGATGACAAACCACCTTTGCTCTCTCCTGTAAAAAATAAAGTTGGTGCCAATGTCTCATTTAGGGATATTCGCTTGGCACGTGTTTTGCTAGGATATATCAAAAAGACTATATAATACAGAAAAAGCTAAAGATTCTTTTTGAAAGCGTATAGAATATAACTTATAAAAAATAAGACCCCCGACGCACAGGTGTGCTGGGGGCTGATATCCTGATAAACTCATGCTGGGACCATTGCCGGATTGTCGATTCGGTATGAAAGTCGTTTTTGGTGAATGGTAACAGTGGTGATTCCGTTCCTACCGCGTATTTTTTTCACGACACGAATAAAAATGATGAAGATTTCAAGGATGGCATCCTTGATAATTACTGGAAGATCGCGTGTGATTTTCGCGGTGATACTGGTTTTTTTGCCACAACAGATTTTAAACCGATGTGCTCCCATTTCGGTGAAGATCTGCATGTCCCGGATTTCATCCAGAACTCTTCGGCAGACGAGGGCCACTGTTTCTTTCGTAAGTCCCAATCCGAACTTTGAAGCGTTCGGCGTGTTGGGTCTCGCTTTCCTCTTTTTCATAGTTTGTTTCGTTTTGTGGTTTTTGTACTTTTCATTCACACATATGAATGACGTTCGGTTACAAATAGTACTACTCTAGTATAGTTATGTCAATCATATTTCTTTGTTATTCTTTATGAAGATTTTGATGTAGGAATAGCATTACCAGCGACCCAACCAGTGCTCCAGCAGAGCTGTAAACTATATCCACCAGAAGGACGATCTATATTCAATACATCACCGATAAGATATAGGTTGGGGATGATTGAACTTTTCATTGTTTTAAAATCTACTTCAGTCAAAGTGACTCCACCAGAAGTAATGATAGCTTTGTCAAATCCAAGTAATTTTGTTGGATGAATATGTATGTCTTTGAGTAATTTCACCAAGTCCAGACGCTCTTGTCTTGTTACACTATGATTTGGTTTTTCGGGATTGATGAGAGAGCGTTGTATCACCATATCAATAAATGCTGCAGGAATGAGTGAACCGATACTATTTTTGAATTTCTTATTGCTATCTTTTGCAAATAGGTTTTGCAACGCTTTATTCAAGGTAGCATAATCATGTTCAGGAAGAAGGTCTATTGAGATGATCACTTCGCCATATTTCATTAGGTCTTCTACTTCTGATGACATATTGAGTATAGCTGGTCCTGATAGGCCGAAGTGTGTAAAAAGAACCTTACCTTTTTTTGTTGCTTGTTTTATTCCATTTTGTAATAGAGTAATCTTTGCATTGGGCATTGAGACGCCAGAAATATCTTTGACCCATTGGTCGCGAACCTCGATTGGTACTAGTGCTGCTTTTGGCTCCGAAATCGTATGGCCGAGTTTCTTCAGCCATCCAAATCCTTCACCAGTTGAGCCAGTTTCTGGGTGAGATTTTCCGCCAGTAGCAAGAATGAAATTCTTGGCATGAATAACTTCACCATTTTTGAGCTTCACGCTCTCTATGTGTCCATTTTTACTCTGTACAAATCCAGTGACAGGAACATTTGAGCGCACAGTCACTTTCCCAGCTTTCATATATGATATGAGCACATCGAATACTGATTGTGCCGAATCACTAATAGGGAAGACACGCTTTCCTTCTTCAACTTTTGTCTCCATAAATCTATTATTAAAAAACTCTAGTGTATCTCTGACACTGTGTTGTGAGAATGTGGAAAAAAGGAATTTGCTATCATCTTTGAATTTTGAAAGAAATGCACGTACATTAGTTTCTGCATTGGTTAGATTGCATCTACCACCACCGCTGATGAGGAGCTTTTTGCCGAGAGAGGTATTTTTCTCAAGTAGTATGACATTTAAGCCACGTTCGGCTGCACGTCCAGCCGACATCATACCAGCGGGTCCACCGCCGATCACAGCTACGTCGTATGGGGTTTCAACTGTTTCTTTCATAGCGACATGTTAGCACAGATAAGTCAAAAAGGCTCATGTATGCAAATAAAAAAGGAATTTTTGTTTGTACTATGTATTATTTTGGCAAATGCTTCTTCTTGAAACCTTCATAATTGCCATCAATTATCGCTTGTCGCGCTTTCTTAACAAGATTAACCACAAAATATAAATTATGAATAGAAGTGAGTGTTGCCGCTAGCATCTCTTTTGCACGGAATAAGTGAGCTATATATGCACGAGCATAATTCTTGCATGTATAGCAATCACACTCTGGATCGAGTGGAGTGAAGTCTTGAATAAATTGTGCATTCAAGAGGTTGATACGGCCAGTACGAATATACGCACCACCGTTACGAGCAATGCGTGTTGGTGCGACACAGTCGAAAGTATCTATACCATTTTCAATACCAAGAATGAGGTCTATTGGATCACCGATGCCGAGGAGGTGACGAGGTTTGCCCTCAGGCAATTCATCGCAGACCCAGCCGACGGCTGTTCCTATATCATCTTTGTCGAATGAGCCACCGATGCCGAATCCTTCAAAATCCATAGATCCGATAACTTTGGCACTATATTTACGTAAGTCTTCATGACGACCACCTTGAATAATACCAAGTAGCGCAGGAGATTTTAGATTAGAGTTTTGTGTTTTGATTTTATTGTGATGAATAAGACAGCGTTTTGCCCAGATATATGTGCGTTCAACTGCTGTTTTTTGGCGTTCATATGATTCTTGAGGAGAGACACATTCATCGAAAGCAAATATCATATCTGCACCGATTGTGTGCTGTATATCGATTGAAATTTCTGGCGTGAAGCGGTGTGTTGAACCATCGATGACAGACTTGAATGTAACGCCGTCATCATCTACTTGTGCCAATCGTATTGAAGCATCCTCATCATGGTCAATGGTTATTCCTTCTTTGACTTGAGCCAACTTGCTTACATTCTTGCCATATGCGGCACCAAGAGAAAAAGCCTGAAATCCTCCAGAGTCTGTATATGTTGGTCCAGACCAATTCATGAACTTATGAAGTCCTCCAGACTTTTTTAGTACATTAGTGCCAGGTTGTAGGTATAGGTGATATGTATTCGCAAGGATTGCATGTGCGCCAACATAATCTCGAAGCATCTCTGGTGTTAGTGCTTTGATGGTTGCTTTTGTGGCGACAGGAATGAATGCTGGCGTCTCTATTTTTCCGTGAGGTGTTGTGATAGTGCCAGCTCTACCTCTACCATTTGGGAGACGTGCATGTATGTTGAATGAAATCATGGAGTAAGAATAGGAAAATATGGACAAAGAAGCAAGCTGGTGGACTTAGTTCAGAAGATGGAGGATGTGTACCCATTTTCAAATATTCTCATCCTCAGTTATAATCAGTCAATGAATAATCAAAAAAATCCACACTTTTTTTCACGAAAGAATATCCATAGCGATGAAATAAAAGTACATCTAGAAAATATCAATAGAGAATTCAAAGAAGGTTTTGCATTTGTGCGCAAATATCCAAAGTCTGTAACGATATTTGGTTCATCATTGATCAAACCTGAAAGTCAAACATACAAGGATGCATTCAATCTCGGTGAACGTATCGTAAAAGAATTGAAATACGCAGTGATTACTGGTGGTGGTCCAGGAGTTATGGAAGCTGCCAATATGGGTGCATCGCAAGCTCATGGTCAGTCAGTTGGCCTCAATATCAGTCTTCCTCACGAGCATCATACCAATATTGCAGTGACCGATTCTATGAAGTTTAGTTATTTCTTTTCTCGGAAGACAATGCTTACATTCGCGGCAGAGACTTATGTTTTTTTTCCTGGTGGATTTGGGACATTTGATGAATTATTCAGTATCCTTACATTGGTTCAGACTGGAAAAATTCCTCGTGTGCCGATTGTATTGTTTGGTTCAGAATTTTGGAATAGTTTCTTGGGTGTATTCAAAGAAAAAATGTCTGATGAATATCACACAATTGATCCTCATGACCTTGAATTGGTCAAAATAACTGACTCTATTGATTTTGTTTTGGAAGTTATCCAAAAAGCCCCAATATCAGAGTGGTGGAGGAATATAAATTAGATCTCTCTTGGCTTATAATCAGATGGAGCTCGTTCAAGCCACCATTCTATCTGTTTTCTAGTTAGGAGACCTTCTTGCGAACCGATGAATTGGGCGACTGACATCGGATTGACTGGAGCCCAAGTGAGTGCTTCAAGAGGAGATTTTCCAATACAAAGTGCAGACATGAATGTTGAGGCGAAAGCATCACCGCAGCCGGTGCGTTCAAATGGTGGCTTTGAGTCATGGTATATTGGCATAAAATAATAGTGTTCGCCATCAAACATATATGCTCCTTTTGATGCATCAGTAATCAATGTTATCTTTGGTCCTTGATCAGCAAGTCCTTTGAGAAGAATTTTTATATCACGAGAAGTGCTTCCAAGAATACGTTGCGCTTCTTCAAGATTTACAATAAAAACATGAGTATGTTGGTATATACGTTTCAATTCTTCAATTCCAAGTTTGATTTGGAATGTTCCTGGTTGGAATGTTAGACGAACGTTCGGGTGTGCATCAAGATAGTCAGCTATTGCCATGTGGTATGGGAATGTTGCACTACTCATTGATGTAAGATATATCCATTTTGGTTCGGCAAATTTTGGTAATTCATAGTCATAATCAGTGTGGTGTACAAGAATAGTGCGATCAATGTCATACCATAGTACGAAGTGATAGTTCGTTGGCTTGTTTTTGTTGATCTTTACATATGATGTGCTGACATTGTTCTTATGAAGTTCTACCAAAGAGTCTTTGCCATTTTGATCATCGCCAATATTTGTTACTAGTGCCGTATTGAGTCCAAGACGTGCTGCTGAAACTGCGGCATTTGCGGCATTTCCTACAGCTTTTATTACTTTCACATACTCAAAAGGTATTTTATCTCCAAATGGCATGCATATCTCACAATCATTTGTATTCACTTTGCAGTGCACATCTGCTTTTTCTAGGCGAATAAAAGCATCTGTGGCTATATCGCCGATAGCGAGTACGTCGAGTGACTTTTTGAACATGCACAAATTATATCATAGACCAGAGAAGCGGGAGGATGTGTACTCATTTCATTCCATGAAGCTCGGTGACGATTTGATATGTGTGCCTAAAGAATAATATAATGAGACGAAATCCCGCTGGGAATGCTTCATGGAATGAAATGAGTACACATACTCCCGCTTCGCTAAACTCTTATGAGGGGGTATAATAATGTCATGACATTACGTGAACATATTCAAGAAGCTATTAGTAAAAAGGTAGCGATAGGGCATTTTAATATTTCTACACTTGATGGGGTCTGGGCAGTTGCAGATGCTGCAAAAGAGCTCAATGTCCCAGTGATTATTGGTGTTTCAGAAGGTGAGCGTGATTATGTTGGCGTGAATGAGATATACGCAATAGTAAAAAGTATTCGTGAGCATAGAAATCAGCCAGTTTTCTTGAATGCTGATCATACCTATTCATTTGAACGAGTCAAAGAAGCGATTGATGCTGGTTTTGACTCCGTAATATTTGATGGCGCACAGCTTTCTTTTGAGGATAATATAGCAATTACAAAAAAATGCGTTGAATATGCACGAGCTTCTGGTCGCGATGTTCTTGTTGAAGGTGAATTGGGCTTCATCGGTGCCTCTTCAAAACTTCTTGATGCAATTCCTGTTGGTGCTGTTGTTGGAGATGCAAATATGACCAAGCCAGAAGATGCACTTTCATTCATTCAAGCAACTGGTGCTGATATACTCGCTCCAGCAGTTGGTAATATTCATGGTTTGATTCGTGGTGGTGAACCAGCTCTGAATATTGATCGTGTACAAAAAATCTCCACAACAACCAAGATTCCATTGGTGCTTCATGGTGCTTCAGGAAATACAGCAGATGATATTCGTGGCTGTGTTGCATCTGGTGTAGCTATAGTTCATGTCAATACAGAGCTTCGTGTGGCATATCGTGGAGGTCTCGTGAAGGCACTTTCAGAATATCCAGATGAAGTTGCTCCATACAAATATTTGAGACCAGCAAAGTCTGCAATGCAAAAAGTAATTGAAGAAAAGCTGAAGATTATCAATCGTCTATAGTTTTTATGAAATCTGTATTTATTACTAGAAATATACCTGAGATTGGCATATCTATGCTCAAGAATCGTGGATATGTAGTTGATGTGAGTCAACTTGATAGGCCGTTGACCAAACAAGAATTGATAATAGCTTTGAAAGCAAAACCCTATGATGCAGTACTCACACTTCTAACTGACGTTGTTGATGCTGAAGTATTTGCCGTAGCAACTTCAGTCAAGATATTTGCCAACTATGCTATAGGGTTCAACAATTTTGACGTTGAAGAAGGCAAGAAACGTGGCATATTTCTAACCAACACTCCTGGTGGTGGAGCAGATCGTGTTGCCGAGCATACATGGGCGCTTATTCTCGCATTGTCATGCAGGATAGTAGAAGCAGATTTATTTGTTCGTGAAGGAAAATACACTGGTTGGGATCCAATGATTTTTCAAGGAAGCAAAATCGCAGGAAAAACTCTTGGACTTATTGGTGCAGGTAGGATTGGTGCTGAAGTTGCGCGTATTGCATCTAGAGGATTTGGCATGCGCATTGCCTATCACGATATTGTTCGCAATGAAAAAATAGAGAGCCTTCACGGTGCTTCATTCTGGCCTACGGTAGAAGATGTATTGAAGCAGGCTGACATTGTCTCGGTCCATGTCCCATTGAATGAATCTACACACCATCTTATCAATGGGGATCATATGAAGCTTATGAAGCCTACCGCATATCTCATCAATACTGCCCGTGGTCCAGTTATTGATGAAAAGGCTCTTGTTGAGGCTCTAAAAAATAAAGTTATTGCTGGTGCAGGTCTTGATGTATTTGAGAATGAGCCATTACTCGCTACTGGTCTTAAGGATCTTTCCAATGTCGTCCTTACACCTCATATTGCATCAGCAACTGAGCAAGCTAGGCATGATATGGCTATTTTGTCAGCTCAGAATATTATTTCTACTCTTGAGGGTGGCATACCAGCGAATATGGTATACTCGTAATATACAATGCAATTATTACTTTTATGTCTATAGAATTTGATACAGACGAACAGGCGCGACAATTTACTTCATCAGGACAATTTCCTGGTCAATCTCGTTCATCAGGTATGGCTGGATGGTTGGCTCGGCATGGAATTATCAAAGATGAATCAAGTGCTGGTCCTATACTTATAGGTATAGTTATATTTAATTTTCTTATTGCTGGAGCAATTATCTATTTCTTCGTATTTTAATAATAGACTAGGACGCGTATATTTCCGTTATATACCTAAAATAGTTATTTATAGGCTGAGAACTTGCCTTTTTGTCTGACTTATATTAACCTTAGAGACCTATGGCAACATTCAATCTAAATGCAGAAAAGCGTGACGTAAAGGTAAATCTCGATGTACTTCGTAAGGCAGGTCGTATGCCAGCTGTGTTTTATGGCCCAAAAGAGTCTTCAACTCCTATTTCAGTATCGCTCATTGAATTCAAGAAAGTATGGAAAAAGGCTGGTGAATCATCAGTTGTTATCGTCAAAGAAGGTACAAATGAACACGAGACTCTTATTCATGAAGTAGATATTCATCCTCTTAGTGGTGAACCTCGTCATGCTGATTTTTATGTTCTAGAAAAGGGCAAGAAGGTTCAGGTTGCAGTTCAGCTCGTATTCGTTGGTATTGCTCCAGCCATCAAGGACAAGGGTGGTATTCTCGTTAAGGTTCAGCGTGAAATAGAGATTGAAGCAGCTCCAAAAGATCTTCCTCATGAGATCGAAGTTGATATCTCCAAGCTTGTTGAAATTTCAGATGTTATTCATGCAAAAGATTTGAAGCTTCCTGTAGGTGTTGATCTCAAGATCAATCCAGAAGAAGTTGTCGCTTCGGTTTCTGAGCCTAAGGAAGAGAAGGAAGAGGCACCAGTAGCTATAGACATGTCAGCTATTGAAGTTTCTGATGCAAAGGGCAAGGAAATAAAGGAAGGTGATGTTGTTGCTGAAGCTCCAGCAAAGGAAGAGAAAAAATAGCGACAAGGGTAGTCCTTGTTGCTATAATATACATATGAAAATGTATGTTCGTATCGCCGTTCTCGCGGTTTTCTTATTGTTTACCCTGCCTTTTTTTGTGCATGCCCAAAGCGTTGTTTGTATTGAAGCCCCTGATACATTACCAGGCGAAAGTACTCAACAGAGAAAAGACCGTCTAACTGCAATTTATAATGTATGTAATGCTGAGTATCAGGCGGCGCAATCTCAGTTGGTTACAGCACAAGCCCAGAGCTCATCATTGGCAAATGATATTGCTATTCTAGGTGCCAAAATAAAGACGGCACAGCTTCAGATAAAAACTAAAAATCTATTGATACAGACGCTTGGAAACAATATAACCCAAAAACAAACACGCATTGATGATTTGGAAAGTAGAATTGATTCTGGCAAAGCGACACTTGCCGCTATTATGCGCAAAACAAATGAGATAGATTCATATTCATTTCCAGAGGTAGCATTGTCTCAAACCTCTGTGGCTGGTTTTTTTCAGGATCTTGATACATTTCAATCTGTTCAAAATAGTCTGAAGACAGTATTTGAGCAACTCCGGTCTGATCAGGCAAGTACGACCGCAGAGAAAGATGCTCTTGCAATACGCCAAAACACTGAGATGGATGCGCGATATGTGATCCAACAGCAACAAAAAAATATTGAATCTGATCAGAAGGCTCAAAAGCAACTTCTGGCTATAAGTAAGGACAATGAAAAGGCATATTCAACTTTGGCAGCACAAAAGGCCTCGCAAGCAGCAAAGATTCGTGCAGCATTGTTCCCATTGGCTGGTGGGCAAAAGATTCCATTCGGACAGGCATTGCAATATGCTCAGGTAGCATCAGCCAAGACTGGAGTCAGACCAGCATTCCTTTTGGCGATTCTTACCAACGAATCAGCGCTCGGTGCCAATGTTGGTCAATGTTATATTTCTAATACAAGTACAGGAGATGGTATTAATGTAAAAACGGGAAACTTTAGTCCGAGTGTTATGAAACCAACGCGCGACATTCAGCCATTTTTGGATATTACAAAAGCACTCGGTTTTGATCCTTACAAGACAGTTGTGTCATGTCAACAACCTTCTGTTGGTGGTTGGGGTGGTGCTATGGGTCCAGCACAATTTATTTCTTCAACATGGGTATTATTTACTGATCGTTTACGTGGAGCTTTGGGTATATCAGATGAGCCAAATCCATGGAATCCAGCGCATGCATTTATGGCATCAGCTCTTTATTTGGATGATCTTGGTGCAGGGAATGGTGGATATTCTGCAGAACGAAATGCGGCATGTAGATATTATTCTGGTAGCTCATGTAGTAAGTCTAGGACGATTGCGAGTTATGGTGATAATGCTATAAGCCAGGCAAATAAGATTCAGTTGGATATAAATCAGTTGTAAAAATTGCACGTTCTTGTTCTGGGCAAGACACCGAACACTCAGAAAATAGACACGGATATTTTCTTGCTAGAAAATTCCTCGTGCTCGGACCAGTCGTCCTCGCAGGGTCTATTTTTCTGAGTGTTCGGTGTCTTGCTTTTTGCTTCTACAAATAAAAAACTGAGCACGTAACTCAGTTTTTTATTTGTTATGTGTAATCGAAACTATATCGTCAGTATCACTGGTATCACCATCGGTCTCTTTGCAGTCTTCTGCATCAAGAATTTGGCAACAGCGTCGGTAACATTGTCTTTGATGAAATCAATATTGATAGGGTTTTGTCCACGAGCTGATTTCTCAACTGTATCTTTGATGATAAGGCGAACTTCGTGGAGCAAGTCTTGTGATTCGCGGAGATAGACGAAACCACGAGAGATGATGTCAGGAGATTTTTTGAGTTTGCCAGTCTGGCCATTCATGATACCAAAGATTATGAATATTCCATCCTTTGCGAGTGCCTGGCGATCACGGATCACGACATCTTGTACATCTCCAACAGAGAATCCATCAACAAGAACAAGTCCAGATGGAGCTTTCTCTTTGAGTCGAGCGAGTTTGGTTCCACCATTTTGGATTTCTATAACACTTCCATTGTCTGGAATGACAACGTCAGTTTCGGTAAGTCCATTGGTTTCTTTTGCGATGTCTGTGTGGACGCGAAGCATATAATGATATCCATGGATAGGCATGAAGAATTTCGGATGTATCTTGCGATGAATCCATGCTGTCTCGTCACGATTGGCATGTCCAGATGAGTGTATTTCAGCCATACGGTAGTGGATGATCTTTGCTCCTTGGCGAGATAGGTTGTCTTTTAGCTTTTGTACAGCACGCTCATTTCCTGGAACAACTGATGATGAAAGCATGATAGTATCACGTGGATTGATTGATATCTTTGTGTGTGTCTTGTTGGACATACGCATGATTGCTCCAAATTCATCACCTTGAGCTCCTGTGGCAAGGATAATAATACGGTCTGGTGGATAACTATCTATATCGTCACTTGAAATCATTGTTTCTTTTTTGGCTTTGAGCAGACCAATGTGCTTACAGATCTCAATATTTTGTTTCAGACTGCGACCTTCAACGATGACTCGTTTATTATATTTTTCTGCGAATTCGACTATTTTGAGCAAACGCTCTAGAAGAGAAGAGAATGTGCTGATAATGAGACGACCCTTCACTGTGCGGATGATTTCTTCTATATTTTTGTGAACAGTCTTTTCAGGAATAGAAAAACCGGGGTTTTCCACATTCGTCGAATCAGCCATGAGCATAAGTACTTTTTCATTCTTGAAAACACGATCATACTCAGCTTCTTCATCTTCAGTTGGTATACCTGCGACGTGATCGAGTTTTAAGTCTCCTGTATGCACTATAGATCCATATGGAGTCTCTATGATTACTCCCATAGCGTCAGGAATCGTATGAGTTACTGCAAAAAATTTGATACGTAGTTTGCCGACGGTGATTGTTTCATTTTTTTCAACAATCTTGATATTGAGTTTTGGTACATGAGGAAATTCCTCTTGGCGCTTTGAGATTAGTACGGAAGTTAGCAGGCGAGTGTATATTGGTGGATTGCCAATACGTGGCATGACGAAAGGAATACCCCCGATGTGGTCCAAGTGTCCATGGGTAATAATGACGGCGCGAATCTTTTCATGTCTTTCTTCAAGATACTTTGTATTTGGTAATATAAAATCAATACCTGGAGTACTTTCATCACGAAATCCAAATCCGATATCAATAACAATAATCTCACCACCATATTCAATGGCAGTCATATTTTTTCCGATCTCTTCAACTCCACCGAGGGGAATTATACGGATTGTATCTGCTGTAGGAGCAGGAATAGTATCTCCTTCGCGACGGACAAGAGGCTTTGGTGTGCTACGGCGCATAGGTCGAGCTGCATCAGGACGGACGATTTGCATACGAGCACCAGCGATATGTTTCAATGCTTCAGGATGTTTGTGTGCACCTTTACCAAGAACTATTCTAGGTGCAGAAGCACCATGTTGAGATGTTGATATTGCTGATTGTGAATCAGGTGCACGAAGTGTGCGTGTTTGAAGTGGCTTGCGTTGATGATGCTTATGGAAGAATGTATTACGATTATGCGTCGATCCTTGTGTGCGCATAATTCCTGTTGACTGTGGCCTCTTATTATCTGGTGCACTTCGTGGTTGTGGTATTGGTATCGGATTCATGTGTTATTTATTAGCGAATATACTCCATACAGTTTCTGTTTCTAGATACCATGATGATATAGAATTCCATCGATCTGCTGGTGTTGATATGTTATTAATACGTATATTATGGATTGATTTTGGTACAGCATATATAAAATCAGGAGTGTATAGAAATATTGCAGGAATGTCATCGCGAATAATCTTTTCGAATTGTGTATATTTTTGAGATCGTAGCAAATCATCACTTGTAGCTCGGATGTCTTCAAGCAACTTATCTGTTTTTATATTGGCATACATTGAAACATTGAGACCGGGAGCATTTCGTTGTGAGGAATGCCAGAATGCATATAGGTCGCGGTCTTTTCCGATAAGCTCTCCAAATAGAAGGGCATCGTATTTTCGTGGTCGTATGATATTTTGATATAGATCACTTGATTCAAATATTTTTACATCTACTTTAGCACCAAGAGTTGCCCATGAATTTTTTACAAGCTCTGCTGCTTGTTTCAAATCTGGAGTATCTGCGGTATATATATCAAATGAAAGAAGCTGTCCAGCATTCTTTTTGTCTTTACTACTCTTTGCATATATACCATCAGCATTCTTTTTCCAGCCATTTTTCTCAAGAAGAGCTTGGGCACCAGTAATATTGGCATGATCATTTGTATCGCTACTAGTGCTCATATTATGAGGTAATGGTCCTTGAAGTGGTGAGCCGTATCCATTGAGTATCTTTTCAACGATTGCATTACGATCGACTGACATATCTAGCGCTTGTCGTACATTTTTATCTGCGAGTACTGCATTTTGATTTTGATTGAAAAAGACTCCAAATATTCGTGGTAAAGATGTTGATAAGATGGTATAGCTTGCCGCTTTTTCTGAAGCGAGACGTTTCGCTTCAATAGGAGAAATTGATGCCAAGCTGTCTATAATACCACTATCAATTGCGCCAAAAGCGCTAGTTTCGTCGGAGAAGAATGTAAATGTAATAGTTTGTATGTATGGAATAGTTCCATAATAATTATTCCAAGCAGAAAGGGTATATGTTGTAGGAATACCTCCTGCATCACGTACTATATTTGTCATTTTATATGGACCAGATCCGACTGGCTCAATATTGTATTGGCTGAAAATAAATTGATCATCACTTACACCTCCCCAAATATGCTTCGGAATAATGCCAATAGTTGTATTCGTAAGAAATGGGCTATAGGGTTGTTTGAGGATAAATTGAATTTCAAAAGGAGAAATTACTTTTACATTAACATTGAGCCAATCAGACCTGCGAGGACTTTTGAGTATAGAATCTTGGATTTTTTGTATAGTAAAAGCGACATCATCAGCAGTTAGTTGAACTCCATCTTGGAAATGCACATCATTACGAAGAATGAATGAATATATAAGTCCATCATTTGATATTGTGTATGACTTCGCTATGTCTCCAACTAGGGTATCATCTTGGTATTTCATGAGTCCTCCATATACTAGTTCTGATATATCACGATCAGTACCAGAAACTGCAAATACAGGATTGATAGTGCGTGGCAAGCCGATCATGCCTTCTCGTAACTCACCCCCATGTGCTGGAACATCTACTATGAAGTAATTATTTACAGAGCTGAGCATTGTCACTGAAGTAAATAAGGTGATCAATACAAATAAGCCGAATATAAATTTTTCAGTAGCTGAGAATGCACGAATGTATTCAAGTATATGAGATCCGCTTTTGATGCGAAATTCTTTGTATGGTTTTGTGGACACGATGATTACGTGAATTTGAATCAGTATTCTTTATTAAAGAATGAGAGTTTAGAGTAAGTTGATGAGCGCTGAAATAGCGAAAATAATAGCAAGAATTATCGTTGCAATAAAAAGTCCTTTCTCGGCACCACGACGAGTATGATATGCAGAACTGAGATTGTCGCTACCGCCAAAAGCGCCTCCAACCTGTGCTCCAGTACGCTGAAGAAGGATGAGTGCAACCAAAATGACCGATATCACAATCTGAATATAGGGGAGAATAGACTTCATGTGAGAACTATCGTAGCACCATGTGTATTTTTTTGCAAGTATTATACGGGAATAGTATATTGTGGAATGAATTGGTACAATCTACAGATATGTTTAAATTTTTATTTAAATTAATATTAGTTATAGTTGTAATCTTGCTTATTATTGCTACAGCTTGGTTCGGTTATCGATCTACAGTCAAAAAGAAAGCTACTTTATTTACTCCTATTACTATACCAACTTTAGGCACAGATATTCAGGCTACAACGTCTCCATTTGTTTTATTTGATATTGATATGACCACGCCGGCTTCATCAACTATAGACATTTCATCTTGGAAATCTTATAAAAATGATATCTTGGGATTCCAAGTTTCATATCCTGACAATCTCATAACCAATGGAGATGATTCTAGTACAATATTGGCCTTTCCTAAAGATGAGTATTTTTCTTGGCCACTGCAAGATGATTTGAAGATAACTATTTCAGCAAGCACTGCGTGCCAAACTCTATTGAATAGTTCTCCTATAGCAACAACATCTTCTTTTACATTGAACGAACACACATTTACTAGGCAACTTGGTCAGGATATTGCTGTAGGCAATCGGTATTTGGAAATTATAGATACTACGATCGTGAATGGAATCTGCTATAGCATATATCTGTTCGATCGTGGTGCAAATGGTGCTGGTCTATATGTTGATGATCAAGAATTGATTAAGCGCTATGATGCTGATTATTTGGCTCATATGAAAGTAGTCATGGAAATATTCAATGCCATCACTGCCAATATTAGTATTTTTAAGTTAAATCTCTACAAACCTAGCATTACAATATAGAATTGCATATGTTATAATATGCAAATTCTTATTATATTAGCCGTATTAATCATATAATTTTTTATTATGAAAAAAACAACATTAAGTATAGGTGCTCTCATTATCATCGTCATCGTGATCGTCTTCATCTGGTACAAATCATCATCTACTACTACGGTAGTTGCTCCAATACCAGTTGATACATCAAGTCCTACAGCCTTTGTGCCTGTGACAGCAACAACCAAGGTCTCTGATAAGCTTTCAGTTTATCAAAATGCTGAGCTTGGATTCTCGGTCAAATATCCTACTGCATGGGAAAAGGATGATACTGATACAGGAGTTACATTTATTATGCCGATTGATAACAATCAAGTATCAACTGTTGCAAAGCTTCAGATAGATCTTGGTGTTGGTGCAGGCAAGTGTGCATTCCCACCAGTTATTACAGTCAAGGATCGTGGTACTCTCACTGTTGGTAGCAATACTCTCAATACTATTTCTATCTCAAATACCAATCAAGGCCGTGGCTATTTTGACCGCATGTATTCTCTACAAAAAGGGAGTGTTTGTTATATCTTTAGATTATCCACGATCACTCTTGCCCCAGAAAGCAAGAATTTGACTGGTTCAAATATCATTCAAGCCCAAAATAATAACAAAGCTATTATCAATACAGCAGATGTTGCCTTCACTGATCTGGTCAAGTCTTTCACATTCGTTGCAAGTGCAACTGGTGTTGATGAGTCGACGGTTCCTCCTGTTAAGTAAAAACACATACTATTCATGAAAAAAATTCTTATTTGTATTGTTGTCGTTGTTGTGCTTATCGTTCTGTACGGATTGGGCACATACAATAGTCTAGTGACTTCAAATGTTGCCGTTGATGCTCAGTGGAAACAAGTAGAAACTCAATATCAACGTCGTTTTGACCTCATCCCAAATCTTGTTGAATCTACAAAGGGAGTTATGAAGCAAGAGCAGACAGTATTCACTGCTATTGCAGATGCACGTATTCATTATGCTGGTGCAACAACTCCAGATCAGAAAGTCGTTGCAGCAAGCCAGGTTGAGAGTGCTCTCGGAAGACTCTTGGTCATAACTGAAAATTATCCTCAATTGAAATCATCTGATGCCGTTCAGGCAATGATGGTATCGTTAGAGGGAACTGAGAACAGAGTGAGTGTTGAACGTATGCGCTACAATGAAAGCGTTCAAGCATACAATCTCAAAGTAATGCGTATTCCAAGCTCAATCATCGCATCAATGTTCGGTTTTACTCAGCGACAGTATTTCAATTCTGCTACTGGTGCAGAGAATGTTCCTCAGGTAAAGTTCTAAGTCTAGCATTCGTGGAATGAAAAAAATCCTATTACTTATTGGTTTTATCACCGTATTTCCTGTGTGTCTTTTCGCCTATACGAGTCCAGGTACACCCAAAGGTTTTGTGAGTGATTTTGCAAATATTTTATCTACTAGAGATGTTCAGACAATGAATGCTCAGTTGCAAGCACTTCAAAATTCAAGTAGCGCACAAGTTGCAGTTGTGACTATTCAAGCTCTTGGAAATGAGACTATTGAGACATATGCTACAAAGTTATTTCAAGAATGGAAAATCGGCACAAAAGAAAAAGATAATGGCTTACTTATTCTAGTTTCTCCAAATGATCGCGTCGCTCGCATTGAAGTTGGATATGGTCTAGAAGGTGCAGTGACCGATATTCAATCTGGAAATATAGTAAATAAGACCATGATACCAGCTTTCAAGATAGGTGATTATGGTGCTGGAATAAAAGGCGCAGTAGATGCAATCACTCTTCTTATTCAAGGTTCTCCTGAAGCGCAACAGTATTATTCTACTCCAATACAAAATAATTCTGGGAAAAATATAAATATTGCTGGAATATTTTTCTTTGTCATTATTATTGTAAATGCTTTGGCCAGAATACTTGGTAGTACAAAATCATGGTGGCTCGGAGGTGTGCTTGGTGCTGTCGTCGGTATTATTATTGGTCTTATTTGGGGTTTTGTATTCATTGGCTTTGGATCAATCATAATTCTGACTATTATAGGATTAATTTTTGATTATATTGTTTCCAAGCACCCACCAGGTCCTGGTAGTGGTGGGTTCTGGCCTATCTTTTTTGGTGGCGGTAGTGGTGGATTTGGTGGCGGTGGATTTGGAGGTTTTGGTGGTGGATCTTCTGGTGGTGGTGGATCAAGTGGTCGTTGGTAGAATAAATCTTTACTTCCTGTTATATTTTATGCGCTGGAGGGTTCGCATAGCGGTCTAGTGCGCCACCTTGGAAAGGTGGTATACCCGAAAGGGTATCAAGAGTTCAAATCTCTTACCCTCCGCCATTGCTACGCCGAAGCCCGATTATGGCGAAGGTGATTAAAATATATGTATTATGTATATAGCTTAAAATGTAAAGATGGTTACTATATTGGTTGCATAGATAAACTAAAAGAAAGAATTTCCAGACATCAGAAATGTAATGTTCCGGCGACAGCAACAAGACTACCTTTGAAGTTAGACTTTTACTTTGTTATTGTTCTTTGATAGAGAATCACTGTTGACCCAGTAGGTCAATATGCTGATTGAGACGAGCTTTTTGAGCCTTAAATCAGGGCCTAGAAAGCTCGTCTCAAACTAAGGCAAGACGTTCCGAGCGTTCTCGGTAAATCAAAAAAAAGAGATGATATCGATGAAAAAAAACATTGAATACGTCTGCACTGGTAACCGCAGACAGTCCGAAAGGACAGAGAGCTACCGAAACGTTCCGCGCCCAATACAACAAGGCTGGACTCGATGATGACAGTGCACAGATCCTGAACGAGCATCCCGGCTTCGCCGTGTATCTCGCAGAAGGCATCCGTCGCTTCTCAGCGAAAGCGCCCAACTACGGTCTGGCGCAGTCAATCCTCGGCACGGATTTCATTACCGCCGAGGAAGTCACCAAGGCTCGCCCGAGCATCGTTTACACCGTCGAACAGATCACGGCACTCGCCGAAAGTCTGCCGTCGGAGGACGTTCTCAAGTGGTGCAAGGACAACGGTTACGCCGTCATGCCTGCACCTCCCACAGCGATGTCCACGCTCGACGTTCGGGAGATCCAGTCCGCCCACTTCTACTCGAAGACGGGTGGATGGTATGCCGATCAGAAGTTCGCCCGCGAGGACAAGACGTCCTTCGGCTGGCTCCTGATCAAGAAGACGCATGTTTCGAACTCGACCAGCAAAAACTGGAACGAGCAGAACAAGCTTCTCTCCGCACTCGAGAAGGTGCCGAACGCTGCCGAGATGAGCTGGTTCATCACGACCTACTTTGAGGTTCGTGGCGTCCAACTCTTCGAAGGCGTTTATGTTCGGACGTCCAGTCTCGACTCGGACGGTGACCGTGTCGGCGTCGGCGGCTTCGATTCCGACGGGCTCAGCGTCAACGGCTATTGGGACGACGACCGCAGCGACGACATCGGGTTGTCGGCTGCCAGGAAGTGATTCTTGATCCCTTGAGGGCTTGTCCCTCTTGAATACTTGAGCCTCCGCGATTTTTTTCGCGGAGGCTCTTTCTTTTTATATAGAAGTTGTTTTGAGGATAATATTTTATTAAAATATAAGCATGACTAATGAAAAATGCGAAAAATGCCACGGCAGAGGAAGCTACATGTATGATGAGAATCATGCAAAGCCATGCGAGGTTTGTTGTACTCACTCCCAAGGATGGTGGAAACTGGAAGAACACTACGGTAATGATAACGGCAAGTATGCTTGTAAAAATGGTTGCGGAACTGTGGTTGATAAGGATCCTCAGGCGCAGGTAGATACTCTTTCTGTCGCCAACTAGTTTTAATTTACATAATCCAACCATGAAATGGTATTTCGCCTCACGTGTGCGACATCAGCAAAAGATCATCGATGTGGCGAATTTTCTGGATGGGAAAGTGGAAAAGGTTGTCTCGAATTGGATCAATAAGAAGAGTTTGAAACCTTACGACCAAAATCTGAAGGAAGTCCAGCTGTTAGCGGAGGAAGTGGTTCAATCGATCTTGGATTCAGACATCTTCGTCCTCATAAGCGATCCGGAAGGGACGGATATGTTTGTTGAACTGGGGATTTGTCTGAACAATGCAGAAGCGAGAATCTACATTGTCGGCAAGCATTCCAAGCGATCACTCATGCAACTTCATCCCAGGATCAAGCATGTCAGTACTCTAAAAGAAGTATTCGATTCGGAGAATATTGATAGTAAAGATTATGATGCGCCGTTGTTTGACTGATGCAAGTTCAAATTTACATGTTCGGTTATACTTCCACCATTTCTTTAGATACCAATCTTGTATCCTGTATTGTATGTCACACAATTATTTTTAATGCGATTCAATATCTGTTCCTTAACCTCTGGAGCCACTTTGTATTTTTTCATGTTTGTATATTAGGTTACTAATTATACAAGATTGGTGTTCAAAATTTTGGGGGAGGGCCAATCTAAGCGATATAACATTTCATAATAGTTTCAACATCGTTCTACCCTTTCATCCGACATTTTTAGTCTTATTTTGTTATAATAAATATTTATGAATATATTTCATCCTATTCAACTACTTTCAGATTGGTTAACTTTTTCTGTATTAAAAATTGTTCCAAAATCATTACCAGCAGAAGCTGTCAATTTTTTTATTTATGACACTATAAAAATATTTATTTTACTTTCTATTATTATATTTTTTGTTTCAATTCTTCGTTCTTATTTACCAAAAGAAAAAATACGAATAATTTTATCCCATAAAAATAAATATGTAGGAAATATTCTTGCATCCATATTAGGAATAATTACACCATTTTGTTCTTGCTCTGCAATTCCTCTATTTTTGGGTTTTATCCAAGCAGGAGTTCCTCTTGGTGTGACTTTTTCTTTTTTAGTTGCATCACCAATGATAAATGAGGTTGCTATAGTTCTACTTTTGGGAATGTTTGGTTGGAAGATCGCATTGATGTATATCATAAGTGGACTTCTCATATCTGTTTTTTCTGGAATAATTATTGGAAAAATGAAAGTTGAAAACTTGGTAGAATCTTTTGTTTTTGAAGAAAATAAAAATGGAAATATTATTTTTCCAAAAATAACTCAGCAAGAAAGAATTACTTACGCAAAAAATTATACTTTAAATATTCTCAAAAAAGTCTGGCTATATATTTTAATTGGTATTGGAGTTGGATCTTGGATACATGGTTATATACCTACAGATTTCATAGCACAATATGCTGGTTCTGATAAATGGTATGCAGTTCCATTAGCTGTTCTTATTGGAATACCTCTTTATTCAAATGTAGCTGGTATTATTCCACTTGTATCTGCTTTAACTGAAAAAGGGGTTGCCATGGGCACAACTCTGGCATTTATGATGTCTGTGACAGCCTTATCTCTTCCAGAATTCATGATTTTAAAAAAGGTAATGAAAACTAAGCTTATTCTTATATTCACTAGCATTGTCGGAATCGGTATCATGCTTACTGGATATTTATTTAATTTAATCTTGAATTAATTTTTACTTTTTATTGAAGTAACTGTAGCTTTAATCCATCTTAATTAAAAAATATTATCCACAACTAATCAAATAGATTCACCAAATAGTTATCAATTGTCCTCTGATCCCAGTCATAGAAATTTTGATTTGCATTGTGAAGATCAGTTGCCAATTTTACACCAACAAATCTCCAATGCCATGGCTCAAAAACATAATACGAATTGTTCTTTGGATAAGAAAGTATAAAACCGTATTTATAAGCATTTGTAATAAGCCATGTATATGCTGATGTACCATCAAAACCATCAAGCTGACCTCCAAGACCTGTAGTGATAAAATCCATAGCAGTACCTAGCTGATGTTCAGAATAACCCTGATCAGCCGAGAATGAATTGGCGGTACCTATGCCGTATATGACTTTGTATTGGCTTTTGAGCGCACTCTGCTCACTAAATGACCTATACCCAGAGAAAACATATATCTTGATACCAGCAACTGTAGCGTCATCAAACATACGCTTCATGTATATCCATACCGGTGTACTAATCTGAGGATACTTGGTACTACTATATTTGTAATCATCAGGAATCGCAATCAATTCTGCTGGAGCATAATTTTCATTCAAGAAAAATATTTTTGAATATTTCTCCAAAAGTTGTGGATCTGTTTTGCTCAACTTTTGTAATGTATTCAATGTTCCAGATAATGTGCCAACTTGTTGTTGATAATTTCCTAACTTATCTTGAATATCACCAACATTTTTCCGAATATTATTTGTTAAATTATTTTGTGCTTGAGAAATAGTGTCTTTGAGAGACTGTGTCGTAGAGGCAACGTTGGCCTGAAGCATTGTGACTTGATTAGAAATATCTTGAAGGCGATTGTAGCCATACCAAGCAACATATCCAATAGCAATCGCAAGAATAAGAAAACCACCAACAGCAAACCAATGAATACGCTCAAGCTTCTTGAGAAATTCATGTACATTTGTTTTTAATATATGCCAATCCATATTATGTGAATTATGCACAGATATTCACTACTGCCAATTCCAAAGGTAATGTCTCTATCTGTGATCGAGAAATTTGTCCAACTGCTTCAAGTAGAGCAATGAGAATTGTTGGTGTAATAGCCTTTTTGCTTGCTTCTGCTTCAATATAATTCATATCATCTTTGGACACGCGCTCTATTAGATATTTCTTGGAGCTTGGAGAATGCTGAAGAAGTAATATAAAACGCATCTTCTCAAGCATTAGAGCAGAAAACACTGTCATAGAAATACCTGCTTTTTCTACTCGAGCAAGAACATCAAGAGATCCGTCTGCATTCTTGGCTATGACATTTTGAATGAATGTATTGATAAGAATCGCCTTTGGCGCACCAGTAATAACTTCAACTTCACTACGGCTTAGTTTTTTGTCTTTAGAAGACGAAATCACCTTCTCAAGCATACCGAGAGCATCGCGGAATGATCCATCACCAAGTAATGCGATCAGATCAGCTCCATCAACATCGAGTGTATACCCTTCTTTTTTTGCGATAACAGATATATGGGCTCGCACTACTTCACGCGAAGGACGTTTGAATGAAAATGTCTGGCATCGAGAAACGATGGTGTCTGGAACTTTGTTGAGCTCAGTGGTCGCTAGAATGAAGATTACATGCTTTGGTGGCTCTTCTAGGGTCTTCAGGAGTGCATTCCACGCATCCTTGGATAGCATATGGACCTCATCAATGATATAAACTTTGTAAATAGAAGAAAATGGAGATACTGAAACATGCTCACGCAATTCACGAATATCATCAATGCCACGATTGGACGCTGCATCAATCTCATATATATCTTCATCTGTGGTACCAAGAGATTTTGCAAGAATACGAGCCACGCTTGTCTTGCCAGTTCCACGGCTTCCAGAAAAAAGATATGCATGGGATATACGCTTGAATTTGATGGTTTCTTTGAGAACATCAACGATTGATTCTTGTCCGACGACATCATTCCACGAAGATGGTCGGTATGTGCGGTATAGTACTGTCATGGATACAGTTTACAAGGTTATTACCCTTTCTTCAAATACATCTTGACTGCAGACGAGACTTCTTTGATATTGTTCATTTTCATAATATGTATGCGTAATTCTTTGGCGCTGTCCATTCCTTTACATGCAGGCCAACCTGAAATATATGTTTTGAAATGTTTCTTCATGACATCAAAATTTTTTATATTGCGAAATGTCTTATCAAAAAGTTTGGCATGTTCAAGAAGGACTTTTAGTCGAAATTCTGGAGTCTTTGATTTGGTAGAATATGCCTTCTTGGAACGAATCTGTTTCAATCCTTCAAAAAACCATGGCTTACCAAAAACACCCCTACCTATCATTACCCCATCACATCCATATTTCATAGCTTTTTCATTGGCATCTTCAAGAGAAACAACATCACCATTTCCAATAATAAGAGTCTGTGGACTTATCTTATTACGCAATGCAACTATAAGAGGCATCAGGTCCCAGTGTGCAGGAACATCTGACATCTCTTTTCTAGTTCTTAAATGAACCGTCAGTGCAGGAAGTTTCTGCGCAAGTAATAATTCAATCCATACGAGATCAACTTTATTGTATCCAATACGCGTCTTCACAGAAACAGGAATTGAAATAGCGCCAGTACGCGCGGCTTCAAGTACATTCAAAGCATTCTCTGGATCTTTCATGCTCGCCGCTCCACCACCCTGCTTCTCAACTGAACGATCAGGGCATCCCATATTGATATCAATACCATCAAAACCAAGCTTGGCTACCAAAGCAGAAGCTTCCTTCATTGCTATAGGATGACCAGTGAATAGCTGAGCTATCACAGGACGTTCCTTCTCTGAAAATACAAGATCGTGTAACAGTTTTTTTCTGCCTGGAGAAATAAGTCCATCAGCAGAGACAAATTCTGTCCATATAACATCTGGCTTGCCATATATAGTGAATAGCTTGCGAAAAACTGAATCAGTTACATTTGCCATAGGAGCAAGCACAAAAAATGGCCGTGGAAGAGATTGCCAGAATGTATTTGAGAGATTTTTTACAGCTTTCTTTGTTGATTTTCTGTTTAGCATGCATATCCGAATGTATCATGAAGTTGATGTAAAGTAAAAATATACACAACATATATAGTTGAAGCGACTTTCGGAAGGAGTGGAGACGACTGAGAATGAGTTGCTGGCCGAGCACGGCCAGACAGCGTTCGCTGAAACTATATATGTTGTGTATATTTTTATGATCAATCAATTCATGAGGAAATCTTATTTAACTTTCTCCAATAGTTTGATCATATCAGGATCACGAGCTCCACTTCCCAATATAACGACTGCATAGACATCCTTATTTCTTCCCAATGCAAATAATTGAATAGCTGTTCTATTTGCTTCTATTGTATAGCCATTTTTCCCACCAAGATAATTTGACCAGCTCAAGAAATGCGTTGGATTCACAAATGTATGCGCACGAAGTACCTTTGATTTGAGTTGAGTAATACCAATAATCCCAGGATCATTGGCACGTATCCATTCAAGGATAATAACCAGATCATTTGCAGTAGAGACATTTTGTCCATCTAATCCTGAAGGGTCTTTGAATGAAGTTCTATATGCACCGATTGATTGGACAAAATCATTCATCGCTTTGATAAATTTTTGTCTGCCATAAAATTGTGCATATGCTTCTGCAGTATCATTTGATGAAACCATAAGCAGTGGATAAAGTAGGTTTTCGGCAGTGAATGTCTCACCAACTTTGAAACTTGCTGTATTGCCATATGTAGCGAGTATATCGCGACTAAGAATAATATGAGCGTTTGGACTGATGAGCTTTCGCGCGACAATTGCAGTCACAAGTTTAGTGATTGAAGCAATCGGTACGATCTTGTCTATATTGTATTGCGCAACAATCGTATTTGTTGAAAGATCTTTTACTATATATGCTACTGCTGTAATCTTGCCGTCTGCCCCTTGAGGCAATGCCTGCGCAGCAGAATCAATAATATCTTCTTCTTCCAAAGCGGTATAGCGAATAGTACGAGTAAATCCAGAAATAGATGTGTCATCATCTATACTAGTAAAAGCAGTTTTGACTTCAGCTAAAGTATCTGATGTGCTATGTATAATATATGGTCTAACTACATACCATGTATGCGAAGCAACATATGCACATGCGACACCGAACAATACAGCGCCAATACCCCAACACGTTATAGATAAAAGATTTTTCATATCATTTGATCAGTCGATAAAATACATTTGATCCATAGCGTATATCAATATATTCAAATCTTGATGCTGGACCTTTTCCTGTAGTAGCATCTGCAGTCATACGCTCCCAAAATGAGACAAGATTGCTAAGTTGAATATCAAAAGAACGAGTATTATTGAAATATATAACAAGAATATCGTCAGGTGATGTACTACCAATATTTGTTGAAACTTTCTGATCTACATACAATTCATATTCTCCACCAGGCTTGATCAAAAGTGCTTGAACATTTATACCAGATGCCTTAACTGCTGTATAAAAATGTTGTAATAATACAAATTCATTTGTTGATGTGGCCATAGAGCCGATATTAATATTCATAGATGTTGTTGTGCCAAGAATGTCAGGAGCATAATACCGATTGTACACATGTCCAGAAAAAGAAGGAGATTGCTCGAACATATATCCAGTCTCATCAGCAAAATAACAACTATCAGAAGACTCCATGCTAAGGGTATTACCATTCCAATCTGGCAATGTTGCACAAATAAGCGCCGAAGGAGTTTTTTGACTCACCGATATAATAAGACTATGCCAGCCGTCTCGGCGAACATTGACATGTGCGATGCGTGGCGAAGCAGACTGTATATTTGATATCAATTGGCCCATAGGATATATGAGCGAACTTCTACGCGGAAACAAGCCCATATATGATCCTTCTAGAGCTTGCTCAGCCGTCTTATCTAGCAAAGGAATGATGTCTTGGTCTACACCAAATATCTGAACAGTATCAATATGGAACTTTTGTAAACCTACTATCTTGAATACACCAAACAATAAACTACCAATCAATAAAATAACTACTCCACATGTCATAAAAAGTCGAGTACGACGAGTGTGCACAAATGATTTTGATTGATGAGAGAATTTTGGGCGTCGAGATATATCCATGAATATAAGAAAGTACGAACAATAGAAGAATAGACGTATGTATGTTCTATTTGTTACCACCAATCACATCTTGTCCAAAATACTTACGTAATACTTGAGGAACTTTGATGGTTCCATCTGCTTGTTGATAATTTTCAATGAGAGACACTAAAATACGTGGTGTTGGAATAGCCGTTGAATTGAGAGAGTGTGCATAACGAAGAGTACCCTCAGCATCACGATAGCGAATATTGAGACGACGACATTGAAAATCATGAAAATACGAAGCTGACGATATCTCGCGATATTTCTTTTCTTTTGGAACCCAAAGCTCAATATCATATTTCTTGACTTGACCCAAACCAAGATCAGCTCCACAATTGATCACTGTGTGATATGGAATACCCAATGATTCTATGAATTCTTCAGTATTGCGATTGACCTCTTCATGATACTTGACTGAGGTTTCATGATTTGCCTCACAGAGAATAAGTTGCTCAAACTTATAAAATTCATGAACGCGAATCAAGCCTTTGACGTCTTTGCTATGTGCACCAGCTTCGCGGCGATAACATGGAGAAAAACCGAGATAACGCTTGGGGAGTTGCTCAAAAAGTAATGTCTCATCAGCATGCATGCCCATAAGAGGAACTTCAGCAGTACCTACGAGATAATCACCGTCTTGGGTCTTGTAGAGGTCTTCTTCGCCATCTGGAAGATATCCTGTGCCTAACATAGTAAGCTTTCGAACAATAACTGGTGGCATCACAGGAACAAATCCTTTGCCTACAATACCAGAGGTATTTTTTTCGCCAAAGAAATCAAGTGCATAATTCCAAATTGCAAAACAAAGTCTTACTCCATCCCCTGTAAGAAAATATCCTCTGAAACCATGAACTTTGGATCCACGCTCAATATCAATCATATTTAATGATGTCATAATCTCTATATGATCTTTTGGTTCAAAAGTAAAATTTGGTTTTTCGCCCCAGATTTTTACCTCTTTATTGTCAGCATCACTCTCACCATCAGGAACTGACATATCAGGTATATTTGGTACACGTAACATGAGATTTTGCCAATCTTTCATAACATTCTTTAGGAGAACGTCTTCTTTTTCAAGCTCATTCTTGACTGTCTTCATTTGTGCAATAAGTACTGCACGATCTTCTGGAGTGGCTGACTTCGTAATCTTGTCACTTGCTGAATTTTGAATAGCTCGGCGAGCTTCTACACTAGAAAGTAGAGCACGACGCTTGTCGTCGAGAGCTATGAGCTCATCTATATTGAATACAAGGTGCTTCTTTTGTACAGCAGTAGCAATAATCTCTTTATTTTCTCTGATGAATTTAATATCAAGCATATATGTACTCTATAGTATCATCATTTCCTAAAAAATTGAACAGGATTTGATTCACCATGTGGTACAATATGGCGTTTCGAATTATTAACTAATAATACTCAGATTAGTTGGAGACGGGGTGACATATACTTTTTAATCAAATGCAATGAAAACAAATATATATACAATAAATCCTGAACAATATCCTGGATTGTTACCACACATATCTAGACTACCAAAGAAATTAGAGGTCTCTGGATTATTGCCTAATATTGAATACAAATTCTTATGCATTATTGGATCTCGAGAAAATAGTGCATATGGTAAAGAAGTATGTAATCGTCTTATCAAAGGACTTCAAGGATATCCAATAGTTATAGTGTCTGGACTAGCAATCGGTATTGATTCGATTGCTCATGAAATAGCACTCAAATATAGTATAAAGACTATTGCATTTCCTGGATCAGGATTGGCTCTTGATGTGCTATACCCAGGATCACACAGATCACTCGCATTAAAAATTGTTGAATCTGGAGGAGCACTCATATCACCATTTGAGAGACATCAAAAAAGCACAGTATGGACCTTCCCTTTCAGAAATCGCCTTATGGCAGGAATATCTCACGCTACACTTATAATAGAAGCACGAAAAGGCTCGGGCACTCTTCTTACAGCAGAATATGCGGCAGAATTCAATAGAGATATACTCGCTGTTCCTGGTTCAATATTTTCTGATCTTTCATATGGGCCACATATGTTGATCGAACGTGGAGCAATTCCAGTAACTTCATCAAAGGATATTCTTGAGGCGCTTGGATTTGCGGTTGCAAAAGAAAGTAATCAACAATCTCTACTTAGTCTAGCTGAACTATCATTGTCTGAACAAGAAACAAATATTCTTGCATTACTCAAATCATCACCTCACACAGGGTCAAATATAATAAACTTACTGCAACTCACTTCATCAGCATTCAATATGTCAATATCAGAACTCGAAATCAAAGGAATCGTAGAAGAAAGAGGTGGATTATATTGTATAAAAAATAGTTAAAATCATTCAGATTATAAAGTGTCGCTTTTGACCTTTACCTTTACTCCGTGTAATACTTACCGCTAATGAAACTTGTTATTGTAGAATCTCCTTCAAAATCAAAGACTATCACCAAATATCTTGGTGAGGGTTTTATTGTTCGTGCTTCTATTGGGCACGTTCGCGATCTTCCAAAATCAAGCAAAAAGGCCATAGATATTGGAGATGGATTCACGCCCCACTATGAAGTCGTTGCAAAAAAAGAAGATGTACTCACTGATATTGCAGAACAATCAAGAAAAGTTGATGAAATACTTCTTGCAACAGACCCAGACCGTGAAGGAGAAGCTATAGCGTGGCATATATCTGAAGTACTCAAAGACCGCATTGGTAAAGGTGTCATAAAAAAGATGCATCGCATCAGCTTCCACGAAATCACCAAAGAAGCCGTACAAGAAGCACTCAAAAATCCTCGTGAAATTGATCAGAACCTCCGCCAAGCACAAGAAGCACGTCGTGTGCTCGATCGACTAGTTGGTTACGAACTTTCTGGTCTTATCTGGAAAAAAGTCCGTTATGGTCTTTCAGCTGGCCGTGTCCAATCTCCAGCATTACGCATCATCGTTGAACGTGAACGTGAGATCAAAGCATTCATTCCTGAAACCTATTGGGTCTTGAGTGGCGAATGGAAAACAAAAAAAGGTGACAAACTTACTCTTACATGTGTAGAAGAACCACGACACAAGACAACGATAGATTCTATTCTTGATATTGCTCGTAACAATCCATGGCATATTGTTGATATAGAAGAATCAGAACAAAAACGTTCATCAAAAGCACCTTTCATAACATCAACACTACAACAAGCTGCGAGCTCACGCCTTGGATTCTCGCCATCACGCACCATGGGTATAGCACAGAAGCTTTATGAATCAGGACATATCACCTATATGCGTACTGATTCAACCAACCTTGGCGCCCAAGCTGTAGCGCAGATTATTACAGTCGTAACCAAAAATTACGGACCACAGTATATAAACGTTAGAACATTCGCTACAAAGAGTAAAAATGCCCAGGAAGCTCACGAAGCAATCCGTCCAACCAATTTTAGCAAAGAAGCAGTTGGTGCCAACGATGAACAGAAGAAGCTCTACCGTTTGATTTGGCAACGTACTGTCGCTTCACAGATGACCGATGCCAAGATGGCAAAGACGAAGATTGTCGCAAATATCAAAAATTCGTCAGCTGTGTCTGCAGACGAGAATGATGTCTCGACTGCGAAGCACAAAGAGACATCATTCTCATCAAAAGGGCACGGTGTAAGTATTCCTGATTTCACCGCAACCGGTTCACGTATCCTTTTTGACGGTTGGCTCAAAGCTGACCCTGATTCAGTTGGCGAAGAAGTTACCCTGCCTGCATGTGCCCCCAATGAATCTCTCACTCTCATTTCTATCGATTCACAAGAAAAGCAGACTCAGCCACCTGGACGCTATACCGAAGCTGGACTCATCAAAGAACTCGAAAAGCGAGGCATCGGTCGCCCTTCTACTTATGCATCTATATGTAGAACTATCGAAGATCGTGGCTATGTAGAGAAAGAAGGTCGTTCACTCAAACCAACTGATACAGGTGAGGTTGTTTCATCATTCTTGGAAGAATACTTCCCTACTTATATTAGTGATACATTCACTGCAGAGATGGAAAATGAGCTTGATGAAATAGCAAATGGCGAACGCACTTATGTAAAAACACTCACTGATTTCTACTGGCCATTCCACCAAGAAGTCCTATCAAAAGACAAGCTCGCCAAAGCAACCAACCTTGGTGCAGCAGATCCAAAATTCATATGTCCAAAGTGTGGAACAACACCGATGGAAATCAAGCTTGGTAGAAATGGCAAATTCCTATCATGTTCAAAATATCCTGACTGCGACGGTGCACTCACACTCGATGGCACTGAATTCAAGAAAGATGAACCTATTGGCATTGATCCTGCAACTCAACTTCCTATTTTCGTATTAAATGGCAGATTTGGCCCATATGTCCAACTAGGTGTAAAACCTCCAAAGATCAAGAAAGCCAAAAAACTTAAAAGCAAAAAAGACCTACCTTCTGACAGGCATGGAAAGAAAACTGAAAAAGCCGAGAAAGCACTTGGTTTAGAGGATTCTGGTACACCAAATCATATTCCAGCAGAAATAGCCCCAGAAGATCCAATCACACCAAAACCTCGCATGGCTTCAATACCTCGCACCATGGATCCTTCAAAAGTTACTGTCGCTGATGCCCTAAAATATTTGAGCCTTCCTCGCACACTCGGAATTCACCCAGTATCTGGAAAAGATGTTGTTGCTTCCAATGGTCGCTTTGGTCTTTATATTGCTCATGATGGGAATTATCGTTCAATCAAAGCTCCTGATGATGTCTACGAAATATCACTTGCACGAGGCCTAGAATTATTGGCTATAGAAAAAAAGCCCCGAGGATTCAAAAAGAAAATTGATAAATAATTCAAAAACTTGCAATTTTAATAATTTTGTTGTTAAATAGGTTTAGTGTTATTTGTAAATTGAACATTACGGCTACTTTGAATTATGAGTGAAACGACCATATTACCTACGGTTTTTGTTATGCAGGCTCGGAAAGTCCATTTACTTGAGGAAAGAAATATGCAGTGGTATCTTGGAACACAGCTGATATCCCTTACCGGACTAATGTTGCGTTCTTCACTACTGTCATTACTGCTAGTGGATCTTCTCGGTATTACGAAAGCTCCACCTTACGTTGGCTTTGTCTGGGCGCTCAATGTGCTTCCTGGAACATTTCTCGGCATATTCGCTGGAGTAATCCTCGATCGCTATGACAAGCGAAAGATCTTGCAGATCACGGCTTCATTTGGTGTTATCCAAGGAGCAGCTCTAGCCTACTTGGCATTTATGGATGTGCATCACATGTCTATATCAGCCATCATGGCCATTGCTCTATTTGGTGGGTTCACAAATGCTTTGGATGGTATCGGCAGGAATGCCATAGTCAAAGATGCCGTCGTCAACAAGTACAATCATCGGTCAGGAGCGATATTTTTTGGTTCACTCTATACCTTTGCGATGCTAGTTGGTAACGGAATATCTGGATACCTCATCATTTGGATCGGTTACGGCAATTCATTCATGCTAAATGCGATCTCATTCTTGGTGCTCATCATCGGTTTAAGAAAAATGAACTTTGATCACCATGAAGTACGAAAGCTACGCCCATTCAACTTCGGTGAAACATGGCAATCCATACTGGCAGGAGGACGCTACACGTTCTCTGAGCCAGGTATTCGTATATCTATTGTGCTCGCCTCATTCATAACTGTCTTTGGTTTCGACTACAACGTCATCTTGTCCATCATTACACAAGCGATGTTCCATGGTGGACCAAAAGAATACAGCTACCTCGCAACCTGCTCAGGAATAGGGTCACTCGTCGGTTCAATTATTGCGATCTTATTCAGTGAATCGCGACCAAAACAATTTGTCATTGGCGGATGCCTTCTGCTTGGTTTGGGCCAAATAGCTTGCGCGTGTACGACGAACATCCACGTAGCTGCTATCATGCTCGCCATTTGTGGTTTTGGATTCATGGCAAGCTTCTTACCATCTCGTGCAGCAATCATGCATATCGTGAAAAAAGAAATGACTGGAATCGTACTCGGCTTTACCTTCATGTTCTTCTATGGAGGAATGATGGTTAGCTCAGTTTGTGCCGGCTGGCTCGCAAAGCACGCCGGTTGTCCTTCAGTTCTTTTGATATGTGGCACTGTCCTTATATTTACTGCAATAGCAACACCGTTTCTTCCAGGAATTGCAGAAATTGAAAAGGAGTGATGATCAAAACGATCAACAGCGTTGCCCTATGGTGACGCTGTTTTTATATATAAAAAATAATTATATACTAAAATTCTTCAATGAATACAAATCCTCATTTTCATCTTTTTTGATCTCGGCAGTTCCCCTATCATCAATCGCGCTTGTCGAGGTCTGACCTTGAATTACTTCTTGTGTAGACACAGTAGAAATAACCACTTTGCTAGCACTATTTTTACTTGCATGAATCTTTTCTAATAATACCCTCAAATCATCTGGACTGAAGAAATCTATCGTAACAGTGCCACCTTCTTTGTTTTTTTCAATACGCACACGAGTACCGAGTGATTCAGTAAAATTGCGCTCCATCTCCATAATGGCAGGATCGAGGTACTTGCCTTTGTTGCGGATGCGCTCAGTAGCTACGCGACGAGACATAGACTCTGCTTCACGCACCGTGAGTCTATTGGCCATGATTTCCTTGAATAGGACCACTTGCTCTTCTGGTCTGCTAGTTAGCATGAGTAAAGGACGTGTATGACCTTCAGAGATCTTTCCTTCTTCAAGTGCAGTGATCATATCATCTGGCAAAGCGAGAATACGCATTGAATTTGAAACATATTCACGGCTCTTGCCGACCTTATCAGCAATCTGGGCTTGTTTGAGATTGAATTCCTTTGCCAATCTCTCAAATGAACGTGCACGATCGACTGGGTTCAGATCTTCGCGTTGGAGATTTTCAATAATAGCCATCTCAAGCTTGAGCTGTGGATTTTCTTCGCCACTGCGAATGAGTACAGGTACTTGTAATAGACCTGCCAATTTTGAAGCGCGCAAACGACGCTCACCAGAGATGAGCTCGTATTCTACATTCATGCCACCATCTTCGCGATAGACTTCTTTGCGAGTAACAACGAGTGGCTGAAGCACACCATACATCCGTATAGACTCCGAAAGATCCTTGAGTCTATCTTGATCAAATTCACGACGTGGCTGATATGGATTTGGGACTACTTTTTCAAGCTCGATCCAAAAGATTGCATTGTTCTCATATGATAATTGATTCATGACATAATTGTAATACAAGATTGATTTTAACCAAAATTCTAGTAGACTAGTATTCAGTTGCCGGGATGGCGGAATTGGTAGACGCACACGACTCAAAATCGTGCGGAGTAATCCATGGGAGTTCGATTCTCCCTCCCGGCACAGACGTTACG
>CAIUOX010000012.1 GCA_903900935.1 uncultured bacterium
GGATCACATCCATCTACACCTTCACCAGACGGTACTCCACCATGCTCTGTTTCATACAGTGCCAATGCATTGCGTACTTGAAGTGAATTTGAATTTCTTGCAGAATCACGACCATTTGCTTGTGTTGCTTTGATACCAACCAATACAACTGAAGATATAGATGCAATGATTGATACTACAACTAATATTTCTATGAGAGTGAAGCCTTTGTTGGTAGTATGAGACATATTTAGATATTATCAAAAAACGACCATATCTCTTGCATGCATAGCAGATTATATACAGTAAGAATAATACATCCTGCAATTACGATAAAAAGAAGTAGTATCGCTTGCCATTCTTTTTTGACAAATCCTCTTTCAATTAACCAAGTTATTATTCTAGGAGGAATACTGCTAGGAGTGAAGTAACCATAGAGAATATGTTTATGTTTGACCATACAATTTGATTGTCTAATAATAAACCAATTATATCGTTGTTGTAGAGTATAAGAAAGGGCTGATATCCACTTTTGGTATTTCCTACAAAAATATCTAGTTATAATTAAACACCATATATCTTGACTCTCTTGATACCAAGCGCAAATGCGCCTATTTTTGTATCTTGTCCCAAAGAATGTATGAGTGAACGCATATATGTTCCACTTGAACACATTACTCTGATAATCATTCTCGGCCACATCTTATTGGTCTCTAAAAGATTATGCCTTAAAAATAGTTCTTCCCACTTTTTTTTGATCTCATTCTGACGAAAATCTCCTTTAACCAAACTAATATTGTTCAAAATTCGTGTTTTTAATTCTTGACTATATATAAATGATGGTAAACCTTGATCAATAATAATCGAATATATTTCAACTTCTTTTATTGGCATTTCTTCTGGTAATTTATTCTTGCGTGCAAGTTCATGTAGATGAACACCTCTGACTGTTTTTGATGAATAGGCTGGGTATTCTTGTGAAAATCGTCCAATATACTTTGAAAAATCAATATTTAATAATCCAGATGTATGACATCGTACATCTGTAACCAAACCAAGAGCATCATATGTATCCGTAGAAATCCCAAATACAATCTCAACTTCATATTCTTTGTCTAGAGCAAGATATTTTTCTTTATGTTTGCATTCATCACCAATCAATACAAGCAATTCCCCTTCAGCCAATGGATCCAGTCTACCAGCATACGTCATGGGTATATTCTTCAGATCGGATCTAGTAGCACGAAAACGCTCAATAGCTTCAAGTGGTGTTTCGCCAAGTTTTTTTATAATAATTACTTTTTCTTGTTTACCAATCATATATTGGATACAATGTACCATATGTCAAACAAATCAAAAAAACTCTCTACTGATGCCTACAAAGGCGTACGTGATTTTTTCCCAAAAGAAATGGCAATTGAAAAAAAGATATTTGATATCTGGCGCACAACTGTAGAGACATATGGCTATGAAGAATACAGCGCCTCTGTTCTAGAACCATCCGAGCTATACCGTGCAAAGTCAGGCGAAGAAATAGTCAATGAACAAACATATACATTCACCGACCGTGGAGACCGCGAAGTAACACTTCGTCCAGAAATGACCCCAACCCTTGCGCGTATGGTAGCTGCCAAAAAGCGTGAGCTTGTCTTTCCTCTTCGTTGGTATTCAATACCAAATCTATTCCGCTATGAACAACCACAGCGTGGTCGTGTTCGTGAGCACTGGCAATTGAACGTTGATATATTTGGCGTCGAATCAACAAATGCCGAAATTGAGACTATCAATATAGCTTGTGACATCATGCGCGCTTATGGACTCAAAGACACAGATTTTGAAGTGCGCCTCAACAACCGCAAAATCATGGATTATATTACACGCGATATATATAGCTTAAATGAACAGTCTGCTCATAAATTATCAAAACTGATTGACAAAAAAGACAAGATCAAAACAGAAGCATTCAAAATAGGTGCAAATGAAATTCTTGGAAACAATGCTCAGTCATTCTTGACTCTGCTCAATTCAAAGAACTTTGAAGATTTTGTCTCAAATCTTCCACAGACAAAAGAAGAAACTAGTAGTGGCTCTTATGATCTACATACTGGACTCGCAGAGATTCGCGCAGTCATTGATGGACTTGAGAAGCTCGGCATCACCAATATTCGTTTTGACCAGACACTCATGCGCGGTTTTGACTATTATACTGGTATTGTATTCGAAATATTTGACTTAAATCCGATCAATCACCGTGCAGTTTTTGGTGGTGGTCGCTACGATGATCTCCTTTCACTATTCGGAAATGAGAAAGTGTCTGCAGTAGGATTTGGCACTGGCGATGTTATTGCTCGCGATCTTATGGAAACATACAATTCACTCCCCGTATCAAATCCATCTGCTGATATTGCTATTATCGTCATTGGAGAACAAAATACTCCTTATGCATTAGAGCTCGCCAAATCTCTCCGCTCAAAAAAAATCCGCGTAGTTATAGACCTATCAAAGAAAAAAATTAGTGATCAGATCAAAAATGCTGACAAAAAATCCATTCCACGGATTATCTGCATTGGTGATGAAGAAGTAAAAACTGGCAAGCTACGAGTCAAAAATATGACCACTGGAGAAGAAATCATTTCTAGCGAAGATACGATATCACTATAGACATCATGATGAATTAGATATTTTGAGTCATGCTATAATTTCAGCACTATACATTAATATATATTTATGGAACCAAAACCAAACAATCCTTTTGTAAATCTTCCTGGTGCTATTATCATAGCAGCAGCTATTGTTGCAATCGCAATTATCTGGGCAAAACAGCCGATCGTAAAACCAACCATAGCACAACCTGCCCAAACTACAAAAAATACAATCACGCTTTCACCGATCAAAACTAGTGAACATATATTAGGCAATCCTGCGGCACCAATCAAAATAGTTGAATTTTCAGATCCTTCATGTCCATACTGCAAAAATTTCAATCTAACAATGGAAAATATCATGACAAAATATGGTCCAACAGGAGATGTTGCTTGGGTATATCGTCATTATCCTCTAAATAGGCCTGATGCAAATGGTAATATATTGCATCCAAATTCTGACCAACAGGCAGAAGCGTTTGAATGTGCAGGTTCACTTGGTGGAAATGCAAAATTCTGGGAATTTGAAAAAGCATGGTACGAGTCACTTCCTCTCGATGGTATAGGAAGATCGAGAGAGGACGATCAAAAAGAGATCCTCAAAATCGCAAAAAGCATCAATATTGACACCGTCGCATTCAATGACTGCATAGCAAGCAATCGTTTTAAGGATACCATTGAAGCAAACTTCCTAGACGGAGTAAATGCAGGAGTAAATGGCACGCCTTCAAACTTCCTCGTACTCGACAAGCCTGCAGGAGTATTTGTTGAAAAATTCATCTCAACTACACTAGTTCAATATCGCCTATCAGAAGAGCTATTATTCCTGAGCGATAATAAAAAGATAGTCTCAATGGGTGGTGCAATGCCAGAAGCTATTGTCAAAGGTCTGATTGATGCAATCCTCATTGATCAAAAGGCCGCCACTACAAAATAGATACGAAATAACTATGACAATGGTGGGCCTTGTTGATTATAGATTCCTCATTCCGCACCATTCGCATTTTTCATCAGTGCATTTTGCTTTAAGAATAGCTCCACTCCATACGGTCTCAATAAGCAAATTAATCTCATCATAAACTCGTGTGATATCAGTATTTGCAATATCAATGGCAATAGTTGGGCATCGTCCTTTATCGTCAGGAGAAACAAATACCAATGCTGGAGATACTTTCCTTGTTTTCCATCGTATATCACCTCCAACTAGCATCTTATAAAAAATAAGCTGTCGAAAATAACTTCCATCACCTGACTTGGTGAGCCCCTTTATTGCATTCACAGACATTACTTGCTTCGTCTTATAATCGAATACCAATGCCCCTATTCCTGTATCAATAAGCGCATCAAGTTTGCCATGAATCGGTATGTGGATAGATTGCTTATTGTGTATTGCTTGGAATTCATGCTCTACCCAGATTTCCGTGAACACTGCACCACCTATCGCAAAGTGCTTTTCAAGCTCTCGAGCCACATCCGACACTGTTTCCAATAGCTCTTTTTGTGCAGATTTCTTTTCAGAGATAAGCAAGAATGACTTCGCAAAAAATTCAACAATCACAGCCCTCAAAATCATCTCAATATCCTGCTTGGTACGAGATTTTGATTTCCATACTCGAGAAATCGCTTCATGCATTGCTGTTCCTTTCTCTGCAGAAACTGATGGGGCCTGTGGTAGCTTCAATATACTGTTATATATAAATCTATTTGGACATTCAATAAAGTAACTAAGTGCTGTTACTGACAATCCTTTTTTAATGAGCACCTGCTTGATGACATCAAGCAATGCTATATCAGTATTCTGTATATTTGTATTATTAGTTTTTGGCTTGTGCTGTTCGGTATTATAGACTTCTTCAATACCAATACGTGGAACCGCAGTGTGAATAATGTAATCTGCATCTAATTCATCAATAAAGCGTAGTGGTGTGAGTGTTTTTCCATCTGATTCTTCTAGTGCAGTAAGCACTATCACTTGCTTTCGTGCGCGAGTAAGAGCTACATAAAACAATCGTCTAATATCATGAATATCGCTATCAGTAGTTTGTTTCTTTGGTAAAACAAATGATGATCCTCTTGGCTTACCGACCCATGATTCTTCGGTAACATACGGAATAAATACATAATCAAATTCAAGACCTTTGCTACCATGAGCAGTCATGGCTTTGATTGGCACGTCAGGCGCCCCAACAGTAACTTTGACGATCCGTGATTCAGCTGAAGTTCTATACGCAAGCATAGCCTTGATTAATTCTAGTGGATCATGTATATCATTTTCTCGAGCCAATGATTCTGCTAGAGAAATAATGCCACGCCACACATATACATATGCTGGATCTTTTGATATCAAAGAGATAAAGTCTGACTCCTTGGCAGCATGAATAAGAAAGCCAACTACACTGTCATTCAATATCTTTCTGCGTATATGGATAAGCTGTGGAATCGATTGTTCCAATATATCTTGTCCACTCTTCAAAGATTTGATGATTTCAATTCTCTTTTCAAATGAAAGTCTCCACATTCCAGAAACAACTGTTTTTGCTAATGCATCAATATGAGATGGATCAGCAAGATATTCAATCAGATCAAAAAATGTTCTACCTACTGGATGACTAAAAATATCAATGCTTCTCTCTGATGAGACTGGAATTGCATGCGACTCTAGCAATCGAATCACTCTGTCTAGGTCACGATTTCTTCGAACAATGATAGCAATAGAAGCTTGTGGATCATTCTTGGAAAGAGTTTCTAGTTCTTGAATAAGTTTGAGCTCGCTTGCAGTAGTATTTTCACCAGTGACTACGGTAACAGCTTTCATAGATTTGGAAGATTCAACTCGACCACTTTTCAAACGAATGCGTAAGTCAGCATGTAATTCAGCAGAATCTCCATTAGATTTATTATCTTCATAGTTATGCTCAATCATTGCAAAGCTGGCTTCAAGAATTCCCTTGTGTGAACGATAATTCGTATCAAGTGATATAAGCTTCATCATCGGCCAATGTTTCTGAAGCCTTAGGAAATTTTCAACAGAAGCCCCTTGGAATCGGTATATAGCCTGCTTTTCATCTCCAACAATAAATATATTTGGTGTCTCGAAAAATTCTGCAATAAGCCCAATTATAAAATTTTGTGCATCATTGGTATCCTGATGTTCGTCCACGTGTATATATAGATATTGTTCTTGAATGAGTCGGAGTAGCAATTCATCATTACGCAATGCGAATAAAAGTTCAAAAATAAGATCGTTGAAGTCCATTTTATTCACCTCGCGCTTCTTTGTTTCATATATCTCATATACTTCTGCGAATAACTTTGTGCGTTCACATTTTTCTATCATATCTTTTGCATCCGCTTTGAGCTGGCCCTTGGTGGCACCACGAGTTGAAATATAGGATTCATCGCGTGTAATCCGAAGAATCTCACTCGTCGAATGGTCACGCACCATATCTGGTGTCAAAGCTTCATGCTTTGCATCATCAATGCTTCGCATAATGCCAGTAATATATGCATCAGGCTTTCCTGCTGGACGTATATCTGAAAAATGTGGGTCTGCAATAATCGAGCGAATTAATGATTCTTGTTCAATATCAGTCATCAGCTTCATATCACTAATATGTATGAAGTGATCAGGGTGCTGATTGATGATCATTTGTGCGAATGCATGAAATGTAAAAATACCAACATCATGTGCACGATCACCAATAATACTCTGCAACTTGGTACGCATAGCTTTGACTCCAGCATCAGTATAAGTGATAGCAAGAATTCCATTTGCTGGTGTATCAGTCTGTTTCAATATATTCGCTATACGAAGCGTTAGAATAGTTGTCTTCCCAGTACCTGGACCAGCAATAACCATTACGGGACCTTCAATAGAATCTACTGCCTCTTTTTGGGCTTTATTGAGATGAGTATATGATTCGGTAAATACATTGGTAGACATGGGGCTATTATAGCAGGTCCGCACGAGTGCCCGAGGTTTCACCTCGTTTGACGAGGTGAAACCTCGGGCATTTATAGTTGACTTTATAAAAATAAGTGCTATAATACATCCTGAATTCGTTGTTTGAAATAGTCTTTGTTTGAGGCAACTCTTCGAGCTATTGCAACGAAAAAATCCTTAAACAATGCCAGTAGGCATAAAGGAAAAATGAAAATAGAAATAGCAACAAAAATAAAAGAGACAATTGTATTCGCTCAACTCCCGGCAATTTATTCCATCCCTGGCACCGGCCAGTGGGGGTGGCATAATGTGCGCGAATTGCGCACATGCATAAATGGGATAATTTCATCCCAAGGTGGACACCCGATTAGAAAGGTGCCACTGGAGATGTGGTCATTTCGTCCAGAAGGGTTATTCACCTGGATCACTAGAGACACAATCGGTACGATGGTTTCACTTATACTCCACGAAGGAGACATCGACGGTTGTACAATGTCCCCGTACCCACAGACACAGGTATTTGTGCCGGCTGGTTGGGGTATCGGAGTCGCAATGACGGTAAAGCAGTTTGGCGTGGTCTCCATCTGTTGCCCGCACAAACCACATCATGCCATCTGGGGAGTTCGCTGGAACAGCGAGCGATACAATCTCCAAAGAAAAGAGCAATTCTGGCTCAAGTAATCTGGCTAATTTTGAGAAAAACAAACCGCCAATCCTCTGCAGGATTGGCGGTGTTTCTTTCTTTATTTTTCCAATCTTAAATCTATTTTCTAATAATTCTTTAGTCTATTTATATTATCATGCTGGCGAATTTTCTCATGGGCCTTGGCTTCAATCTGACGAATACGTTCACGAGTAACACCAAATTCCTTACCAACTTCTTCAAGTGTATGAGTGATGCCATCATTCAGACCATGGCGCATCTCGAGAATCCTGCGCTCTTTTTCAGACAGATCATTCAAAATAAGATTGACCTGATCACGCAAAATACGACGAGATGATTCTTGTTCTGGTGAAAGAATCTTATCATCAGCGATAAAATCACCGAGAGTAGACTTACCATCATCATCATCACCAACTGGATTTTCAAGAGAGAGTACATCCTGTTCTATCTTTTCTATCTGATATATCTTGTAAACGTCCATGCCCATCTCAGTTGCTATCTCATCAGGAAGAGGTTCGCGACCAAGATCATTGGTCAAACGTCGAACAACTTGCTTGTATTTTGCTATAGTCTCCACCATATGCACGGGCACGCGAATCGTACGTGATTGATCGGCCAATGCGCGAGTAATAGCTTGTCTAATCCACCAGGTAGCATATGTTGAAAATTTGAATCCTTTTGTCCAGTCAAATTTATCAACTGCACGGAAAAGACCGAGGTTTCCCTCTTGAATAAGGTCAAGAAGAGTGAGGTCTGGACTGCGACCAACATATTTCTTTGCAATAGAAACAACGAGACGGAGATTGGCTTTTGCAAGAAGATTTTTTGCTTCCATATCCCCAGCAAGAATACGTTTTGCTAGGTCTTTTTCTTGTCCAGCATTGATGAGCGGATATTGGCCAATTTCCTTCAAATACATCTGTATAGAATCATAAGTCTGTGCATCTTTACTATATTTCAAAACTAGCTTATCTGTACTACTATCAACATCAAGTAAGTTACCTCCTTCTAAAACATCTACTCCGGCTACTGATAATTTTTCATATAGCTCATCTAAAAAAAGAATATTATTTTCTATATCAGGAAATATTTTAATAATCTCATCATATGTAATAAATCCCCTCTTTTTGCCCTTTTCAATAATAAGATTTGATTTTTCCTCAAGATCAAATATTTTTTTCTCCATTGATGAAGACTTGGTAGATGATGATACTTTTACTTTTTTTGTAGAAGTATTAGCTGTTTTTTTTACTTTATTGGTTTTTTTAACAACCCTAGAAACGGCCTTTTTCTTTGCAACAATTTTTTTTGTAGGTTTAACAATTTTCTTGCTAATTACCTTTTTTACAACCTTTTTAGCTTTTGGTTTTATTTTAGTAACCTTTTTTATAA
>CAIUOX010000013.1 GCA_903900935.1 uncultured bacterium
TGCACTTACTTGTTGAACCTGTGAAGCGGGCTCCACGGAAATTACCTACCAGCTTTTTTAGCCACGTCTTCAATCCACTTACCCATATTTGTATAGCCGTCATTAATTACCCAGTCGTATGTCGGATATAAATTTGAAAGCAAGATTTTTTGACCATTCCTTGTGATTGACCAGTCTTCAAATGGATTTCTTCCTTTCGTACTTGTTAAACCTTTACTATTCTTTTTATTGTGAATATAAATTCCTAGCAAACCATTTCCTCTCTTGTGACTACTAGTTATTTCGTAATTAATCCATTTTCTCCCCGCAATATTTGTTCCTATCAGTACTACCGTCACTGATGTTCCTTCCAACTGCTTATCAATCCACTTTTCAATTTCAGAATCTTGTTTTTTCTTAACCTCCTCCCATTCTACGGAATTAAAGAAACCTGCAGCCTCACGATCTTCTTGAGTGACCCAACTATTTTTTACTTGTGAAGCTCTCCAGCAATCTGGCGCGTAATAGAAACTAAAGAATGTTTTTCTTGCCATATATTTAAAGAATTAAAATAATAATTATGTGAACCAATAACAATCCCCCGTAAAACACTCGTAGTGTTGGCGAAAGAACACAATCAAACCAATCTTCATCTTTTTCACATTTTTCTGTTTTCATTAAAAAATCAATCTCACTATCCTTTTTCTTTGCTGTGCGTTCGTAGAGTTCGCGAAATAGTTTTTCTTGATGTAGATAATATCCATCAAGTATCCAAAAGAAAAATAGAACGAAGAGTGACACGAAAATATACCGGCAATCCAAATCCTTAAATCTAAAAGCGAGTAGGCCACCAATGACTGTTATCGCCCATCCTTTCAAAAGAAAGGAATTATTAGCCATTCTATTGATAGTCGTTTGTATAAATTCAAGATGTTTTAGTTTTGCTTCCATTGTGTGGATAACCTCGCTTTGTCTTTCGGCTTCTGTTCGGTTATACTAGAATTGTAGCGTAAATGGATTTTAAAAGCAATATGTCAAACCTCACAAAAAAACAAAAAAAAGTTTTTGACTTCATAAACATCTATCTTGCTGAAAATGGGATAGCTCCGACCATCGAGGAAATAAGAAAGAAGCTAAAACTCAAGGCAGTTTCCACTATTCACGAACATATCGACTCCCTAAAAGCAAAAGGGTATCTTTCTAAGTCTGAAAATTCTGCTAGAGGTTTGGCTCCAAGAAAAGAAATTAAATCTGTAATTGAAATTCCAATACTCGGAAGTATCAAAGCCGGTTATCCACTCCCTGCGATTGAAGAAAGGGATGGCTCCATTTCTGTAATAAATCCACAAATCAGAACAGCTGAGGGTTATTACGCACTTCGTGTTGTTGGAGACTCTATGGTTAAGGATGGGATTTTTGATGGCGATGTTGTTGTTATAAAACACCAGACTGTTGCAGAAAACGGGCAAACTATTGTGGCAATTATTGATGACAACGAAGCAACACTGAAAAGACTTTATACAGAGAAAGATAGATACAGACTTGAACCTAGAAATCCAAACATGAAGCCTTTATTTAGGACTGATGTTGAAGTTCGAGGTGTAGTTGTTCAAATAATCAGTAATCCAAACAATGAGCCGAAAGAAATAGAACAAAAGAAAACGAAACATGGATTCAAAACTATCGATCTATTTGCCGGCGTAGGTGGTATTCGTATGGGTTTCGAAAATGCAGGATTCAAAACCGTTTTTGCAAATGATTTTGAACCACAATGTAAAGATACTTACGATCTAAATTTTAAAGATTCAAAGTTAGTTGTTGAAGATATTAGAAAAATCGGTATTGATGATTTACCAAAGTTTGATTTTCTTTTAGGCGGTTTTCCGTGTCAGGCATTTTCTATTGCTGGATACAGACAAGGATTTAGCGATGAGAAAGGAAGAGGAAATTTATTTTTTGATATTGCTCGTATTTTAGAAGCAAGAAAGCCGGAGGGTTTTCTTTTGGAAAATGTAAAAAATCTAAAAAGCCATGATGGGGGTAAAACCTTTAAAATTATTGAGGAAGCGTTAAAAGACCTTGGTTATCATGTGAAAGTTAAGGTTTTAAATACAATGGAGTACGGAAATATTCCACAAAATCGAGAAAGAATTTACATTGTTGGTTTTAGAAATAAATCGTATTCAGACAGGTTTGAATTTCCTAGTCCAGTTAAATTAAATATAAAGATTACTGACTTATTAGAAAAAAATGTCCCAGAGAAATACTATTACAATGGCAAGCCATTGTTCGAGAAGCTGAAAAATTCAATAAAGGAAGAAGGAAAGGTCTATCAATGGCGTAGACAATATGTTCGAGAAAATAAAAGTGGTGTTTGCCCAACATTAACTGCAAATATGGGAATGGGTGGACACAATGTGCCAATTATCAAAGATAAAAAAGGTATAAGAAAACTTACACCATTAGAATGCTTTAGGATACAGGGTTTTCCTAAAGATTATATTTTGCCAAAAATTTCAGATTCATCATTATATAAACAAGCAGGAAATTCTGTAAGTGTTCCGGTTGTTGAAGCTGTGGCAAAGCAAATGATGAAAGCGATGGAGTAATTATCTTATATATTGCTTTATATTATCAAGCATAATATTCTCTTTGTTTGGGATTTTATCTATGATAGATTTATGCATAAAATATTCACCGTTTTTTGCACCAGATCTATCTAATAATTGGAACTTTATAATATAAGTTTTATTTGCCTCTAATTCTGTGTCGTTTATTTTTACCTTGCCTGTTGTATGGATAGTAATTGAGCTTTTACTGTTCTTTAAAACTTGAATTTTGTCTGCATTTTCAACATATATATCAAGTAATTTGTGCTTTATATTATTATCCAACTTATTTTCATTCCAACTGTATAAATTATCTATTTTTTTATTTATCCAATCTGAAAAAGGAATAGTTTGTGGCAATGTTCTTGGAGTTCGAGTTTCATTTATTTCTTTTATATAAAAAGGGCTTTCTCCCTATGCTTTGCGTTCAGATTGGACCGACGAAATGCTTTTACGGGTTAAAAAGGACAAAAGGCAGTCTGCCCAATCAGCCGCAATCGTGATTGCTGAAAAGCGTGCCGAGATTGAAACAGTCAATCTCCGCCTCCAAAAACTTCTCGACTCATTTCTCGACGGCGTTATTGAGCGGAATGAGTATGCCGCCGAGAAAGCGAAATTGATGAGTCGAAAGAAGTCTTTGGAGGCGCACATCAGCGCGCTTTCAGCAGGCCAAGAAACTTGGCTCGAACCGTTCCAAAAGTGGATTTTAACCGCTAAAGACGCGGGTGAAATTGCTATGACGGGTTCTTTTCAAGAGAAAAAGGTTCTTGCCAAAAAAGTATTCGGCTCGAACCTTATCCTCGATGGTAAAAAAGCCCGTGGTTGCTGTGTCAAACCGTGGTCACTACTTGTAAATGTGCCTCCAACTGGCGGAATGGTGACCCTACGGGGAGTCGAACCCCGATTCCAGCCTTGAGAAGGCCGTGTCCTAACCATTAGACGATAGGGCCAATTGCTTACTCTATTTCTTGTCTAACCACTCTTTTTCTTGGCGCACGAGCAGTTTATCTGCTTTCTCTGGTTCTCGCAAGAGTGCTTTTGTGACTCGCTCTGCACGAATAGATTGTGAACCTTTTACAAGGATAATATCGCCAGTATTCACTAGTGATACCACAAATACAGAAGCATCCAAAGAAGTATCAAATGAATAAACTTTGTCAGTAGTAAAACCACTCTTGATCGCCTCATCAGCTATTGCACGTGAACGCTGACCAATAGTCACCAAACAATCAGCACTACCAACAATCTCTTTTCCAATCTGACGATGCTGATCGCTTGAATATTTGCCGAGCTCCATCATATCACCGAGCACTGCGATTTTTCTAGCAGAACATTTGATATCTTTCAATGTCTTCAGTGCAGAACTAACAGCATCAGGTGATGCATTGTATGTGTCATCAATAATAGTAGAGCTGTTGATACCAAGAATGATATTCATGCGACCTTTGGGTGGTTGATATTTATTTAGGCCTTGAATAATCTGATCGTTTGGCATGCCACATGCAGTACCTACAGCAACAGCTACAAGCAATGGATACATATAAGTAAGACCAAGAACATGAGGAATATTCACAGGAATAACTTCTGTACCAAGATTGAGTTTAAATGAAAAACCAGATGGTGCATGATACTCATCATATATAATCACCTGATCAAAACCCTTCACTATCGCCTTTTCTGAAATACCAAAAGTTACCACATTTACATATTTGTCTTTTACCATATCAGCAACCGCAAATACTTTTTCTTCGTCAGCAGACAATATGAGAGTGCCTTTGTCTTTCATATATTTAGCAAGTGAGGCCTTTTCCTTGAATACTTCTTCTGGAGAATCAAAAAATTCTACATGAACTGGAGTATTACCTACTTTTGTGATCACTGCGATATCAGGACGAAGCCACTTGGCTATGTTGCTTATATCACCAGGATGGTCTGCTCCAATTTCGAGTACTAAAGTATCTGGATATTGCTGGCGTATGAATATAAGTTTAAGACCCGTCTTGATATTCTTGATCCAACCTCCTACATGTCGCCATGCATTTGGAACACCGAGTATCGTTAGTGGCAAACCAATATCGCCATTGAAACTTTTCTCACTCTTGCGCACATAACCACCACGTTGTCTCAGCACATCATATATGGCATCTTTTGTTGCAGTCTTTCCTACACTTCCAGTAATAGCAACAATAAAAGGCTTATATTTCTTCAATACAAGTCTAGATTCTAGTATTAATATGTATACAATTACCTTTTTTAAAATATGCATAGATGTTATATCGATATACGTGCCCTGTCCCACATAGGATACTACAACCGCAACTATCGGTCTGGCGTAATATTGTAATAGTTTACCAAAAATTTCTGGATTTCGCTAAATGGCTCAGTAAGAGTCTCTGATGCATACTGAGCACCTTTTGGATAAATCTGATATAAGAAAATCAAATACTTTGGATTGTAGGCAGGAAAATATCCAAAGAATGAATGAAGATATCGATCTTTGTAGTATCCACCATTCACATGATCAGCAATCTGTGCAGTACCAGTCTTTGCGGCGACGCTATGGTGCTCATTATATATACCTGGATGCAATTGAACCATTTTTTTATCGACTACAGTAACCAACATTCGCGTCACATCGTCTATAGTCTGTTTTTTGAGCAATGGCCCTATTTTTTTTATTGGAATTGTCTTGATTGTACCATCAACATAATCAATCTCTTTTACTATATGCGGTGTTACGAGATATCCACCATTTGCAAGAACAGAAAGAGCACGAGCTGTTGTGATTGGAGACATGGCAATACCCTGCCCATATGATGCAGTAGCAGTCTCAATATCACGTACTGACTTCATGCTAGAAATAAGACCAGTAGATTCATTTGGCTGATCAATGCCACTCTTTTGACCAAGTCCAAAATTTGAAAAATAAGTAGCAAATGTTCCTTTACCACTATCTTTATCAACTTTGAGCGCAATAGTTGCAGCACCAATATTCAAAGACTGACTCAAAATCTCTTGCACAGGAATAATCCCACGAGCCTTACCATCGTAATTAGAGAATTTTTTACCATTCAATGTCATTGTTCCAGTATCGTCATACGTAGAGGTAGTTGTGATTGAACCAGTGTCTAGACCAGTTGCAATAGTAAGTGGCTTGATGATAGATCCCATTTCATAACTATCCTCAACTAGCGGATTAGACAAAATATTTATATTCTTAATATGCGTTAGATCATTGGGATTGAATGTTGGTAATGAAACCATGGCACGAATCTCTCCTGTGGAAGGGTCAATAACAATCGCTCCAATCTCATCTGGTTTCCATGTGTCATTTGTTTTAGATATGATGCTTTCAACATATCCTTGAACTGCTGGATCTATAGTAGTAACGATATCTCCCTGAGTATTGTCCTTATTGCTTAATACATCCTGAACACTGGAAAATAACTGGGCAAAACCAGTTGTCCCAGAATTGATCGGTGGCCGATCAAGAATATCTTGATATGTTCGCTCGAGACCATACTTACCTTCAATAGATCCATCTTTGCTTTCTCCGATAATACCTAGCGTATGCGATGCCAATTCACCACCCGGATATGAGCGCCATGTCTCTTTTATTATTCCTATACCAGCCAAACCAAGCCCACGAATAGAGAGCGCTGTCTTTTCATCGATCTTATGTGCAAGCTCTTCATATGAATCATGTGGGCGCTGTGCGCGTGCAAGAAAATCAACTTTATTAAGCTTAATATACTGAGATAATGCCTGATATTCTTGCTCAGCATCAGTAATCAAAAGAGGATTCATATAAACAACATAGCCACTACCAATCGTGGCAGCCGCAGCACGAGTAGTATCTTTTGATTCAAAGAAAATAGATCCTCGATCAAATAGAGAGGTTGAAGGCTTCGCATATTGTTTTTCTGCACGAACTGCATATGATGGACCATTTATGACTTGTGTCCAATACAATGAGGATCCGATTCCACATGTGGCAACTACGATCAATACAAATACAAAACGTGCTCTAATACGCTGTTTATAATTCATGGGCACTCAAAGCTACGCGTCCAAGAGAATCTGTGCGAGTTATATACATGCTTGCTTGACCCTGATTGAAGCCGTGAGACTTGAGAGCAACTGGTGTTATATTCCCAGAAAGTTTGAGATATTGCGCATCGAGCTGTGCTACTTGGCTTCCCATGGTTGTAACTTGAGATTCAGTGTGTTGCAAAGAAATAGTGCGAGAAATAACAACATACACATTGATAGCATACAGCACCACCAAAAGCATGCATGTAGCAAAAAGAGCAGAAGTGATCTGTATGCTGTATTCATGAGCAACATTATATGTATTTGTAATTGCTTTGGTCATGGTATTGTTATTATTTTATTGAATTTAATATCTTATTTTTCTATTCTCTTCTCTATGATTCTCAACTTTGCACTTCTCGATCGTGGATTCTCAGCTATTTCTTGTGGTTCTGGTGTCAATGGCTTCTTGGTAAGAATAACTGCCCCTTCGAGTCCTTTCTGTTTATAAAAATCTTTAACGATACGATCTTCTAGGCTGTGGAATGAAATAACTGCCATCCGCCCTCCATTACTCAATCGCTCGTATCCTTTTGCCAACCCTTCTCGGAGTGCTCCGAGTTCATCGTTGACTGCAATGCGTAATGCTTGAAATGTCTTTGTTGCAGGATGAGTTTTTGAATATCCAAATCGTGGAACTGCACCTTTCACTATCTCTGCAAGCTCGCCTGATGTTTCGATCTGCTTCTTGCCACGATATGCTACGATATGACGCGCTATCCTTCGTGCATAACGATCTTCTCCATATCCGAAAATAACATTTGCAATATCTTCTTCTGCCCATCCATTGACAATACTCTTGGCAGTAAATAAATATGTTTCAGGATCTCCGAGGGTCATGAGCAAAGGCTCGTCTTTCTGGAATGAAAATCCTCTTCCGGAATGATCGAGTTCATCTGATGAGAATCCTAGATCAAGCAATATCATGTCGACGTGTGAGATATTCTGAGCAGTGAGAACGGTGTCGAGATTTCTGAAACTGTCATTGACGAGAATGACCTGCTCAGCTTTTCCTTTCAACGTATTCTCTGCTCGCTCAATTGCGTGTGGGTCTCGATCAAAACCAATGATCTTGATCTTACCTTTCGAAGCTTTTGCGATTGCGAGAGCATGTCCTGCACCACCCAATGTTCCATCCCAATATATAGGAACACCTATTCGTGGCGTGACTAACCCTTCGATGATTTCATGTAAAAGAACCGGAATGTGAACTGAACTATTCATAGCTATATGATGCCCGCAGAAACAAGCTTGTCAGCAATAACATCAGTCTTCTTCGAGAATTCATTGCGATACGATTCCCATGAACCTGTATCCCACATCTCGACACGATTGACGATACCTATGATGGTCACCTTGCTGGATAGGCCAGCGTGCAAGCGAAGATGCTCCGGCACCAACATGCGACCAGCTGCATCAACCTCAACTTCAACAGCTCGACCGATGATCAAACGGTTGAAGTTTCGATTGTCCGCCTGCAGGACCGAAGATGATGAGTCACTGCGCGACAGGCGCTCAGCAAACTCCTTCCACCCTTTTACGGTGAAAACGAATAGACAATTGTCTACTCCTGGAGCAATGATCACCTTTGCACCCATTTCCTTGCGGAACTTGGATGGCATTGATGTTCTGCCTTTATCGTCTATTGTGTGTGAATACTCTCCGATCAACATATGCTTGTGAGATTGATAGATTAAATAATTCTATTTCTTCCCACTTAGTGGATATTATATCCCACTTTATGGTTTTTTCATACCACTATCCATATGTGGATAAGTAGAAATACAATAGATATCCCACCACACAAACAAGGCCTACCCTTATCATGTGATTTAATCCAATAAATACATCGTTTTACTCACTTCAAGGCATGGCCCTGAATTTATTGACATATATATAGAACGTGCTATAATATTAGAAACATAAACAAACTAGGTACGGTCCTACAGTGCGGAAAAAATTTATGAAAAAGCTCATTGTAATCGTAATGGTAATGGCGAGCGTCTTGGACACAAGCTATGGCGCCGAAAACAATACCAACTGGTCAGTCGCATCGATGACATTCCAAACGGCCGTGGCGAATAAATATCTCGCCTTTGGTAGTGGTACAGTGCTCTACAACAAGCCAGTCTTACACTCTTACTTGAATACCAGCTTGAACAACGGTGTCTACTTTGATCTATGGAGTTCTACCCCTCTTACCAGTGGTTGGGAAAAGAACTACGGAACAGAAGTGGATCTTGGTCTCGGCTGGAACGGTGCACTGTCGAAACTTGGTGTAACGGGTACCTTATCCGACATCGAAATGAGTATTGGAACATCATATTTCGACGAGCCGAAGCTCGCAACCATCGGTGCCGGTGATAGTCTATACAGCCACTTCACCATAACCAAAAAATTCAAACTCTTATCAGTCAGTGCTGGGTATGAAAATTATATGACGATGCCCGGAACTGGCATTCAGGGTGGAAATCTCTACAGTATCGGATTCAGCAAAAGCAGGTCAATTTTTAATGATCGGCTGAATGCCACAACTTCGCTCACGGCGGTGTATGACGATGGTGGATATGGTATGGACAATGGATTTCTACTCCGCGGATTCACGGAAATAGATTGGAACATTACGAAGCGCCTCACATTGGTACTACCACAACTGTTTTATTACGTGCCGCTAACCGTGAATGACAGTCGTGAACTTGATGTGATGGTCTATGGAGGCCTACGCTACAAATTCTTGTGAGACCAAATCAAATCTGGGCCGTGCGAAACAATTCGCACGGCCCAAACTTTTTATACTTTATTTCTTTAAAATCTTACCTTCTGCCACATCTTGCTTTTTAATTCTTGGGCTTCATGAGTGGAAACATCTGAACTTCTCGTAGTGGCTTGTCAATAAGAAAAGCAAATAGTCTTTCACCAAAACCAAATCCGCATGTTGGAGGCATACCATGCTCAAGCATCTCAACGAATTCCCAATCAGCCATCATGGCTTCGGTATCACCACCAGCAATGAGCTTCTGTTGTTCTTCAAAACGCTTTCGCTGATCGATCGGATCATTGAGCTCTGAATAACCACGACCAACTTCAGAACCAGCGAGAATTGGTTGGAACATTTGTACGACATCTTTTCCAGAAACACTCTTGGCTAGAGGAGCAACAAGTAAAGGGTGATTTATGAGAAATGCAGGGCCAGTGATATTCTTGCGACAATATTTCCAGAGAGTATCAGTTAGGCGCTCACGATTTGTACCTTCGTATTTTACTTTGAGCGAATCTAACTTTTTCATAATATCTTTTTCAGAAGCAGTAGTAATGTCAATATTGGTTTGTTTTTTGATCTCATCGGTATAGTCAATATGAATCCATTCATCAGCAAGATCAAAAGTATATCCACGAGTGATAAACTTTGTTTTACCAAATACTTCCTTTGCAATTGTGCGATACATATCTTGTACCAACTTCATGCCATCATTGTAATCAGCATATGACCAGTAGAATTCCATATTTGTAAATTCTTGTGCATGCTCAGGACTTGTTCCTTCATTGCGATATATACGGCCAATCTCAAAGGTCTTTGGAAAACCTGCAGCCATAAGTCTCTTTTGCCAAAGCTCACCTACAGAAATACGCATAAACACATCTAGATCATAATCTTCATGATGTGTCTTGAATGGAGTTGCTTCAGCACCACCTGTCGTTGTCTCAAGCGTCGGTGTCTCAACTTCCAAAAATCCGTGTGTATTCAAAAAATTGCGAGTAACTTCCCAGAACTTTGCCTTTTTTATGAAGACATCACGTAACTCTGGATTCATTATAAAATCCAAATATCTCTTGCGAAATTTCTCATCAGGATCTGTGATGCCGTGCCACTTTTCTGGTAATGGCAATAGAGACTTTGAAGCCATCATCCATGAAGTGACGAGAATGCTCTGTTCCCCTCTTTGTGTAGTAAAGAATGTTCCAGTAACACTGAGTATATCTCCAATATCAACTGTAGCTGTAAATAATTCAAAAAGTTCTGGACTGAGTGTGTCCTTCTTTATAACAGCCTGAAATGTAGATTTACCTACATGCCCTACATCTGCAGGAATGGCAGACAAACCATCGTCTAGTACCAAGAATAATATTGCACCTTGTCCACGAATCGCCATTATGCGACCAGACAACGATATAGGCTTTGCACTTTTTTCATATTTAGCAAAATTATCACGTGCATCATTCAAACAAAAATCACGTGGTACTTTGGATGGATATGCTTCCATTCCTGCCTTTTTCAAAAGCTCAAGCTTGGCAAGTCGAGTTGTACGCAATTCATCAAGTGAGGCCATATAATCGGCTTATTTAATTTCTACGATCTTGTAAACTGCAATGCCTCTTGGAGTATTAACTTTGACACTGTCTCCTTTCTTGTACCCAAGAAGAGCTGAACCCAAGGGTGATCGATTTGAGATTTTGCCATGAGACATGTCTGCTTCTTCTGAACCAACTATAGTATAAATAAATGATCTATTTTCCTTGTCCTTGATCAAAGTAACTGTTGAACCAATAGTTGCAGTTTCAGAACCACCACCATGAGAAACAACGGCGTTTTTGATCAGGTCCTCAAGTTTGCGTATACGGTCTTCAACCTCTGCCTGTTCCTCACGAGCCTGATGATATTCTGCATTCTCTGAAAGGTCTCCGAGTTTCTTTGCATATTCTAAATGTTCAGCCACTTCTTTGCGACGATCTGACTTGAGCATTTCAAGTTCTTTTTTTAATTCAACAAATTTTTCTGGCGTAAGATATTGTGTTTCTGTAGACATGAAAATAGCGCGCTTAGTTAATAAGACAATTAGGCCTATATTATAACAGGAATAGGTCTAATATTTCAATCAACAAAAATGTATCATGCCCCTCCTTCGTGTGACCATATTTATGTACTACTTGAAATATTCAGGCCTATTCTCGCCCATCCAATCAAGAGTATGTCTCATTGAAGCAGAAGAACCGACGGTACTATTGACTGAACCGTGCTCCAATGTCACAGCAAATACATATTTGGGATTTTCATATGGCCAGAAGCCCATAATCCAAGAATTTACATTTGTTTTAGTTGTACCCAATTCTGCGGTACCTGATTTTGCAGCAATATGAGTGAAAGGAACATTCAATAACTGTGTCGTGCCATCAGTCGTACTCAAACGCATTCCTTGACGAACAATATTAAAATTATCTTGACTAATTTCTGTAATCGTATGATTTATTTTAACAACATCATCTTTAATTATAGTTGGGTCAATAACTGTTCCTCCATTTGCGAGTGCTGCCAAGGCTCTAACAACTTGAACTGGTGTAACTTGAAATCCATATTGGCCGATTGATGAGTGATAGGTATCTCCAAGATACCAATCTTCATTAAATGTTTTCTTTTTCCACTCTGGCGTTGGAATTGTGCCTGATTTCCCAGCAAAAAATCCAGTAGTTGAAGACCCAAAGCCAAACATGCGAACATATTTGTCTATATTGAGTATGCCAAGACCTTTTTGATCTTTGTATCCACCACCAACAGTATAAAAATATACATCAGAAGACATTGCAATAGCTTGGCGAAGATTGAGTGGACCAAGATTTTTCCAGTCACGGAATAATGTTGACTTGGTCTGATCGTATGGATTTATGATTGAAATAGATCCATTTGTCACAATAACAGTCGACGGATCAATGATATGCTCAGAGAGCACACCAGTAGCAATGAATGGCTTTATGATAGATCCTGGAGCATAGAGACCATCAACAGCACGATCAAGAAACAAAAGTCGCTTATCATTCAATGTAGACTTTACCTGAATATGATCAGATTTTGATGACATAACTTCTGAATCATATTGTGGATAACTGGTGAGTGCGAGCACTTCTCCGGTGTGAGCATTCATGATAACCCCTGCACCAGCGGAGAATCCTGAACTATCAGCAATATTTTGGATATTACGGTACAAAGCAGACTGGACACCACTATCAATAGATAAATGAATATTTTCTCCTTGCTCTGGTGGTCTAACTATATTTTCAGAGATTATATTACCGTATGCATCTACTTCTACAAGACGAGATCCATTCACACCTTGGAGCTTGTCATTGAAATAAGTTTCCACACCATCAACACCTTTGAAATCTTCCTGATAATAAAAACCATTTGAATCTTTCGATGGATATTGCACATATCCAACAACATGAGACAAACCAGTCGAAGTGGCATATTCTCTACGAGCAACGCCATTTTCTATTCCAAAGTCAATAGAACTCTGAAGCTTGGATGATAATGTAATGGTTGAAGAAGCAATTTTATTACCTGGAGCATTCCATGCGAGCTCAACACCATTCCTGTCAAAAATAACACCACGACCAGCAAATACTGGTATAGGACGAAGAAGGTTATTTTCACTGCGCTGTCTATACTTATCACCGTCAATAATCTGTAAACGTCCTGCTTGGAAAATAAAAGTACCACCAACAACAATAAATATGCTGAACAAAACATAGAGTGTAGCTCTAGAAATTGGCTTTTCCAATCTTCCTTCAAACTGGTCACGATCAAACTTTCCAATATTACTTGAGTCTATCAAAACTTCATCAGGATCGATTTCTCTGCTTCTTCGTGAACGTCTACGACGCCAAAACATCAGTTGGTTAAGCGTAAAAGGCATGGCTAAATAATAGCATATTCCAATTATACTTCTCTTTTTATACCAATCTACTTTCTCACTACCCTTTTTACCAAGTTCATTATTACAATAATAATTACTGCAACAATAGTTCCTATATATGCCTGTACACCCATTCCTGGAATAAAACCAAATAAAGAATCATACATAATTCCTGCAATAAGAATCTCAATAAAATACAAATATGTATATACACCAAAAAATCCAAATGGTATTACAATAAACCACCAACCATTGAGAACAGCTAAAAATAAGATTAGATCAATTACTATTCGAAATATAGTTTTTTTATTCATGATTTGTATTTTACTTTCCTTTGACATCTACCAACACCCAGCGAAGCTGGTAGACATTGACTGGTGGAGCAAATAGTACAGTTTCAAATGGCTGAGCAGGATCACTCAATACACCAGTTACTATGCCAAAAGCCTTATTATTCAAGGACAAACTGATCACAATATCACCTTCAACTACTTTTGTGTCGCGTGAAAGCTGTGCCTCATATTGACCACCTCCTCTACCAATCGCTGTAGCAGGCGCATGCTGGGATCCAATCAATACATCATACTTTTGACCAGGAGATGAGAATAAAGTTACTTTTGATGTCTCACCAAGAACATCAGATACCTTTCCAATCAAGATATTTCCTGAAGCATATATGGTACTAGTCGTAGAAAACCCCTTGTCTTGTCCAGCGTCAATAATTAATTCATCATATTTTGAAAATGGAGGACGCTTTAGTACTGCAGAAAGAATACGCGGAGTGGTTGATGCTCGTCCCATCATAGCTTTGAATTCGGCATTTTCAATCTCAGTCATCTGAATCGTCTGCAAACGAACTTGCGCATCGAGAAGCTGTCGTTTTAGATTTTCATTCTCATTCAAGAGTTGTTCTGGTGAATGTAATGATCCACTCTGCAAAGAAAACTCCATGCGCCAGAATGGTCGAGCGATGCTATTAAATATTGCAGGAAAAAAATGTGGCGCCCATACAAAAAGACCAACTATTACGAATACAACAATCACACTGGCGAGTATTATTCGTTTCTTATGCTTATTGGATCGGTTATTTGCTTGAAGGTAGGTCATCTTCGCTTTCAATAAGTACACTTCTATACTTTTCTAAATCTTCAAGAATAATTCCTGCGCCACGAGCGATCGCTGTCAATGGATCTTCGGCCACAGTTACTGGTAATTTGAGGGTTTCTGCAAGAAGAATATCAAGACCTTTGATAAGTGCTCCACCACCAACAAGATGCACACCACGCTTCATAATATCAGAAAGAATCTCTGGTGGTGTCGTTTCAAGAACTTCTTTTGATGCCTCAAGGAGTATATCTATAGACTGGGCCATTGCTTCGCGAATATCAGAATCAGTAATAACAACCTCACGAGGCAAACCTGTAATAAGATCGCGCCCACGAATTGTTGTTTCTATTGGCTCTGATGCAATAACTGCACCAACTGACTTTTTGACATGCTCTGCTGTCGTCTCTCCAATCAATATTTTAAATTCATTTCTAATATACGAAATAATATCAATATTGAGCTTATCACCTGCGATCTTGAGATTTTTTGAACGTACAATACCACCAAGAGAGATGACTGCAATATCAGTAGTACCTCCTCCAATATCAATGATCATACTACCGACAGGTTCATGAATTGGAAGACGAATACCAATTGCTCCAGCCATCGGTTGCTCGACGATATATACTTCACGTGCTCCAGCATTCTTGGTTGCATCACGAACAGCACGCACTTCAACATTGGTCACACCAGATGGAACACCGACAACAACACGTGGACCAAGGAACTTTTTTGGCATATATTCTCCAGCACGACGCATTAGATATGCGAGCATTTCTTCGGTCACTTCAAAGTCAGAAATAACACCATCAACTAGAGGTCTTATAGCATTGATGTGTGCAGGCGTACGACCGAGCATTTCTTTTGCAGCGGAACCCACAGCAACAACTTGTCCTGTTTTCTGATTGACAGCGACAACTGATGGCTCATTGACGACAATACCTTTTCCACGGACATAGACGAGTGTATTGGCTGTACCAAGATCAATACCGATTTCATTAGAGAAACGGCTTAATATCTTTTCTTTGTGGGCTTTTAAACGCTTCTTCATGGCTCAACTGTATCATAGTTTGAAAAATGGTGTAGTTGACTTAGTTTGATATATATTTCTTTATAGAAAATAGAATGACATCCAGAAGATGTGCTTGAAAACTTGGAAATAGCACATCTATTCCAATATATCAAAAGCCAAATATTTCGTGGGGCTTTTTTATTCGAAGATATTTATTATTTGAAATCCGATATCTTCACCATCTCCACCTTGCCAGTTTTCCTATCTTTCATCTCAACTTCACCATTGGCAATTGTTTTTTCACTAACCACATATCGTGTAGGTATACCAATCAAATCTGAATCTGAAAATTTCTCACCAGCAGTTGCATCACGATCATCATATAGAATCTCAACTCCCCTCTTGATGAATTTTGCATAAATTTCATCTGCAACTTTCTTGACTTGATCTTCAACACCTTCAACCGCCTTTTTATTTGACAAAGCAATCAAATGAACAATGAATGGTGCTACTGATTCTGGCCAAATCAAACCTTTTTCATCTGAATAAACTTCTGCAATCGTACCCATCACGCGGCCAGGGCCAATACCATAACAACCCATTATTACTGGCTTATTTATACCATCAACATCCTTGAATACGAGTCCGAGTGCATCTGAGAATTTTGTACCAAGACTAAAGATATTTCCAACTTCAGAAGCTTTCTTTTCGACGAGGTCAGACCTCGAAATGCCGAGATCTTTGAGAACTTCATCATTCAAGACTTCTTTATTGACTGCGATCTTTTTACCTTCATGAATATATATTGTATCTTCGCCAGCTTCAGTCAATGTCTGGAATTCGTGGGAATACTTTGCGAATGAACCACCACTTGCAAAGGTAATATATGTTTTTGCACCCAAACCAATGCGTTCAAATATTTTTACGTACGCTTGCTTTGCCTGCTCATAAAAATTAATATGTACCTTCTGATCTACATTGAATGAATATAGATCTTTCATCAAAAATTCTCGTGCACGCATAATACCAGATTTGGCACGCTCTTCATTCCTGAACTTTGTCTGAAATTGATAGACTGCGCGTGGTAAATCACGAAATGAACGAATATGATCTTTCATGATAGCAGTGAGAGGCTCTTCATGTGTAAATCCCAAACCAAGCTCAGTGCCATTTTTGAGATGTGTCTTGAACCAATTGTCTACTACAGCATCATCCCAACGATTTGTTGGCACCCAATTCTTCTTATCTTGTAATGAGGCTAAGTATACTTCTTCACCACCAATTACATTTATCTCTTCACGAATGATACCCACAATCTTATTGAGCGTCCTCAAACCAAGTGGCAAGAATGAATATACTCCAGCCATTTCTTTGTGAATGAATCCTGCACGAATAAGAAGCTGTGCATTCTTGGAGACTTCATCTTTTGGGGCTTCGCGACGCGTCTTGGTGAAGAGGTGTGATTGTTTCATGCATCAATCATACCAAATAATCAGAAGGTGTACATATTAGATCTCGGATGTCTCAGATATCTTTGCTGGCATCTTTGCCAAAATATCAGCAGAAACTGGGTCTTCATGGAGAAATTCTTCAATCTTTGCAATAACCGAATCCTGATTATATGCATGAAGTTCGTTCACATCAGCATACTGTTCGATGAGTTCTGGATGTTCATTAATAATCTCCCGAAATTTTTTTGAAAGAGATGTTCCTTTTGATGAGGCCACCCATTTGAACATGATTTGATTTTCATCTTCTGAATGTGGGCCGAGTAATTCACTAGCAACTCGCACCTGCATTTCATTTATTATACGAAGCTTATCTTGTTCACTGAGAACAAGTCCTGTATGTTCAATATCAGATTCTACTGATTCATGAGTATTCATATTTTTATTTTACCACATCAAAACCAAAGTCAAGTGCCACGTAATGCACTGTATTATTTGATCAATTTGACTATATCCTTGAATGTCACCACAACCATGAGTGCCATGAGTAGAACAAACCCTACTAGATTTACAATATTAACAAATGTTGTAGGAATCTTCCTGCGAAATATTGTCTCAAGAATAACAAATAGTGTACGCCCACCATCAAGCGCTGGAAATGGCAATAAATTGATGACGCCAAGATTGATTGAAATAATAGCTGTAATCATGAGTAAATATGTAAATCCCATCTGAGCGGCATTACCAACAATTCCTGCAATACCAACTGGACCTGATATATCAGAGAAATTGGCAGTACCATCAAATATGCTTGCAAAAAATGTAAATAATCCAGTTATTGTTTCTCTAATCATGATGCCCGTATAGTGCAAACCTTCCAAAATAGCAGGAATAATCGGCAATTGCATATCAGCAACAGTATCCATTCCAATACCGATGGCGTATTTGCCTTCAACAAGACCCTGCGTTGAAGTTGCTTGAATGATATAACTTAAATCTTTGCGCTTGATATCAAAACTAATAGGACCACCTTGACTTGTATTGATAGTGTCTTGGATATTCGCAACACTTATTGGGAGACTATTGGGTGCTTGGGACACAGATGCAAGATGTACACCAAGAACGATATCACCAACAATAATTCCAGCTTTTTCTGCAGGAGAGTCTTTGTTTACATATGTGATCATCACACGTTGATTTGTAAAATTGTTCACATACTTATCAAAACCATTTGTAGTAGCAGTAACACCTGATGTAAAGACAATTATATAAATGAGCCATGCAAATAAAAAGTTGAAACATACACCTGCTACCAGCACCAAAAGCTGTCTCCACCATGATTTGTGAACAAAACTTCGCTCTTTATTTGAACCATTGATACTCTCATCACTTGGATTTTCTCCAAAAATCTTTACATAACCACCAAATGGTATCAAATTCAATCCGTATTCGGTTTCTCCACTCTTCCAAGAAAAAATCTTTGGGCCGAAGCCAAGCTTGAATGCATCTACTCGTATATCTGATGCTCGTGCAGCAAGAAAATGTCCCAATTCGTGGACAAATATCAATACTCCAAGAACAATAATAAATATAAGAGTGGTGAGCATGTGCTAATTGAGTAATTCTTTTTCTTTTTTGGTATATACTTCTTCCAATCTCTTATTTGCATCATCAACAAGCTTCTGTGTGTCTTTTTGGCCCCTGAATGCGTCATCTTTACCCATAGCACCAGCTTTTTCTTTTGCCTGAAAATCTTTGACAACAATATCACGGTGAGCACGTACCTGCTTCTTTGCCTCTTCCATCTTTTCTTTTGCAATCTTTGCAATCTCCTTGCGACGATCTGCTGTTAATTCTGGAAACATAATACGAAGTCCTTGATCATCAGTAACAACTGATAGACCAAGATTTGCGATAGTAATAGCTTTCTCAATGTCTTTTGACTGTTTTGTATCCCATGGTGCAATACGTAATGTACGAGAGCCTTCAATCATAACACTAGCGAGTTCCTTGATAGCCATCGGTGCACCGAATACCTCAACACGTACAGAGTCAAGAATTGATGGACTTGCTTGGCCTGTGCGAATCTGTTGAAACTCTTTTTTGAGCCAATCTTCTGAAGCAGTAAGTTGTTTTTTGAATGGATTGAAATCGTATGCCATATAATTGAAAGTTATTGATATACCTAAGTATACCATCGATTTGTATATTCGCATTATAGATTCAATGCCACATATTCAAGCAACATCTTCACACTTGGCGCTCTATCATTCATATACATTCGCGCATGCTCAATAGCTTCAAGTGCCATCTTTCCCTTTTTTACACCATAATCTGCATATACAACACACTGAATTGCATTCAAAAAAATAATTGCATCCTGTTTGGTCTTCTTGTCTTTGGAAATTTCCTCTGTCAATTTCTTCACGATTTCAAGACGTTTTGCTGGTGAAAGTCTAATAAATGTTTTAGCTTCTTCAATAAGTTCATCCGAAGGTAGACCTCGGTCATCATTTTCAAGAATGAGCATTCTTGACTTCACTGTTGATAATAAAATATGAGCTGAAGGGACAATCAAAAAGAAATGTGCATATTCAGCTGGTTCTTCGAATAATTTGAGCAATGCATTTTGTGCTTCATGGCCGATATTGTTGGCTCTAAGAATAAAAATCTTCTTCCCAAGAGAACCAACTGGGCGCATACTGTGAGCAATTTTCAATTCACGTGCATCATCAATAGTCATATTCTCATATGCCCTATCAAAAAAGTCAGCATTGCCTTGAATCTGAATTTTATGTTTCTTACCAAGTATAGACAAAAGGTCAGCGTGTACAATGCCACTTCCAATCAATAAGTATGCATGATGAGTAAGAGATTTGAGAGAATCAATGAGAGACATAAGTATAATGACTATCTCTTACTTATAATAGTCTTCTTGTAAACATCCAGGTGATCAAGTGCGATACCTGTGCCCTTTACCACACAGAGTAATGGATCTTCAGCGAGTTGGGCTTTTACACCAGTGCGACGAAATACAAGTTCTGGAAGATGGCGTAGTAATGATGAGCCACCAGTCATAATAATACCCTGATCAATAATATCAGATGCCAATTCTGGTGGAGTCTCTTGGAGAACATCTTTGATGGCTTTGATCATATCACGAAGCTCCTTTGAGATAGCCTTGACGATTTCATTTGTAGTGATTTCGGTTGAACGAGGAAGGCCTGAAATATAATCACGCCCCTTGATAGTCATTGAAAGCTCTTGGTCGAGTGGAATAGCCGAACCAACCGTGACTTTGATTATCTCTGCCATATGATCACCAATCGCAAGATTGAATGTCTTCTTCACATAATCCGTAATAGCTGCATCAATCTTACTTCCTGCAACTTTAACTGATACTGAGGAGACAATACCTCCTAGAGAAATTACAGCAACATCAGTGGTCCCACCACCAATATCAACGATCATATGCCCACGAGCTTCATGTATAGGAATACCAGCACCAATAGCAGCGAGAATAGGTTCCTTCACTACGTATGCATTTTTTGCTCCAGCACGGACGGCTGCCTCAATGACAGCGCGTCGCTCGGTGGAAGTGACTGATGCTGGTACAGAAACCATCACATCAGGCTTGAATATACTCCAGCGACCGAGTGCTTTGTCAATAAAGTAACGAAGCATTGCTTCGGTCACGCGATAATCAGCAATCACACCATCGCGCATTGGACGATATGCAACAATACTATCGGGCGTGCGACCAACCATCTCTTTTGCCTCAAAACCAACAGCGAGTACCTTCTTGTCAACTTCAGAAACAGCCACAACAGAAGGCTCATTTAAGATAATTCCCTTTCCAGGAAGAAATACAAGCGTATTTGCAGTACCAAGGTCTATACCAAGCTTTGGGGAGAATATACTCATATGTAGAGCGACTATAGCATAGTATTATAGAAAATTGAATAACGTGACAAGACCTAACCCTGTCAAAAGTAATTCTTTCAATCTGGGCCATTTATAAGCCTTAGAGAGTACTTGACATACATAGCGTATATGCTATACTTGTTTCACTATGAAAAAAACAATACCTTCTCCGCTTTCAAATATAGGAAAACTTATTACCCAGCTTCGTGAAAGTCGCAATATGACTCAATCTGACCTCGCACTAAAGATAGGCACAACTCAGAGTGTCGTGGCGAGAATAGAAAAAGGCGAACAAAATCTGAGCACAGAGACTCTATCCAAGCTCAGCAAAGCATTGAATAATGAGATCGTCACGATTGCCCCAAAAGGAACAGTCAATTTCAGAATTGAGGGTGGACATACACTTTCAGGAAAAATCAAAGTACGTACTTCAAAAAATGGAGCCGTTGGCGTCCTATGTGCTTCACTCTTGAATAAAAATACAACTACAATCAAAAACGCACCTCGCATAGAAGAGGTATATCGCATTATAGAAGTGCTAGAGAGTATTGGTGTCAAAACTGAATGGAAAAATAATGACCTAATAATTACTCCACCAAAGAAAATTACCATTGAAAAAATTGATAAAGAAAATGCTTCAAAAACACGAAGTGCTATCATGATCATTGGTCCACTCATACACGAATTCAAGACATTCAATATTCCTCAGACTGGTGGTTGCAAACTTGGTTCACGAACTGTAAAACCATACTTTTATGCACTAGAAAAGCTTGGTGTGAAGATTGATACAAAAACTGACCATTATGTAATAGAACATACGAAACTCACCCCTTCAGATATAGTAATGTATGAGGCTGGTGATACAGTAACCGAAACCATAATTACTACCGCAGCTCGAATCGAAGGTATAACCACTATCAAATTTGCTTCATCAAATTACCAAGTCCAAGATGTTTGCTTCTATCTCGAGAAGCTCGGTGTGAAGATTGACGGCATAGGAAGTTCAACTCTTATCGTGCATGGCAAAAAAGATATTGATATCCCAGTCGAATATACAGTAAGCGAAGACCCAATAGAAGCAATGTCACTTATCACTGCAGCAATTATGACAAAATCATCAATTACTATTGAACGCTGTCCTATAGACTTCCTAGAATTGGAATTACTCAAACTTGAAAAGATGGGATTCAAGTATAAGATCATAAAGAAATACAAAGCTGATAATAAAAAAACAAATCTTGTAGATATCGTTACAGAGCCTTCACATCTAATAGCACTTGAAGAAAAGATTCATGCTATGCCATATCCGGGAATCAATATGGACAACCTACCATTCTTTGCAGTTATTGGAACGCAAGCAGAGGGACAGACATTTATACACGATTGGTCATATGATGAGCGTGCAATCTATTACAAAGAATTAGATAAGTTGAGAGCTGATACTATTCTTGCAGATCCTCATCGCTTTTACGTCAAAGGTCCAACAAAACTCAAAGCCGTTGAAATGCTGTGCCCACCGGCGCTTCGACCGTCAGTAATCATTATGATTGCCATGATGGCAGCTGAAGGCACATCTATTTTGCGCAATGTCTACAATATAAACCGTGGCTATGAAGATCTCGCGGAGAGACTCAATAAACTTGGTGCTCATATTGAGACATTTAGAGATTTGTAAAGCTCATCAAGATCAGACCTCGACAAAGAAAAAGCCCGCTCCAAAGACAGTGGGTCTTTTTTGAAGCGGACAGAGATGCAACATTTTTATTTCTTGCGACCACCTGGCCAGCGCCTGTAATAATAAACAAAATACAGAATTATCAAAAGACCAAAGAAGCTCATGATATATGTGGAGAGCAATCTCCAATCAATCGGATTCTGGATTGCCAGGTGAGTCATAATGAGGACCTGGATTCCAAATGAGCCCCATAACATTCCAGTTGAAATTGATTCTGATTTTTTGATTTTAACCAAGAGCTTGACCTGTGGTATGAATATCACCCAACACATGACTCCTGAAGCAGCGACGAGCCATGCAATGACTTCACGAAACATATTCATTCTTTATTCCTCTATTACATTGTTTGATGTATTTTAAACATATTAAAATATGAATGTCAATATCTCCAAAAGTCCTGCGATGAGCTATAAATAAGCCATGAACATCATTACTGTCATTCCTCTCACTCGCTCAAAGATGGTCAGTGAACTCTCTTACTTCACAGCTTCTACTGTGCCCAAAGGAGCTATCGTAAGCGTTCCACTTCGATCAAGCACCATAAATGCAATCGTTATTGATGTCAAACCTGTGTCAGATATGAAGAGTGCTATCAAAGATGCAACATATGCACTCAAGAAACTTGGCAAAGTCAAAGCGACTGCATTCTTCCCTGCCTCATTCATGGACTCATGTAAATCGTTGGCAGACTACTATGCAACAAATATCAGTATTGTTATCGACAAGCTCATGTCTACTACACTCATTGAAAATGCGCATAGGATCACGCCACCTTGCATTCCAACAACCACAACATCACAGAATGAAACATTTGCAGTGCAAGGAGATGATATTGATCGTATTTCTTCATGGCGTAGCTTGATACGTCAAGAATTTGCACGTAAGAAATCACTCGTAATATATGTACCAACAATAGAAGATGTTAGAAATATGTACAGAATGCTCGAAAAAGGTATTGAGGGATACATATTCAAACTTCACAGCGGTCTATCAGAAAAAGATATTCTCTCTACATGGGAATCCATTGCCACAATAAATCATCCACTCGTAATCATCGCTACCGGATCATATGCTCTCATGCCTCGTAGTGATATTGATACTGTTATTATTGAATACGAAAATGGTAAAGGTTGGATCACTCAGCGAGCACCATATCTAGATGTACGTCATGCACTCGAAACCATATCACAAAAACATAAGCAGACCATACACATAGCTGATCGCCTACTCCGCGTTGAAACACTGAAACGCCTTGACAATCATGAGCTTACTGAAGGAACACCATTCAAATGGAGATCAATCACAACAGCAAAAGAGACGTTGATAGATATGCGAAATAAAAAACTAGATAGCACTATACAAGAAATAGAACATTCAAAAAAAGAAGACGTGGAAGAACGCAAAGCTCCTGTAAAATTCCGTATTTTATCATCTGAGCTAGAATTGCTAATAAATAAAAATCTCCAAGACAATTCGCACCTATTCATATACACCGTTCGTCGTGGTATGTCACCAATGACAGTATGTAGTGACTGTGAGACTATCGTATCGTGCAAGAATTGTTCAGCGCCTGTAGTACTACACACATCCAAGGAAAGTGGCAAGAATTTCTTCATGTGTCACAAATGTGGCGAACGCCGGAGTGCTATGGAAACCTGTACTCATTGTGCAAGCTGGAGATTAACTCCTCTTGGTATTGGCATTGATCGCGTAGCTGAAGAAATTAAAAAACAATTTCCTATGGTAGATGTTTTCAAAATAGATGGCGACACTGTCAAAACAGACAAACAAATTCATGCGACTATCGACAAATTCAAGGCCAAGCCTGGTAGCATCCTCCTTGGCACCGAGATGGCATTACTCTATCTTCCTGAAAAGATTGAATATGTTGCTCTAGTATCTATAGATTCATTATTCGCATTGCCTGATTTTCGTATTCAAGAAAAGATAATGTATACACTCATCCGATTGCGTGCCGCGGCAGATCGTTCATTTCTAGTACAGACACGTCGTCCTCTTGAGAAAATATTTGAGTATGGTATGAAAGGCAATCTATCCGACTTCTACAGAACAACTCTTGATGAGCGAATGCAATTTTCATACCCACCTTACTCCCTACTAATCAAACTAACCATTGAAGGCAAAAAAGAGGCAATAGCCAATGATATGGTGGCATTCGTAAAACTACTTGAGCCTCATGATATCGATGTTTTTCCAGCATTCACATCAACAATCAAAGGCAAATCCGTCATTCATGGTCTTCTCAAGATAAGTCCACGAGCATGGCCTGATCCTGAACTTGTAGCAAAACTACGTTCACTACCTTCTCACGTATCGATCAAGGTAAATCCAGAAAGTCTGTTGTAAATATACCCTAGTCGTAGGGGTGCAGTATGAATAGTTTAATACTTTCATAATTACTTCTTGCCCAACCCACACTTTCCTGTTACAGTTTATTCCATGTCAGATATAATCCAACGAGAACATCCTGTTTTGCGTGGCATTGCGCAACTTGTACCACATGAAAAAATAGGGACACCTGAGATTGATGCAATTATCAAGGATATGAGTGCGACTATGGCCGAACAAAGAGATGGTGTCGCTATCGCCGCGCCACAAATAGGTATACCTCTACGCATTTTTGTAGTGTCCGAAAAACTCCTAAGCAAAGCAGATCCTGATTTTAAAGGAAATGGTTCTGATCTCGTATTCATCAACCCAAAGATAATCAAGCTCTCAAAAGACAAGAAACTAGTTGAAGAGGGTTGTCTATCGGTGCGCTGGCTCTATGGCAAAATCAAACGCTCAACTCGCGTAAGTCTTGTCGCTTATAATGAAAAAGGTGAGAAAATCGAACGAGGTGCAAGTGGACTTTTGGCACAGATATTCCAGCATGAGACCGACCATTTGAATGGTGTTCTATTTATTGACAAAGCAAAAGAAGTCTGGGAAATGAGTGCTGAAGAAATAGCAGAAGTACAAAGAAAATAAGTCTATGAATCAAAATAACATCAAGATAGGATTTTTCGGAACATCTGAATATGCCGTAACAGTATTGGATTATCTCAAAAAAGTTGGGCACACTATTGCATTCATAGTAACGACTCCAGACAAACCAAAGGGTCGTAAGCTTATTGTGACAGCTTCTCCAGTAAAAGTCTGGGCAACAGAACACAATATCCCAATACTCCAGCCAGAAAATCTCAAAAATAATCCTGTCTTTGAAGATCAGCTTCGCACTTATAAATGTGATGTATTTATCGTGATAGCTTATGGAAAAATAATTCCTGATTCTATTTTACTTATTCCACCAAGAAAATCTTTGAATATTCACGGCTCTATACTTCCTGAACTGCGAGGGTCGTGCCCGATCGAAACCGCTATCCTGCAAGACAAGAAAAATACAGGTGTCAGTATCATTAGAATGGACAACCTTATGGATCATGGACCAATTCTTGCTAGCAAAGAAGTCATAGTAGAACCTTGGCCACCAACAGTTGAAGTGCTTGGCAAAGCAATCGTAAAAACTGGCGCTGAATTACTAACAGAGATACTTCCCGCTTGGATTGATGGCTCACTACCTGAGAAAGAGCAAGATCATTCACGTGCAACAATCACCAAAAAAATACAAAAAGAAGATGGACTAATCAATCTATCCGATGATCCACATCTCAATTTTCGAAAGATTCAAGCATATCATGAATGGCCACAAGCATATTTCATGATCAAGCATAAAGGAAAGGATATGAGAATCAAAATAACTTCGGCCTCATTCAAAGATGAAGAGCTAATTATAGAAAAAGTAATTCCAGAAGGAGGAAAAGAGATGAGCTACAAAGACTTCCAGAGTGGATATTTACAAAAATAGAATCAGTTTTTAGTGTATCATCTTTCCCCCAATAGATTCGCAATCTCTTGCATGCCATTTCTATGTGCCTCTATCAAATCAACCTCTTGATTGAAATAATATACGATGATCCATAGACAGAATGATACGAGCAAAATAGCAACCAAAATTGAATTGACAGACTGATATAAACTAAAATTGAAGAATGATTTTTGATTCATACACTACTTCCACGGCCACATGCCTTTCATCATAGCCTTGACACGTGCGCCACCTCGACGAACACGGGAAGTATATTTTTCTTTTGCACCAGTCAATTCGCGTACTATATCATCACGGACGATATCAATAGCTGTATATAAATCAGATTGCTCTGCGCTCGCATATGCATTTTTGTGCGAACCAACGATATGTATTTCTGCACGGAAAATATCTCCTTTATTGTGATGGCCTGTAGTACGTCCAACTTCAACATCACACTTAACAGCAGGATCAGATTCGACGAGCTTTGAAATCTTTTCAAGACGCTTGGTAATATGCTCAGAAATCGCAGGAGTCAAGGATATATTAGTTGTCTTTACGTTTGTATTCATGATCGTATAATTAGCACTTTCTAATCGGACACATTCATTCTATCATATCTATACGACTGAACGTAATAAACTGGTGCTACAATATTTCAAATGTCTTTCTCGATGCATGATGGCCCGCAATAAGCTTGATGCGACTCTTCGGATAGAGCCTACGAACAATCTCTATCACTCTAGCATTGGCTCTATTGCCTTCTGCTGGTTCTCGTACAGCTATTGCATAGCGTATTTCTGAAAGCTGTTCTACGCTTTCTTTACTTACAAAAGCTTTCACAAGGACTCTTATATGAATAGGTGTTTTGATTTCAGGCATAGGATATGGTACATTTTGACATGTCCACGATTTGAAATACAGGTCGTAGATATATTCCGGGATAGCTCAGCGGTAGAGCAATCGCCTGTTAAGCGATTGGTCACTGGTTCGAATCCAGTTCCCGGAGCCAGTTAGGACTGTCAGCCAGTTCTAGTACTAGATTGAACGGAGAAGCTATTGAAAAATATAGCTTTTTTCCGTTTACAGTCGGGTTCTGAAGTATCAAACTTAAAAATGCTCTTTTATTAGCAACTTCAGAACTGTTCTCAAAAATAGATTTAGCTCTTCGTGCCACAGAAATCACAGTAGCAACGGTTGTTTGGTAATCGTAGTCTGCCTTTGTATGCTCTGAAAGTTCAATTTCCAAAGTCTGTATCTGGTCCTGATACTCTGTATGTTTCTTGTCATAGATGTCCTTAGTAATACTCTGGTCCAAAAAAGCTTCAAGCAATCGGTTCTGTTTTGCCTTTAGGTTATCGTAATCTGTTCGTATGCGATTTATTTGTGCCTTATGAAAAATCACTTCAGCTTCAGTATTCTTTCGTAGCTCATCAACGAGTTCATTCTGAGCTTCTTCTGTGATGTTTGCAAAGCGGTCTAGGACCTCGTAGACGGGCTTGAGAAGCTCTAATTCGTTTACATATACTCGCTTACATATCTTCTTAGAATTGGTACAAGAATACAGGTTATATTCCTTACCACTTGGCTTTATGTGGTACTCAGGACTGTAGAGACAACCGCAGTTCTGGCACTTGAGCAAGCCGTTGAACAGAAAGTCCCTAGACCGAGCCTTGTAAGGCGTTTTCTTGCGTTTTAGGCGTATCTCTTGGCACTTATCAAAGAGTTCTTTGTCTATCAAACGAGGGTATTTATGGACATAAGGACCGTACTTTTTTGATATAGCAACACCACAATAAAAGCTATCTTTCAGCATATTTTCAATACAACTTTTGGATAGCTTAAAACCCTTGATACTTCGTAAACCAAGTTCAGTAATTTTTATTCTTATAGTTTCTAGCGAGTAATTCCCTGTAGCATAAAGCTCAAACATTTTCTGAACTAGGTGACCTCTTTCAGGGTCTATGATGATGTCTTTTCGTAATCGCTTTTCTTGGTCCAAGTGAACATTCAAATAACCTAAACGAACACCTCCTGTCCATTCGCCATTTCTTCGCTTCTGTTCAAAAGCTCTCTTAACATTATCGCCAATAGCATCTGAGTAATACTTTGCCAAGCCTAAGCTCATACCGAACTGGAACTTTTCAACGGCTGACATCTGGTTATTGATAACCTGACCGTCTGACACAAAGTGAAGTTCTATTCTGTCAGCTACAGCCATTTCATAAAGTGTTCCAACTCGTTTATCAAACACACTTCTTGAAAGTCGGTCCACTTTATCAAAACAAACTGCAATCTTTTCTTTTTTTGCCAATTCTTGTACATACTCAAGTAGCTTATCAAACTCGTCTCTTTTGTCCTTATAGGCACTCTCATCAAAACTAAATGATTTAATAACATCAAATGATTTCTTTTTACAGTAACTGTCTATACGCTCAATTTGAGCAGGTAGTGAGTTTCCAGCTTCTTTTTGTTCTTCTGTTGATACTCGTGAGACATTTATCGCTTTCATAGATTATGTTCTTGTATCAATTCCTTAAGTTTGTTCTTGTGAATTATTTTTATCTCAGTATCACTTTCTACTAATTCAATATACTCATTGAAGAATGCCTTTGGGTTAGAAATTAAACGAAGGTAATACTTCAAAGTATGTAACAGACCATTCACAATCAGCTGACAACCGTGAGTACTTCTTATTTCTGAGATAAGCTTATCTATCTCAATTTTATCGTCTTCAAGTATCCCAATATAAGAAAGTATGTAGTATCTTTCTGGGTTAAATCTAGCAATTTTTTCATATGCTATTCTAGCGATATTCATATCTACTAATTTATCTAATTTTATTTCAACTGCTTCAAATACCTTACCGTCTTTAATTACTTCAATGTCTCCAGCACTTTTTGAAGTTCTATCTGAAGCTGTGTGACTACCTAGAGGAGCCAGTTCACAATTTTTATATCTTCCAACTTCTGTTATCAAAGACTTATATATTGCGTAAAAGGCAAGAACAGGCAGTTTGGAGCCACCGTGAGTACTATATTTTTCTGTAAAATGTTGTTCAAGTATACTAACTATTGTTGAAATCATAACTTCATCAGAGCTTGATAGTTTTTTTATCTCAACGCGATTATTTTCTCTGAGTAAAATAGCACCATTAAGAATACTTCTTAGTATATTTTCTGTAAGTTTATTATTCTCCTGAATAGCATCAACAATCTTTAAGAACGCTTCCTTCATTCCTTTACCAGAAATCTCACCTTCGTAATCCATTGTGTATGGGTATGGTTGTTCTAGGCTTCTTGTTAGCCAGCCACTTTCTGCCATTGAAGGTAGTCCAAGTTCCTTAAGTGTGGGTGTAATATATTTTGTATCAATTGTCCTAGCAGAAAAACCTCCTTCCATTTTATTTTGGAACAAACGAATATCTTGCTTTAAGTTCAAGAGTTTATAAATAGTTAGTGTTACCAAGACTGTATATACACCTTTGTTTCTGTCTATGTTTGAAATGACATTTTCCAAAAAGACACTGAGACTTTTAGGTATATTATCTACATCAGATATATCGAATGATTTCTCGTATACTTCTAATAGTTTTTCTTTTGGTGTCATAGTTTTATTTTAATTGTAATAATATCTGCTTTGCAACTCCCTTAATCATTGGAACAGCAACTGCATTACCTATTTGGTTGTAGCAAGCTCCAGTATTACTTATCTTTTGAAAGTCTTCTGGAAAACCTTGAAGCTTGAAGCATTCATTTAGTGTAAGTTTTCTTACTTTTTTCCCGTCGTAAATCCAAAATCTACCAGATGTTTCTTGTGAGGGTAGCGTAGGGTGTGTACCACCAATAAAATATATTCTATTAGGCTGTTTATGTACTCTTGATAGATGTTCAGTGTTTGGTCTAGTTCCGTTAACTCTTATAGATTTGTTTCTATATCCACAAAAAATTAAGCCCGATAATTGTGTTTTCCATTGTGATTTTGGAAGAATAGTATATTCATTAGGCTTAAGATACTCAAAATTGCCTTCGTTATCCAGAATATCCTTAATAGTTTTATTTTCTTCTTTTTTAATTTTTGAAA
>CAIUOX010000014.1 GCA_903900935.1 uncultured bacterium
ACGAATAGCTTGCAATGGAATATTACTCAAACATTCTGGACACTTCTTTGTCGTTGATTCTGTAGAGGACAATGATTTCTTGGAATGAGCAAAGAGAACGTTGAAAGGTAATATAATAAAAAAATATACGGAGAGAATTACCAATAGGAATAAGATAAGTGCATTCAAAAAATCGCCGTACATAAATCTGCTTCCATTGATCACAAAAAAGAATTTAGAAAGATCAGACGCTCCAACAAAAATACTGATTATAGGCATAATAATATTCTTCACCAAAGAAGTAAAAATAGTTCCAAATGATGCACCTATGATGACACCAACAAAAATATCAACTACATTACCTCGTAAAACAAATTGCTTAAATCCACTGGGTATTTTCATATGCGTAATATTTAGATTATTTCATTAATACCAATATATCTCATACTATCATAAAGCAATAGATTTTTTAAGAGTTTTTTGATAGAGTAGGTCACGTACACTTGGTTATACTTTTTGGCTAAGTAGTATCGAAATTCTGGTCTCACATTTCTTGTTGCTTACGCAACAGAAAATGCTCGATCCGAATTTCCTTGGGAGAGGAAATTCGCGCGCGGTTAGCTCAGTTGGTAGAGCATTCCCTTGACGTGGGAAGGGTCACAGGTTCGAATCCTGTATCGCGCACTACTTTGCTCCTGAAGGAGCTACGTAGTGCAAACACACAATGTTTACACTAAAATAACACCTTACTTATGATCATTTTAGGAATTGAAACAAGCTGTGATGATACAGCACTCGCACTCATAGAAACACAAGTGACAAAAACGACACTTGAATGTCGAGTAATTTCTTCATTAGTGCATTCTCAAGCAGAATTGCATAGTGCGTATGGTGGAGTCTTCCCTACACTCGCCAAGCGTGAACATGGCAAAAATATAGTTCCATTGCTTCACAAACTTATTATTGATTCAAAAGATGCCTTGAATGAAATGGCACACATTAAGCACTCGCCTAATATCAGTAAAGAACATTTCGATACAATCATTGAATCATTCCGCTCAACTCTCAAAGAATCAAATCCAGATCTCATAGAATCAGTAACACATGCACATTTCCTCACGCAAAAACTTCCGATAGATGCTATTGCAGTCACAGAGGGCCCTGGCCTAGAACCAGCACTCTGGGTTGGTATCAGCTTCGCAAGAATCCTTGCTGACCTCTGGGGTGTGCCTATCATTCCAGTCAATCATATGGAAGGACACATCGTCGGTTCATTATTGCAAACAGATGTTCCATATGGAACGTGGCAAAAGCTCAAACCTCTAACCTGTCCAGCAATAGCACTTCTCATAAGTGGTGGGCATACTGAGTTGGTAAAAATAGAATCAGGTCAGCATAGCCGAGGCGATATTACTCCACCCATACTGAAATATACCATCATTGGTCAAACAAAAGACGATGCAGTAGGTGAAGCCTTCGACAAGGTTGCGAGACTACTTGGATTACCTTATCCTGGTGGACCTCACATATCAAAATATGCCCATGAAGCATGGGAGCAAAAAATCTCTTCACCAATAAAACTCCCTAGACCTATGATTAACAGCAAAGATCTCAACTTCTCATTCTCTGGACTCAAAACTGCAGTTCTGTACGCCGTTCGTGAGGCATCTGATGGTGCAGGAATGACATCAGAGACATTCAAAAAGGGCCTAGCGTACGAATTTGAACAGGCAGTAGCAGAAACTCTTGAATCAAAACTTCGTTCAGCTATAGAAGAAATAGTGGCACAAACAATCATTATTGGTGGTGGTGTAAGCGCCAACCATGTTTTACGTAAGCGATTCCAGACACTAGCCAATGAATACAATATTCCTATATACATGCCAAATCAGCACATATCTGGTGATAATGCACTTATGATAGCTCTTGTAGTAGCACTAAACACAAAAATTCACTCAAAAAACATCAAAGCTGATGGTACAAAAAGACTTGGAAAATAAAACTTATTTCACATAATAAAATCCCGCACAAATGTGCGGGATTTTATTATGTAGTGTTATACCCTATATATTAGAAGATATTCTTGATGAAACCCCAGAAGCGCTGAAACACTGACGCGTTAGCAGCTGCTGCAGTATTTTGATTACCATTTCCATTCGAACCAATTTCAGGAATAGTAGATGTTGAAGTTGAAGCATTTGTATTACTTCCACCATTCTCGCCTAATGTAGCTGTAGAAGTTCCTGTTATTGAACGATTTTTGTATGCATTGATAATAGCAAGATCAGAAGCTGACAAAGTAAATGTTGAGCCACATGAGATCTCATTTATCTTCTTCATGGTTGTGATATAAACACGACCCGAAGAGATAGCTGCACCCCATGGACCCAATATATCTGAACGATATTTATCCTGGAATGCTTTGACTGCATCAACAGTCTCCTGATCAAAGATACCATTGACGTCAATTGTTATACCTTGAGTATCATTCAAGAATGCCTGAAGCTTTGAGACTTCAATTGTATTATTATTTTCACCAAGAACCATAAATGTTGTGATGAGTGGGCATGAAGATGAGGCTACAATAACTGGAGCTGTGGTAGTTGGAGCACTTGAGCCTCCACCACTAGGAAATGAACCTCCACCACCAAGTAGAACAATACTCTCAGGAACTACTGGAGTTGTGGCTGGTGTAGTTGTTGTTGCTGGTCCATCCTGACTTGAATCATCTGATGGGATTGAGACTATACCTGAAGGTCCATCCTGATTTTCATCTGAAGAATTGCTTGAAATTATACTTGATAAACCATCCTGATTTGAATCATCTGAAGGACTAAAAACTATACCTGCTGGCCCATCCTGATTTTCATCTGAAGAAGAACTTGGAGATATGGTACCAACTACTGTCGCATCAACATGAGAATACAAAATAGCACTGAAGAGCGCAATAATAGCTAGCAATACTGTAATTTTGTTTGTTTTCATAAAAATTCTAATTATTAATGATTAAATTATATGTGTATGATATGAGAAATATACTAACAAATATTATAAATTTGTCAAGTACTATGGCTCTAATGTGCCTGAGTATGGCTATTTTATAAAAAGAAAAGAGGGGGTGGAATTTCCACACCCCCCCGAACCGAAATCACCGAATTACTGAGGCTCATCAATTGCAGTCAGCCGATAGAATCCGTAATCGTTCGTCGGATTCTGTGTAAAAGACCAGAACACCGATGTGCCTTCTGTGGCATTGGTTGTTACCAGATTGTATGGCCCATTCACATTCCGAGAACCCAGCAAATTCATTGCCGGAGAACCAGGTTGGCCAACAACCGAGAACAGAACACCATTCGGGCTGAGGAACGGAACAAGCCGATTATACTGAGCATCCCAAGGGATTTGACCACCCTTGTAGAGCGGAACAGTAATAGAACCACTCTGGACATTTGTCAGCCCAGAAAAATAGTAGTCCCACGAAATCCAACTTGGCGTGTTAAGGTATCCATTGACGGTGTTTTTATCCGCCTGAGAGTTGGCCAGCGCACCGATTCGACCACCGATGAAGGCAATCGCATCGTATAGGTTGGTACCAGATCCTGAACTGACAATGTTGTCATCTGCCGTAAACAATATCCCATCAGAGCCGGCATTGATGCCGATCCTACTTATAGAATTGCTGAGTCCAGTCAGAGAAGAAATGTAGCCAAGTGATGGCATACTTCCGCAACTGACCTTGTAACTCAGCCGATCGAAGCAGACCTTGCCATCTTGCCCAATGATGAGAACTGGCGCGTATGCGCGATTACCATACTGGTGATTGAACGGAGACGTTGGGTTGAACTGACCTCGCCACAGATTTGTTGTGGACGATACCAAGATGTCTCGGACATCAAATACGTTACGGATTTCGATAGCTGTGACGTTATTCAGACTCGTGCCGACGCGACTGCCAGAGGTCGTAAACGACTTGCCACCGTATTTGATGCCGGTAAGCAGATTGTCACGGGCCGTGCCAAACTCCAACGTGTTATCACTATTGGGAAGCACCGTCGGGTAGAAGTAGAACTTCACACTCGAAGCGATTTGGGCTTGCACCTGATTTCCAAGCGTAGCCAGGCACAGCAATAATCCAACGACTATCGCCTGTTTACTATGTCGTCCATTTTTCATTTTTTTATGAACTGAAAGAATCAAACGCAAGACAAGCCGGTCGCTATCGCGACACTTTGTTCAAAGCTTATATAACGCATGATTCAAATTTGAATCTAATTTAGATATAGCAAACAATTTGACATTTGTCAAGAATAGGACACGCCATCTATTTGTCGTATAATTGCTAATAATATGTTTGTAAGCTCATTTTTCTATGCGGCAATCGCTGGTATACTTCCCTCTTTGATTTGGCTTTTCTTCTGGCTTCGCGAAGATACTCATGCCCAACCACGCTCATTGATTGCATTCCTCTTTTTTGCTGGAATGTTCTCTGTCATCATCTCTGGATTTACTGAAAAATACATATCTGATGTAATTACTGATCAAAACCTACGCTATGTATTATGGGCCATTGTTGAAGAGCTTCTAAAATTTATGGTCGTCGCAATCATAGCGCTTCATTCTATACAAAACAGAGAGCCAATTGATGTGATGATATATTTTATTGTTGCCGCTCTTGGTTTTGCAGCATTAGAAAATACATTCTTCATTATGGATCCCCTACTGAATGGTGAAGTCACAAAAGGTCTTCTCACTGGAAATATGCGCTTTATTGGATCAACCCTATTACATATAGTAAGTTCAGCTTCCATTGGATTTGCTATTGGTTATGTATACTATTATGGACGTATCACCAAGATCTTCGCTACTATTCTAGGAGTCATAATAGCAGTTACAATTCATTTTTTATTCAATATCTCAATAATGAATGCAAGTACCGAACAAACGCTCAGAACCTTTGGTTGGATTTGGGGTGCGGTAGTATTGCTCATCATCTTATTTGAAGAAGTAAAGGCTGTGCATATGAGAAAGATAGGGTCTAGTGTATAATTATCAGATACTTACGCGCTAATCACATCAATATATGGCAAAAGATACAAGAACTTTTTTTGAACGCTTAACTGGAACAGTTCGTATAAAAGACGAAGCTGAAAATCATCCTTCAAAAAAATCTGCAAAAGACCCAGAAGTCGCTTCATGGATTGAAGAAGAAACTGACAAAGACGCAGAGCTTACCATTGATATATATCAAACTATAGACATGATCATCATAAAGAGCATGATTGCTGGAGTTCGTCCAGAAGATCTAGATATTTCCATCACTCGTGATATGGTCACCATCAATGGCAAACGTGAAGAAGAGCGCAGTGTCAAAGAAGAAGACTATTATGTCCGCGAACTCTACTGGGGTTCATTCTCACGCACTATACAACTTCCCGAAGAGATAGATGTTGATGAAGCTGAGGCTGTTGAAAAGCACGGTTTGCTTATTTTGAAACTTCCTAAATTAGACAAGAAAAAGCAGGCTAGGTTAAAGGTGAAGATGGTGTAGCGGTGCAAATACATTCAAATCAAAATACCCCCTAATGGGGTATTTTGCATACATAAACTTATATATCCAAATTCGCCAACTTGGCATTTGACTGAATAAATGATTTTCTTGCAGGCACATCATCACCCATGAGCATATCAAATACCTTATCAGCCTCAATAGCATCATCAACGGTCACCTGACGAAGTATGCGACGCATAGGATCCATAGTAGTCTCCCAGAGCTCGTCATGGTTCATTTCTCCGAGACCCTTGTAGCGTTGGATTGAAATCTTTGGCGATTTTACTTCGACACCACCGCGTCCTTTCGACGACAATGGATTGGCCTCCGCCAGCCCGCCTCGCTGGGCGTCTTCGTTCTGCGAAGTTGAGACATCATTCTCGTCTGCGGACACGGCTGACGCGTTACCTGCCGCATCTAGGATACGATCTTTGTCTTCTTCCATTACTACATTTTCAGCTTCTGCCATAGCGGATTCATCAATATCTTTTCCAAGGGCCTTGAACTTTTCCTCATCACTGTAGAAATAGAGAATTTCTTTGCCACGCTTCACTTTGTAGAGTGGTGGCTGTGCAATAAATATATGACCAGCATCTACAAGAGGACGGAAATATCTAAATAACAATGTCAAAATGAGTGTACGTATGTGTGCTCCATCAACATCAGCATCTGTTGCAAGAATAATCTTGTGATAGCGTAGATTTGTGATATCAAAAGTATCACCAATAGCAGTACCGAATGCGAGCACGAGATTTTTGATCTGTTCTGAACCAAGCATTCTATCAAGACGAGCACGTTCAATATTCAAAATCTTTCCACGAAGTGGAAGAATTGCTTGAAATTTGCGGTCGCGTCCTTGTTTTGCAGTACCTCCAGCAGAATCTCCCTCCACAATAAATAATTCAGATTCTTTGGGATCATTGGATTGACAATCAGCGAGTTTGCCTGGAAGTGTCATACCTTCTAGTGCACCCTTGCGAAGCACGGAATCTTTTGCAGCTTTTGCTGCCTTACGAGCTTTCATGGCAAGAATGACTTTGTTGATGATTGATCTAGCGTCATCAGGATTTTCTTCCAAGAACATTGCAAATGCCTCACCAAATACATTTGCGGTAGCACCCTGAGCTTCCATTGAGCCAAGTTTGGCTTTGGTTTGGCCTTCAAACTGGATCTCGCGAAGCTTTACAGACACAACAGCAGTGAGTCCTTCAAGTGCATCATCTCCGGTAAATGTGTCACCTTCACCTTTTGCCATGTTGTTATTCTTGGCATATGTATTGAGTGTACGAGTGAGTGCTGTTTTGAATCCAGTTACATGCGTTCCACCTTCTGGTGTATTGATATTGTTGGCAAAGCCAAGAATACGTCCAGATACATCATCTGCATATTGCAAGGCTACTTCTACTGATTCGATACCATCAACCTTCTTCTCAACATAGAAAATATTTTTATGAATAGGCTTAATGAGCTGATTTGTAAACCTAACTAATGATGAGAGACCTCCTTCAAAATAAAATGTAAATGACGGAGCGTCTACTCCAGTATCACGAAGATAAAAGATTTCATTGTCAGAACCAAATGTTGCAATCTGATTGCGTGCATCAATCACTGAAATACGCAAACTTGGTACAAGATATGCCTGCTGACGCATATGATTGACCACGCGATTCCAGTCAAATACAACACCCTCCTTGAAAATAGTCACATCAGGCTCAAAAGTAACAATTGTTCCATGAAGTTTGCTTGATCCAATCTTCTTCACAACAGCCTTACGCTTACCTTGAGAATATTCCTGCATATATACACCACCATCCTTGTGCACTATGACCTGTGTATAAATAGAAAGCGCATTCACCACCGAAGCACCAACACCGTGAAGTCCTCCGGATACTTTGTATCCACTATCTTCACCACCAAATTTGCCTCCTGCATGGAGAACCGTCATAATCGTCTCGAGAGCTGATACTTTGGTTTGCTTTTGAATATCAACAGGAATACCACGACCATTGTCTACAACACGAACTCTATTTCCAGGAAGAAGAGCGACCTCAATATCATTGGAAAAACCACCCATCGCTTCATCACGAGAATTGTCAAAAATCTCAGTTATCAAGTGGTGTAGACCATCTGGCCCAGTCGTACCAATGTACATACCAGGACGCTTACGGACTGGTTCCAACCCTTCAAGGACTTGGATAGAATCGGCGCTGTAACTATTTTCTTTTTTGACTTTATTAGACTTAGATTTTTCAGACATAAAATGAAGAGGTTCAGCTCTTTTTATAAGACAATTTCTACTTAATTTTTACCCTATAATTATAGCAAAATAATAGCAGTAAAGCTATTGACGGATTGGGGAAATGTTCTGTATTTAAGCCTTATTTTGTTGACATAAATCAAATATTGGTAGGCAATATAATCTGAACAAACAATCATCCAAAAAGGAGACTATATCCTATGGAACTAATTAATACCCATGTATCTATCAACTACGATTGTCTGGCACATTTTATAGGCAATAAGAAAAAAATGCGAGTCAAAAGCTTGTCATTCTTGGAGAGAGATACAACTACTTCAATACCACTGACGGAGTGGCTCATCATACAATTGGCTGATATAAAAGCAAAAAAAGAAGACCACATTGACGACTCATTTCTACGCATTATTTTATTTTCAGAAGAAATAAACATGGTTTTTGGAACGAATGCACCATCCAAAGTAAAAGCAACGAATTTCAACGGTGAACAGCGAGACATCCTATTCATCAAAGACAAATCTGGCAGTGTATGTGAGATCCACATACACCAACAATAGTTTCGAAACCGCTTCCTCAAGGAGGCGGAGCTTTTTTATCTGACCTATCGAACTTCCCAACCTTTCCCTGCCTGCGCAGGCTGGCTTTTTATTCCTGCATAAATTTTTTTCATAATTTCATTTGCCTCATCATCAGTGAGTGTTCGCTCCATAGACTGGAATACCAAACGAAATGCATATGAGATTTTCCCATCTTTCTTAAATGTATCAAAAAGAGCGTGGTGCACCAACAATTCATCAGCTTTTGATTCTGAAATGCCCTGTTGCACGACTTCCCACACAGTACTATCTTTGACACCATCTGGTACGAATACAGCGATATCACGAACCATGAATGGATATGATGATATCTTCTTATAGCGATTTTCTGATGTACTTCCAAAATTCAAATCTGAATATGACATGCTTGGCTTGAATGACTTCACAAGCTCAGTTAAATTTATTTCACAAACAGAATAATTCCCTTTTAAAATAATTTGTGGTCGTGGCATTATAGAAATACCTAAGTCAGCACTCAAACCATCTAAACAAACATTGATATAAACATCACTTTTAAAACCTTTTACTTTTTTGATCTGTGCAAAACCAATCGCCAACGATACTGTTTCACCTCCTTCATGCGCAGACATGTCTTTTGAAAACACATGCCCGATCTCAAACACTTTGACTGCTTCAAGACCAATCAAATCTGCATTCAAAGAGTTTTTTTCTACACATGCAATCATATTATCAGTCAGGTTTTTTCTCAGAAATGCCTTATCACGAGCCAATGGATATGAAGTTTCAATATCACCTTTGGACACAAGTGTATACAAACTAACTTCTGAAAAACCGATACCAACAAGGCTATTTTTTATCTTTTCAGCGATATAATAGGTTGGCAATACTTCAACTGGCTTTTTGGTCTTCGGAGGAAGTATTCCAGTGATGTATTCTAGTCCGTAGGCTCGACCAACTTCTTCGATAATATCTTCTGGAATAACTAAGTCTAAACGCTTGAATGGAATAGTAAGATTCCAAAGGTTCGGTGAACCTTTGTCTATAATAATTCCACTTCTCTCAAGAATATTTTTTACTTCTGATTCTGGAATCTTTACACCCAATCTTTCTTCAAGATATGCTGGATTAAATACAATAACAGTCTGTTGTGCCTTAGTCGGATATATATCTACAACTGGCCCAAATTGCGCTTGTGGACACAATTCTTTGACCAGAGCAGTCATTTCATTCATACCTTGAATAGCAAGCTCTGGAGTTATTTCATTCTCAAAACGCTTCGAGGATTCATTACGGAGGTTGAGGAGAGTCGATGTTCGACGTACTATTGTTGGATTGAAGTTTGCAGATTCAATAATAATCTTGGTAGTAGACATACTCACCTCAGCACGCTTGCCACCTTTTACTCCAGCTATAGCTAGAGCTCCTTCTGTATCAGCAATGACATGATCGTCTGCTTTCAATGTAATTTCAGCACCATCAAGTAAGGTGATCTTTTCACCATCTTTTGCAGAACGTACCACAATATTCCCTTTTACCTTATCAGCATCAAATGCGTGCATTGGTTGTCCAATATTGAACATAGTTATATTGGTTGCATCAACAATAGAATTGATTGAGCGCGCACCAATAGATTCTAGATATGTCTTTATCCATGTGGGAGATTTGCTAACAGTAATACCTTCAACATACTGACCAATATATCTACGGCAGAAATTATCGTCGGTGATAGTTATTTTGGGAGCAATTTTAATAGTTTGAGGTGGTGGAGGTAGAATCTCGCTCTTCTTGAGTGGTATATTCAAAAGTACCGACAAGTCTTTTGCAATACCCTCATAAGACAACATAAAATGTGCGCGATCTGAAAGAACCTTAATATCAAAAACTGTCTCAATTACCTTTTCTGATTTATCGAGCGTTTCATCAAAACCTTCAACTTCCAAAGAATGAAAATCAAAAATATCTTTCAGTTTTTCTGGACTTGGAAGTGGTTTTTCGAAATAGTTTTGGAGCCAATTGTAGGAGATTTTCATATATTAAAACTGGTTTATCAATCTCAAATCACCTGTATAGAGATGCCTCACATCATCAATGCCAAACTTGAGCATTGCAATGCGATCGAGACCAAAGCCAAAAGCATATCCTTGCCACTTTGTCGGATCTATTCCTGTGGCCTTAAGAACAATTGGATTTACTAGGCCAGCACCGCCCATTTCAAGCCATTTACCATTCCAACGCATATGTACTTCGACACTAGGCTCCGTGAATGGAAAGAAGCTTGGTACAAAACGTATTTCAACATCATCACCAAACAATTTCTTGAACATAGCTTCGAGTGTACCTTTTAGATGAGCGAGTGATACATGCTCGTCTACATATAGGCCTTCTATTTGGAAAAATTGTGCTTCATGAGTCGCGTCAGTTGCTTCATTACGGAATACTTTACCAGGGACAAGAATTCGAATTGGAGCCTGATGTGTTTCCATATATCGAATCTGTACTGATGATGTGTGTGTGCGTAATACAAACCTTTTATCAGCATCACCTTTTGAATTTTTAATCCAGAATGTATCTTGCATATCGCGAGCTGGATGATCTTTGGGGACATTCAATGCATCAAAGTTATGAAACTCATCTTCCAATTCTGGCCCATCGGCAATAGAAAAACCCAATCCTTGAAATAATGGGTATATCTCTCGAATAACCTGTGTTATTGGATGAAGATGACCTTTCTGATTATGGTTCATACAACACACTTTAGCAGAAAATAAGATGTTTTTCATCTTTTAGTACCACACCTCTCTGCTCGTCACTACACATAAACCATTGAAAAAACATTGGGCATATCGTATACTATCAAGACATATGGTCTCTTTGCTGTCTACTCTTGTACATACATTTTTGTTCATATCACTCTATGTACAGATTTTTTTGATTATTACACTTTTTGAATACCATAAAAAGAAAAAAAACCAGTTATCAAACATATCCAAAGAAAGCACTGACTCTTCTAAAATAACTACATACCCTTCAGTAAGGGTTATCGTTCCTTGCTTTAATGAAGAAGCAACTGTCATCGGTACAATCGAATCTATCAAAAATATGAATTATCCGGCTGACAAACTCTCTATTATGGCTGTAGACGATGGTAGCACCGATAATACATGGTCATATTTGGAAAAATACAGGAATGACCCACGCGTACAGATATTCCACAAAGAAAATGGTGGCAAGCATACCGCTGTAAATTTTGGCATTGAGCACAGTACGAGCGACCTTATCAGTTGTCTTGATGCGGACTCATTTGTACACCCAGAAGCTCTGCAACGAATGCTACCTTTTTTAAGAAATCCAGAAATAATGGACGTCACTCCAGCAATCAAGGTACGCACTCCCAAAAATCTTCTAGAATATATTCAATTTGCAGAATACAATATCGGTATATTCTTGCGTAAAATGTACAGTACATTCAATGCTATACACGTCACACCTGGACCATTCACGGTCTTCCGCCGTGAAGCCTTCTCTAAGGTAGGTATGTTTAGGAGTGCTCACAATACAGAAGATCTTGAATTTGCTCTACGTCTTCACTCACACAATCTAAAAATAGAAAATTCACATACTTCATTCGTATTTACTACTCCTCCTCAAAATTTACGTGCATTGGTCAAACAACGCGTACGCTGGACCACAGGATTCCTGCTCAATGCCAAAGACTATAGAAAACTGTTCTTCAATTCAAAACATGGCCATGTTGGTACATTCACTTTGCCAGCTGGTGTATTATCAATCGTCTCAGTACTCTTCTTTGCAAGTTATTCAGTCGTAAATGCCACAAATACATTGGTTCAAAATATCATAAGCTGGAATCTAATCGGTTGGCACTGGCACTGGACAAAGTGGCAATGGTTCTTCATAAATACAACGACCGAGCGCTTTATGATATTCGCAGTGCTTATATGTGGTTTATTTATATTATTCGTAGGTAAGCGTCTAAGTAGTGGCTCATGGAAACCTTCAAGGGATATGCTATCGTATGTATTACTCTACGGCTTTATCGCTCCAATATGGATCGCTATATCAAGCTGGAAAGCTGTCCGTGGCAGTACACCTAGATGGCGCTAGTCTAATCATTCCTATACCCAAATGAACACTCACGGTTATGGTAAATATCTATGGGCACTCGTAATTACTCTTCTTATTTTTTTTGGTATTCTTTCGATAAGCAACTATTTTGATTCAAAACGTATTGATGAAATACGTTCAGTCGAGAATGGCATATCTTTCAATATACTCTCATCAGAAACGCAATTCGCATTACTTAGTGTGACACCATGCGAAAATCTTGGTAATTCTTCTTTGACACAAGAGCTTGACTCTATTGGCACACGCCTTGAATATCTAGAAAATACCAGAGGTATTGATGACCCTGAAGTGGTCCAACTCAAGAAAGAATATTCCCTTCTTGAAATCAAAGATTATGTTCTTATGAATACTGTTTCTGAAAAATGTCATATAAAATCACCATTTATATTGTATTTCTATTCAAATATAGACAATTGCAATGATTGTAAAAATGCAGGCACAGTCCTTACAGAACTACGCAGAGAATACCCATTAGTTCGAGTATATTCCTTCGACTACAATATTCCAGTACCAGCAGTAAAAACATTGACTGATATATTCAAAGTCAAAAAAGAGTTCCCGGCACTCGTCATACATGAGAAACCAGTTTATGGTCTGAAATCTCTATCTGATATACAAAAAATGATGCCTGAGCTAGCAAAACTTGCGAGCTCGACAACAGCTACAAGCACAAAAAATAAATAGATATTATCTTTTCTTTGCTATCTCTGCTTTTCTGACAGACAATACTTGGCACTTCTTTGCTAATTCAGTGACTCGTATAGTATTTCCAGATTTCTCTGCTACTTTCAATTCTTGCATAGAATCAATCAAATCTTGATTGACAAGATCCATCTCAAAATTGATGATCAATTCTTTCATATGAACAGGCCATCGATCTGTATCAGCGCCAAACATGGCGTCAGCCTCAAATAGTACATCACTAGAGATTGAATCTATCCGCGCATATCTATCAGCATAGGAATCTGCACAAATTTTTTTTATCTGTTCACGACAATCTTGAGCAATTGGCATTGACTCTTTTTCCATAAGAAGAAGGAGGCCGAACATACGGCGTTCAACGAGGTCGATTCGGGAAATGCTACTGTAACCGCGTCCATCTTCGTGCACATGCATCTTCTCGTCGCCCTGCGGGCGCTGATCGCTGGCTACCAATCCTCGGGCTTGAGAAGAAGATGTACCCGAAGATGTCACGGCTGGCGTAGCCTTTCCAGAATTTGAGACCCGATCCTGCTTTATTTTTTCCTCAACAGAACGAAGGTCTTGCCAGATAGAATCTTTGCCAATATTGGCTTTATCAGCAATCAATTGTACAAAATGATCTTTATCCATCTGACTGTCTATTCTGGCTAGGAACGGAAATACTCGTTCACGCAAAGCTCTAGGTATTTTTCTATGGTCAGGAGTATCACGAATAACATTGCCGAGTTCAAATTCTACAATTGGTTTTGCTGAACGAAGTACAGCTTTCCAATCTTCTGGATTATTTAGAACCAAGTCAGCCGGATCTTTGCCACCAACAAGATCGGCAATCTTAACGTCCATACCCATCGAAAGTGCTATACCAGAAGCACGTAATGCCGCCTTTCTACCAGCTGAGTCAGAATCAAAAGCTATAATAATATTTGGTGATAAACGGCGAACAAGTCCAAGATTGCTAACAGCACCGCTCTCACCAATAGTTTCATCAGTCAAAGCTGTACCAGAAGATGCGACGGTATTTTTGATACCAGCTTGATGAGACATTACAAGATCCATCTGACCTTCAACAAAAATAGAATATCCAAGGCGACGTATCTCCCCTTTTGCTTTGTCGAGACCATACAAAATCTGGGACTTATCAAAGAGTGGTGTGTCTGGACTATTCAAATACTTCGCCGACTTACCGCCTGCATGCGCAGGCATATCATCTTTGAGAATGCGCCCAGAGAATGCGACTATACGACCACTGGAATCACTGATCGGAAATACAACGCGACCACGGAAACGATCATAATATTCACTTCGCCCAGAACTTGCATGATACACAGGTTGCTCCGCAAAAGCTACAGACGCTCCGCTAGTTTGCTGCACAACCTGTGTATCATGCAAGTTCGGAGCTTCGCTACTATTATCTCGTTTCTTAATTAATCCTGCGCGCTCTATGAGCACATCTGAATATCCTTTTGTTTTGAGATGATTTTGGAGATTTTGCCAGCCTTCTGGTGCCCAGCCGATGCGGAATGATGCACGAGTTGTATCAGTGATACCACGACGCTTCACGTATTCGCTCGCTTCTTTATTTTTGGAAAGTTGATCTTCGAAATATCGAGTAGCATCTTCCATGATCTGAAATAGTTTGTCGCGCTCGCCGTCTGCTTTTTGGTCGAAGATGAGTTTGACACCTGCTTTCTCAGCGAGGATCTTGAGCGCACCACGAAAATCAAGTCCTTCAAATTGCTCAACAAATGAGAAAATATCACCTTTTGCACCACAACCAAAGCAATAATATCCTCCACGATCTGGTGAAACAAAAAAAGACGGTGATTTTTCATTGTGGAACGGACATCTAGCCTTGAATGACTTGCCGGCTTTTTCGAGCTTCACATATGTACCAATAAGCTCATCAATGGATATGCGTTCTTTGATCTGTTCTACTGCGGTACGGTTCATAGGTACATTATGAGGTCTACAAAAAATTTGGCAAGGCTACAGGGGCTTTTTTGTAATATTTATACTACTGGCGAAGGTGTTATTGGTGACGAAGATTCTGAATACACATACGTTGACTTTCCAAATGCCAATATTGGATAAAAGATAAATGGCAACACCATAAGACCTATAGTAAATCCAACATCTTTTCCAAATGCTTTTGCAAATTCGTATGTCACCAAAATACTAGTGATTATATTTACAAATGGAATAAAGATACCAAAAACCCACCATGTTGGTTTGTGAGCTATTTCAAGCATAACAATCAAGTTATAAATAGGGATAATCGCTGCCCAACCAGGCTTACCTGCTTTTTTGAATACTATCCACAAAGAAGCAATAACTAATATAACGAATACTAAACCAGCTATATAAAATGCAGAGAAAAATAATAATGCAAAACTATCTAACCATGCTGGACACGCAACAGCCTCTCCATTTACTCGACACGTCGATGCTAAATTTGCCATCGGAGAAAACGCTGAATACGCATTTGCTACAACATATGAGGAAATACTATTCATAAAAATAAATTAAAACCTATATTATTAATATAAACATTATACCCCGCCATAAATTTTTCACCTACAACAAAAATAGCCCTTTTAAAGGCCTATTTTTGTTCTATTCTATAAACGTATTATTGCTCTACCACCCTACCAGCACTGAGTGCATCAACCATCGCTTTCTTTGGTGATCCTGGATAACCAGAACCAGCAGGAACGAGACGACCGATGATAACATTTTCCATAAGACCTGTGAGATCATCATCAGCACCGCGAACAGCGTTCGAGATGAGGACGCGAGTCGTATGCTGGAATGATGCAGCTGATAGGAAACTCTTGCGCGATAGAGATGTCTCGGTGATACCCATCACCAACTTCTCAACCTTTGCCTGTGCACCTTTGGCTGCCCTGGCAAGACTATTCTCTTCTGAGAGATGTGTCTCATCAACAATCATTCCTTCAGTAAGATTCGTATCACCAGCATCCTTCACGCGACGACGGCTGAACATCTGCTTCACTATGAGTTCTATATGCTTGCGAGAAACTGTTTCACCTTGAAGCTCATAAATCTTTCCGACTTCACCGATGACATATTCCTTGGCACGCTCTTCACCACCAAATTCAAATACCTCTTCAATATCAGCGGAACCATCAGTAAGTAAATCTCCTTTCTTGACGCGATCACCGATTTTAACGAAAGCCGTACGGCGATGCGCAAAAGTATATTCAACTTCCACAGCCTTTTTATTGACCTTACCAACCTTCGCAGACATGTCTTCAAGCTCTGGGAGAACCTTGATCACCTTTTCCTTGCCCATTTCTTTGACATCAGTAACAACACCATCAACAGAAGCAACAACAGCTGGGTTCTTTGGACGACGCTTTTCGAATATTTCTTCAACACGAGGGAGACCCTGAGTAATATCTCCACCAGTTGAAGCGGCTCCACCAGCGTGGAATGTACGCATCGTAAGCTGTGTTCCTGGTTCGCCGATAGCTTGTGCAGCAACGGTACCAACAGCTTCACCGAGAGCAATTAGACCATTCTTTCCGAGATCAAGACCGTAACATGTTGAACATACACCACGAACCGTCTTGCATGAGAGTGGCGAACGAACATGAACTGAAGTTATACCAACTTCTTCTACCTTTAGAGCATCTAATTTTGAAAGAAGATGACCCTTTTCAAAAAGAACTTTACCTGAAGTATCAGTGATATCTTGCGCAATAACACGACCACGAATGTTCTTTGAAAGTGGAATAGCAAGTCCAGAAGCTGTCTGTTTCTTGATGATGATAGAATCTTTTGTTCCGCAATCTTCTTCAGAAACTACAACATCTTGAGCAACCACGAATAGCTTACGAGTGAGATATCCAGCCTTTGCAGTATTGAGAGCTGTGTCTGTAAGACCCTTACGTGAACCGTGTGTCGTAATGAAATATTCAATTGGAGTCAAACCTTCCTTTGCGCATGAGAGGATTGGGAATTCAATTGTCTCTCCTGAAACTGAAGCAATAAGACCTTTCATACCGGCCATGATAGTGATTTGGGAGAGCGAACCACGGGCTCCAGAATTGACCATATCATAAACTGATCCATTCTTATCGAGAGATGCAGGAATAGTCTTTTCTACTTCACTCTTTGCATGTTGCCAAATCTCAATATTCTTACGAATTCTTTCTTCTTCAGTAAGCAAACCATCTGCAAATTGGTTGGTGACATTTTCTGCACGAACTTTTGCGGCCTTGATGATGGCATGTTTTGCTTCTGGAATCATGATGTCATCAATACCCCATGTTGTACCTGAGAATGTTGCGTACTTGAAACCGAATGCTTTGATACTATCCAATATAGGTGCGACATTTTCGGCTCCACGAAGAGTTATCATATCATCGATAATTGAAGCGATACCCTTGCGACCTACTTCAGCATTGATGAATGCATAATCTTCTGGAAGTACGTTGTTGAGTAGAATACGACCAACAGTTGTCTCAAAGATTTTACCCTTGAATATGGCATATTTCTTTGTTTCTGGAGCGAGCACACGTACCTTTGCACGAAGATCGATCTGTTTGAAGCTATGTGCGAGTACTGCCGCGTCAGGAGTTTCAAATGCCTTACCTTCTCCAAGAGACTTACTGACCATTTTTGTAACCCAAAAACATCCAAGTACAATATCTAGGAGCTTTGCAGCGACTGTTGGATCATTGTTACCTGGCTTCAAGATATTTCTATCAGACGCCATAATCATCTTTGCTTCAAGTTGGGCTTCTTCTGACAATGGAACGTGAACAGCCATCTGGTCACCATCGAAGTCAGCATTGAATGCTGTACAAACGAGTGGGTGGACATGAATAGCATTACCTTCTATTAGGATAGGCTTAAATGCCTGAATACCTAGACGGTGCAATGTAGGAGCACGATTCAAGAGAACATACTTACCTTTGATTACTTCTTCAAGGATTTCCCAAACCTCCTTTGCACCATCATCAATCAGACGATTTGCTCCGCGAATGTTGTAAGCAAGCTCTCTCTTCAATAGGCCTGAAATAACAAATGGACGGAACAATTCAAGGGCCATATGTTTTGGAAGACCACACTGGTCGAGGTGAAGTTCTGGGCCAACTACGATCACTGAACGGCCCGAATAGTCCACACGCTTACCGAGCAAATTTTGACGGAAAAGACCACGCTTTGATTTCAAACTATCAGAGAGCGATTTGAGTGCACGCTTCTGAGCAGCGGCCGCAGCAGCACCTGCTGATGAGCTGTGGCGAATAGAGTTATCGATAAGAGAGTCAACTGCTTCTTGCAAAATACGCTTTTCATTACGAAGAATAACTTCTGGCGCATTGATTTCTTTCAATTTTAACAAACGATTGTTACGATTGATCACGCGACGATATAGATCGTTCACATCTGATGTTGCATATCGACCACCTTCTAGAGCAACCATAGGACGAAGGCCTGGTGGTATAACTGGAATACGAATAAGAAACATCCATTCTGGACGTACCTTTGCCTTGATCATCTGCTTTACCAATGAAAGACGCTTTGATAGCTTCTCACGATCTGCTGAACCAGCATTGTCATGAGCTTGAGTGAGCTCCTTTTGGAGCTTGTCTAAATCAACTTTTTTCAAAAGATCATAGACAGCCTCTGCACCTATAGTAGTTTCAAAAAGCGAACCATACTTCATAGCAAACTTGTGATATGTTGCTTCATCCATGACCATTCCCAAGACAATGCTCTCAATTTCTTTACGAGCAGTAACAACTAGCTCTTTTAAAGCCTCTTTTGTTTTGTCATCTTGAGCTGTCTTGACCTTGCTCTTGTATTCACTATCAAGATCCTTGAGGAATTGTTCCTTTTCTCCTTCATGGACCTTATTGATTATGTACCCAGCAAAATAAACAACTTTTTCTAGATCAGAGGTAGTCATTCCAAGCACAAGACCAATACGTGAAGGAACTGAACGAAGAAACCATATATGAGATACTGGAGACGCTAGCTCAATGTGACCCATACGCTCACGACGAACAATAGAGCGAGTTATTTCAACTCCACATTTTTCACAGACAATTCCCTTGTAACGAATACCACGATACTTTCCGCAATAACACTCATAATCGCGATCTGGACCGAAAATACGTTCATCAAACAAACCACTCTTTTCGGATCGCTGTGTACGATAATTGATTGTCTCTGGCTTGGTAACTTCACCATGTGACCACTCAATGATCTTATCTGGTGATGCCAATGTCAAACGAACGACATTGAAATTCTGTGGATCAAGTGCTTTTTTTGTGTTGATTTCCATGGTCGTATGTTATTCCTCGTCAGAGGTCTTAGTCTTGTTAATAAGCTCAATATTCAATGCCAATCCACGCAATGTCTTCAACAATACATTGAATGATGCAGGGAGGTTTGGCAATCTCATATGTTCACCCTTAACGATTGCATCGAAGGTCTGTGAACGACCGATAATATCATCTGATTTAACAGTAAGAATTTCACGAAGAGTATGTGCCGCACCGTGACCGAGCAATGCCCAAACTTCCATTTCTCCAAAGCGCTGACCTCCACCTTGTGCTTTACCTCCAAGTGGCTGTTGCGTAATAAGTGAATAAGGACCAATAGAACGCATGTGAATTTTATCTTCAACCATGTGATGCAATTTGAGGATATACATGTATCCTACAGCAATAGGTTTGTCAAAATGTTCTCCTGTGCGACCATCGCGAAGTAACATTTTTCCTGATGCATCAAATCCTGCTTTAACCAACTCTTCCTTGATTTCAGCATCAGTTGCTCCAGTGAATGGAGGAACTATAGCCTGATATCCCAAAGCATTTGCTGCAAGACCGAGGTGTAATTCTAGAATCTGTCCTAGGTTCATACGTGACGGAACACCGAGTGGTGTAAGAATCACATCAACAGGACTTCCATCTTCCATATATGGCATATCTTCTTCTGGAAGAATACGTGAGATAACACCTTTGTTACCGTGACGTCCAGCCATCTTGTCTCCTACTGACACGTTACGAACCTGAGCGATCTCAACATAGATCTTCTTGATAATACCTGATTCTAGCTTATCACCCTTATCGCGTGAAAATACTTTGACCGAGATTACGCGACCACGCTTGCCATTTTCCATACGCTTTGAGGTGTCTTTCACATCACGAGCTTTTTCACCGAAAATAGAACGGAGCAAGCGCTCTTCAGGTGTTAGTTGTGTCTCACCTTTTGGAGAGATCTTGCCAACAATAATATCACCTGGACGAACCTCTGCACCGATACGAATAATGCCTTCTTCGGTGAGATTTTTGAGTTTTGCTTCTCCGACATTTGGAATATCACATGTAGTGACTTCTGGACCAAGCTTTGTATCACGAACATTCACGACAAACTCTTCAATATGGATAGAACTCCATTTGCTATTCTTGACGACACGCTCTGATAGAATAATGGCGTCTTCGTAATTGTTTCCAGACCATGACATGAATGCTACTAGTGCATTGTGACCAAGAGCAATCTGACCTTTGTCTGATGTTGATGTATCAGCAAGAACATCACCCTTCTTAACCTTATCTCCGAGACTAATGATTGGACGCTGATGGAATGCGGTAAAACCATTTGTTCGCTGGAAAAGCACGAGATCAAATGTATGACTCTTACCTGTTTTCTTTGACTTGAATACAATCTTCTTTGCATCAACGTAAGTGATTTCACCATCTTCTGGTGCAATAACTACACGACCAGTATCAATAACAGCCTTTGCTTCAATGCCTGTAGCAACGAACGGAGCTTCAGGAACGAGACATGGAGTTGCTTGTTTTTGCATATTTGATCCCATGAGTGCACGGTTTGCATCATCATGATTCAAAAATGGAATCAAAGATGTAGCAACTGAAAATGCTTGATTAGCAGCGACGTCCATATAATCCACATCATTCTTATGAGCCATTGCTGGTTTGCCGTTGATACGTACTTCAACATCTTCAACAGTAATATTTCCATTTTCATCGTGAGGAGTTGCCGCATGTGAGATACGGAAATTTTCTTCTTCAAGAGCATTCATGTATATAATCTCTTTGGTTACCTTGCCATTTTTGACCTTAGCATATGGGGTTTCAATCATTCCAAAATCATTGATACGAGCATACATAGCAAGACGAAGTACTAGGCCGATATTCGGACCTTCTGGAGTGTGAATCGGACAAAGGCGACCATAGTGAGATGGGTGCACGTCACGAACTTCAAATCCTGCACGCTCACGTGAAAGACCTCCGGGACCGAGAGCAGTAAGCTGACGTAGGTTTTCGATTTCAGCAAGCACATTTTCTTGTCCCATGAATTGAGACAATTGATTGGTGGTGAAAAACTCTTTAATACGAGCCTGAAGAGGACGTGGATATATAAATGAAACTGGAAGCGTTACATCAGGTTCAACAGTAGACATCTTGTCCTGAATGTTGCGCTTCATTTGTGTAAGACCGAGACGAATGCGCTGTTCGAGCAATTCACCAACATAACGCACGCGACGTGAACCGAGGTGGTCAATATCATCAGCCTGCATATCTGGAGTAATTGAAAGAGTTATTACGTGAGAAATCGTTGTCGCAATATCATCAAGAGACAATGTCTTGCGCACCAATTCCTTTTCTTCCATAGACTTGCTAAAGCGCTTGTTGAAACGGAAGCGTCCAACTCGTGAAATATCATAACGATCTGGTGCAAGCAATGCTTGCATGAAGTTGCGGGCATTGTCCGCAGTCGCCAAATCACCATCACGAAGACGTTTGTGTATCTCAATGTATGCATCATCAACAGTCTTTGCATGATCCTTGGTAAGAGATTGTTCGATTGCCTTGAGCGCATCAGGATTTCCCTTGAATAGATCAAGGATATCAGCATTTGTCTTTGCGCCAAGAATGCGAAGCAATGATGTAACTGGAAACTTTCTCTTGCGATCAATACGACAATATATAGTGCTATCACTATCGGTTTCAATCTCCATCCAGACACCACGAGCTGGAATGATTTTGGCACCGAAGTAATTCTTGCCCTTGAGTTCTGTAGATGTAAAAAAGATACCGAATGAACGAGCAAGCTGAGGAGTAATGACACGCTCAACGCCGTTGATTATGAACGTTCCATGATCAGTCATCAATGGAAAATCAGCCAGGAACATCTCTTGTTCCTTGACCACATTCAATGACTTATTCTTCAATGTAACTTTAACCTTGATCTGGCCTTCATAGTTTAACTTATTGTCCTTGGCATAGTGCTCACCAAATTTTGGACGAACAAGCTCAAGGCCTCCGATCGAAAGTTCAAACTTCTTATTGGCATAATCTGAAATAGGAGAAAATTCTTTGAGCAAATTTGAAAATCCATGCTCCATTAGCCAAGCAAATGAAGTGAGTTGTGACTCAACCAAATGAGGCATCTCTGTGAGTGGCACTTGATACCGTGAAAAGAATTTCTGTGGACGCGTGGTGTGTGTTTTCGACATATGTATTGATAAAATTATTAAACGGACATCATTACCACCAAATATTAGTTTCACAGAACGTAAAAGGCGCTCTCGTGGACGAGAACGTTAGAGATGCACGTTACTGCAATTGAATATTCACTGGGCAGGATTAATGGTAAACCTTTCTAATCCCTCGCTGTAAGGCCCTTCATCACCAAAGGCTAAGAAGGACACGGCAGAACACAATCTGCGAAGTTAGGAGAACCCTATCATATGGGTGGAGAAAGTCAAGGGGGATAACAAGAAGCGACAAGAATAAGCATTGAAACAGGACACATCGACACGAACTGCTGTTCGCCTCTTTTTTATTTGTCCAATCTTTCCTTTTTCCACTCTTCTATCAACTTATGATTTCCTTCAAGCAATACCTTTGGTACTCGATATTTCTTTTTTTTATACTCAATTAATTCAGGACGTGTATACACATCAGGACTCGCGACGCGTTCTTCTTCAAGCGACTGAGTATCACCCAATACTCCAGGAATACGACGAGTAATGCTATCAATCATGATCATTGCTGGAAGTTCCCCGCCAGTGAGTACGTATGGACCAACTGATATATCAATCATAGGAAATACCTTCTTCACACGAGCATCGATGCCCTCATAGCGACCACAGATAAAAACAATGTCAGTATATGAGTCCTTGAATGAGTCGGCAATTTCATTGGTGAACTGTTTGCCTGATGGGCTGAAAAAAATAATCTTCACTGATTTCTTTCCTTTTGTAGTTTTATTTTTACCTGTCCTACGAAGCTTCAGCGAAGCAGGTTGGCCAACTGCTTTCTCAATTGCTTTAATAATAGGAAGCGCTTCAATCACCATTCCTGGTCCTCCTCCATATGGACGATTATCTACACGACGATCTGCATAGCTCTGTTCTTTGTTCTTTTTAGAAGAAACTGTAAAATCACGAGGATTATAATATTTGATAGCAATCGCACCTTTTTCTTTGGCACGTTTAACAATAGAGGCATTGAGATATGACTCGAATGATTCTGGAAATAGAGTTATGAGGTGAAATGTAATCATGAATTAAAAAATCGTAGTACAGAGACTGTACCACGATTTTTTAATTTTGTCATGTATTAGTCTAATTTCAAATCCGCCATCGCTTCATCAACTGTCTTTGAATTTGGAGTTGAGAGTGGAACTGCTGGTGCTGTCATAGCTATACGCTCCGGATCTTTGAGACCACCAACTGGTTCATTGATCTTCAGATTGACGCGTGAATTGTGCTTCATGCCTACAACGCGAAGAAGTGTGCGAACTGCCTTTGCAGTATTGCCTTGACGGCCGATGATCTTGCCCATATCTGTGGCACCACATTCTAGAGTAAGAAGAACTCCCATCTCATCTACTGTGCGAACTACTTTAACCTGATCTGGATTGTCGACTAATGCCTTGATAACGTATTCGAGAAACTGCTGATCTGTCTGCATAATCGTGATATTAAATTTCGTAATCGTACAGATGACTACTGTACTTTGAATAAGTGTAACAAACTATAGGCACATGAATCAAGTAAGTCAACAAAAAACACCCTATGGGTGCATATTCTGTAGCCTATATAAACAACAACTTTACGCAACTGTTGCCTCTACTGGAGCCGGAGTCTCAGCTGGCTTTGCAACTGCCTCAGGTGCAACTTCCTTCTTTATAGGAGTATGAAGAGGAAGAGCGTTGATCTTCTTGCCTGTGATGATCTTGTTATGGACGAGATAATTGTGGAGTGTCAAAGAAAGCTTTGCACCCTTTGATACCCAATACTTGATAGCTTCTGTATCTATCTGATCTGGCTTATTTTTGATGCGAGTATCATACCAACCCAAATTCTTGAGGTATTTTCCACTCTTTGGACCATTCTTGGAATCAGTCAATACAACACGGAAAGTTGGTTCGTGTTTGCGACCTGTTCTTTGTAAGCGAATCATTAACATATGTGGGTGAAATCCTATCAGAATCTATAATAAAAGGCAAGGTATAAGACAAAAACACTTCATTCATACTCACATATCTGTAAAATATCCGAAATTAAAATACCATATGTTACAATACCATCCATGCGAAAAATAACCTTTGATATTGAAACAAAAAACATATTCCAAGACGTTGGTTCAAATGACCCTGTAGATCTAGACATATCAGTAGTGTGTATTCACGATTCCCTCACCGATCAATATACGAGTTATCTTGAAAAAGATTTCAAAGATCTGTGGCCCATCCTCGAACAAGCTGACATGCTCATCAGTTGGAATGGTGACCACTTTGACATACCACTTCTTAACAAATATTATCCAGGTGATCTAACCCACATCAAGAGCCTCGATTTGATGAGAGAGGTACACAAGGTCCTCGGAAGACGTCTCAAACTCGACAGTGTGGGTGAAGCCACGCTCAACAGAAATAAAACTGGTCATGGCCTCGAAGCAGTTGAATGGTGGCGTAACGGTGAAGTAGATAAGATAATCAAGTACTGTATCGAGGATGTGAGACTGACCAAAGATCTATATGATTATGCTTTCGAGAATAAATCCCTCAAATACAAGGAGCTAGGTACACTCAAAGAAATAAAATTCGACACTTCAACATGGGAGATTCCTGAATCAAATGCAATGACGTTCACCTTAGGATTCTAAATCTCACCACAGAGTGAGTCTCTATTCAAAAAATAATCTTTGGCTTTCATAAGTTCGAATGTATCCACACACGCTTGCTGATCAAGTCGTTTTTGAATCCTCATTTCCCGTGTATATACTGCGTCACGATATGACGCGGCCGCCACCATTGCTGAAATCGAAAAAGCAAACATGCCCAGCGCCAACACGAGCACGGAAACCAGTGCAATAAATCCCTTAGAATGTATGTGTTTGTGTGTATGAATCATTTATTTCATCTATCAATATGAGATCTCGCATATGAATACCGTATGCACAACTAATAAAACCAGCAAAAAGCAAAGAAAGTAATGCGCTATATATAAGTACTTCAATCAATGTAATTCCCTGTTGTGTTGTTGATATTTTTTTGTGTGACATATTCAAATAGATTGCGCGGCACTAATCTCATACACCACCGGGCTTCCTTTTCCTAAAATATATATAACATCTCCGTCACAGGTCATACTCTGAGGCAAGACAGGTAGTGGATAATATGATGCAGTACTCGTAGCTAGTGACATGTCAAATACCTGAAACTCTTTTCCAACTTGTCTTGTTGCGACGTATACATGGTTACGATCTGCGATAACCCCATACACTCCACCAGGCATATCCACTGACTGAGGTGCATCAAAATCAGATGGTGTAGTTGTGGTGGATGCCCATGAAAACAATTCACGGTCTTGAATAATATTGAAACCACCTGAGGTGCGCCCCACATGCAATCCATCTTCAAAAGATGAAATGACTTTGCCTTCTTGTCGCAACCAACCTGATGGGTTGAAAAAACGCATGATATATGGACGCGACGGATCTTCAACATTTACATCGATCAACTGCTGTTCTCCTGAAGCGGCAATATACGCATGACTATCACGAGCAACTATATCGTTTATTTTTGTATCAATAGCAAGACTCGAACGTATACGTGGGTGTATCGGATCAGAAACATCTACCATGAAAAATTCATCACCGTCCCACTTATCAGTTCCTAGATAAATAGTATTTTTGTTAAAAAATATACTACTTCCTACCGGTGGTGTAGCGGTGGCGTAAGGCAGTGGCACTTGATATTTCTTTTCGAGAATGGGGCTACGCAAACTATCAAAACGAATAATGTGAAGTTGTGCCGCAGTACTTGCTGCGGCAGCAAATACACGATTTCCCGCAAGAGAAAATGATGAGATCCCTGGACCAGTATGTATACTACTAAGCAAACTAGGATGAACTGGATCTTGTATATCGACAACGAACATATCTGGGTCTGATACATTCGAGGAATCCGCCGAAACATATGCCACATTATTTCTCACTTCTATGTGCGTCAGTGATATCGAAGAACTGATCGGCAATAATAAAGGAGCAATAGATAGGTGTGACTGTTTTTGAAACATATCAACCGAACACAATGGTGTTCCAGCCGTATCAGATATGTACGCAAATGGATATGACGTAATCTTGGTAAATGAAACTGTCTGAGCTGACGTTGTGCTTGTTACATATATATCCGTCTCAATACGATCGTTGCCATACCATCGCGTCGCGGCATTCAAGTCATGCACGGAATATGTTCCATGTGGCAACAATCCATTCACCTCTGATGCATGCGCTTCATATGTATCCAATAATTCATTACGTTCATATGCTCTGCGAAATATGTCACGAGCGGTCATTGAAGATTCAGCTAGTATAGAAATAAAGAAGGCGGATAATGAAAGCGCCATGAGTATATCCAACAAAATTATTCCCTTCTGCGTATTATGGTAGAGCATGTGCACTGTGCTATTTATTTCTGCAACACTCTTGATAGGTCATAGATCGGCATAAGTATAGACAATGCAATAGAGCCGATAATCAACCCCATCCCCACCATCATCAAAGGTTCAATGAGTGACGTCATGCGTTTCAAGGAATGTTGAATACCACGATCCAATATAGATGCCGCACGAATACACGAAGGACCCAAAGTTCCCGATGATTCCCCTGCAGAAATAAGTGCCGAGACATATACAGGAAACGTATGACGAACAAATACCGAACTAAGTTGTGCACCATTGTTTACGTGAGCAGTGTAGGATGCCATATATTCTTGTAGTGGCAAAAATGAAATGGTGCCAACCGCATGTGTATATGCCTGATTGATATACACACCAGAATCAAGCAATGCTCCACATGAATGAAGGAACACGGAGGTAACGTAATACGTAATAAGATTTCCAATGACAGGAATACGAACTACCACGTGGTGACACACGCGAACGAAGGCTCTGTATCTTCGATACAAAAATAAAAATGTACACATACACACAACGACCCCGCATATAATATATAACCCGTATGCCGTCGCTATATCTGAAATAGACATGACGACACGAGTGAGGACGGGCAGTTGAACATGCAAACCTTTTAACATAGGGATAATCTGAGGCATGATGCCTCGCACCAAACCAATAGTAAGCACACCTGCAAAAAATCCAATAATGCAGGGATATACCAAAGCAGATACACAACTTTTTATAAGCTCATCCTGATGTTCCAACATGGAACGTGCAAGCGTAATACTTCGTACCAAAGCACCAGAAGCTTCGCCATGACGAATAATGCTCGCGACCGTATTGTTGATACGACTATGTTCTGTGATAGCACTTGAAAACAATCCGCCTTTTTCAACAACGGATCGCATACGAGCATACACATATTTCCTGTGTGATGCCGAACCATGCTCGATCATCTGCAGACACACATCAAGAGACAGTCCCGCAGACAAATATGATTCGAGACTTTCGAAGAATATAATACTATCACTACGCTTCCATCGAACACGAGATGTCTTGTGTATGTTGTATATGTTCATACGGTATAGATTATTCAGAAAGTACTCGAAGGATTTCTTCTTCAGTCGTCACTCCCCATTCAACTTTTTCCCTACCATCATCTGTCAGATTACGAAACCCTCGTTTCGTAACGTATTCATGCAATACCGAAATAGGAACTTTCTTTGCTATTAATTTTTGCATACCCTCATCAACTTCATATGCTTCAGCAATAACCAGTCGACCCACATATCCAGTGTTACGACAGGTCATACAGCTTGCGCCGTTGCATTCATCGCATACTTTTCTCACAAGACGTTGCGCGATCACCATTTTGAGCGTTGATGCCAGCAAGTATGCATCAACACCCATGTCGATAAGGCGCGGAATCGCATCGAGCGCCGAGTTGGTGTGCAACGTCGAAAGTACCAAGTGTCCTGTAAGAGAAGTATGAATTGCAACCTTTGCAGTTTCTGAATCCCGTATCTCACCCACCATGATGACATCCGGATCCTGACGTAACGATGCACGCAACCCATTTGCAAACGTGAGACCTTGACCATGTCGTATATGAATCTGTCGAACACGCGGTATCTCGTATTCAACCGGATCCTCGAGAGTGATAATCGAGAGTGGCTCACGAGACTTGAGTGCCAGACAACTATGCAACGTTGTTGTTTTGCCCGAACCGGTTGGCCCCGTAACCAAGATCAATCCATTGGTTCGTTGCAACGCTTTGTCTATCATGTGCACAATGTCAGGAGTAAAACCGAGTTTTGCAAATGAAAGCTGTATCGTAGAATCTGTCGGCAAAAGACGCAGTACTGCATTTTCACCATGATAGGTAGGCATGAATGAAATCCTGACATTGTATGTTGCCCCACATATCTCAGTCTTCCAGCGACCATCCTGTGGTAATGCATGAAGATCTGTACGTGCACCAGAAAGTATTTTTAAACGAGAGATCATCTCATCATGAATACGTTTTGTAACAGTACCAGCAACTTCGATGGTTCCATCAATACGAATCCTCACCACAGTAATCTTGTCATATGGATCGATATGAATATCCGAACATCCGAGACTGGTCGCATATGCAAGTATCCCATCCAGTGCCTCAACTGCAGTTGCAGGGTGTTGGGGAAATTCCTGAGCAATCGACGGGGGTGTTTGATTCATGAACACACCTTATCAAGGTGAGATGAAGACCCAATGAAAAAAGAATCAAATCTTCATGAAGACCACATATTCAAACTTGCAAAAAAACACCTCGGATGCTACGATACTCCTCACATGAAGTCCATTCTCCCCTATATTCAGATCATCATATCGGTCATTTTGGTCGCACTTATCCTTCTTCAGCGTACAGGAGCGCAAGTAGGTGGCGCATTTGGCGGTAGTGACAATCTCAGTTCTGCATATCACACCCGCCGCGGAGTAGAGAAAGGACTTTTCATTGCAACCATTATCTTGGCTATTATTTTTGCTGTTTCAGCCCTCATTAACTTATTGAACCTGTAATCTTTCAATTACTCACTCATATAGTATCAATGCGCATGTGCATATAATCGCAAATAACGCGAACACATCGCATCTCCACATACGTTCTAGTGAAGTCTGATTGCACTCATATAACTCATCCCACATACCTACCGTGTCCAATAAACCACACAAAGAATTCCGTATTAAAGGCGGTTCACATATACTTGGATATATTCACGCATTTTCAGCAACCGAAAAATTCATTTTTGGTATATTTGTATTGATAGCACTGTGTACCTCTATAGCTATGCTCAACTCTGTAAATGGATATTTCCTCGTAAACATCCCCAAACACGGTGGCGAATTGCGTGAAGGTATGATCGGATTACCACGCACAATCAATCCAGTTTTTGCTGTATCAGGAACTGATCGTGATATTTCAACACTCGTATATGCGGGCCTCATGAAATACCAAGGCGATACACTGATTGGAGATATTGCAAAGTCATACACCATATCAAATGACGGACTTACCTATTCATTCACTCTTCGTGACAACGTCAAATTTCAAGATGGCGTACAACTCACCGCTGACGATGTCGCCTTCACTATCCAAAAAATTCAAGACGCAACACTCAAGAGTCCTCGACGTTCTGACTGGTTGAACGTAACCGTAAAAGTCCTCTCGCCTTTTGAAATACAATTTATTCTAAAACAACCGTATAGTCCATTCTTGGCCAATACCGTTATTGGCATTATTCCCAAGCACATTTGGGGAGTCGTGAATGATGATCAGTTTATTTTCAGTCAATACAACATCGAACCAGTTGGTGCCGGACCTTACAAAGTAACCAGCGTCGCTCATGATGCTGGAGGAATCCCTACAACGTATACACTTTCATCGTGGAATAATTACTACGGAGTTATTCCTTATATAGAGACACTTACTCTCGTATTTATGCCTGATGAGGCAAGTGCATACAGTGCCATCGACAATGGCACCATCGACAGTCTCGCATCAGTGTCATCACTTGAAGCAAAACGACTCGCTTCAGAAAAAGCAGGAAGTTATGACGTCCTCTCAACACCTCTACCAAGAATATTTGGAGTATTTTTCAATCAAAACCAAAACCCAATACTCGCAGACAAAAATGTACGCAAAGCTCTCGATATGTCCGTCGATCGTGCAGCTATTGTTGAAAGTGTATTAAATGGATATGGCAAACCACTCCAAAGTCCTCTTCCTCAAGGAATGAGTACCAGCACAGATGTTGCCGATCAAGTCGACCTCGCGGGAGCACA
>CAIUOX010000015.1 GCA_903900935.1 uncultured bacterium
CGAGAACGCTCGGAACGTCTTGCCTTAGTTTGAGACGAGCTTTCTAGGCCCTGATTTAAGGCTCAAAAAGCTCGTCTCAATCAGCATATTGACCTACTGGGTCAACAGTGATTCTCTATCAAAGAACTACCAATATAGTATAGCAAAGAAATGGCTATTTGTCAATGATTTTGGCGACCTGTCAACTATCAGCTATAATAGGCATATCTTGCTAATGTAGCTTGGATTACGGTTCAAGTTCGCGAGATATCTCGCCTTGAGATATCGCCAGAGTGCCAGTGGTTTACGGATCACGGCAGAGCGCGATTAAGGATAGAGAGAACTTCTTGTCTGCTTCTAGAGGATAAGCTCCTCGGTCTAAGCCTCGATACTACGCTGACTCGTGCTGGCCGTGTGGGATGTTATCCGAACGGATTTAAGCTACTATTTGTGACATATTACACTCTCTTTAAAAGATCAATTATAAGGGTTTAATGAGTATAAATACAGCCCAAAACAAAGGTATAATGATGTTTTTTAGTATAAAATGACAGTTTTATGTCAAAAGTGCTTGACTTTTAAAACTATATGGAATAGAATGTGCATATTATTACAAAATAATGTAATTTTAAACAAATATGTTAATCACAAGAATTAAAGCCAGTAACTTCTATGGGATAAAAGATCCTATAGAAGTATCCTTCACCGAAGGGGGTGAGAAAGAAAAAATTGGATATGCGAACAAAGGAAAGGAGAGAATCTCACTTATCTCCGGTTTTTATGGTGCAAATGCTTCTGGTAAAAGCACTGTCTTAAATATCATTGACACAATAATTCGAATTATGCTCGCGCGACAGCAAGAATTTGTACTTGCACCTAATGGCATAAAGCAAGAGACTATCATCTGTCTTCCCAATTACCATAAAAGCATGGTATCAAAACCGATCGTGATGGAGATGGATTTTATAATTATTGAGGATAAATACAATTATTCGATCTCAATTATAAATGAGGGTAAAGAAATTGCTGAAGAAGTCTTATACAAAAACAATAAAAAAATATTTAGTAGAAAGAATCATAGTATTTCTTTTGAGAAAAATGTAAAAGCAAAGATGGGAACTTTAGCAAAAAATATTGTTGCACCAAAGAAGTCATCTTTTCTCTCTGTTGTTTTAGACGAAAGCTCTGATATATCAGTATTCGCTAATCTCAAGGAAGAAGTAGGCATTTCTGAGCTCAAACAAATAAAAAATCAAATCTGCTTCATTACTGACAAAAGATCTGTTCAGATGGGGCAAAATAACATAAATGGTTTAATGGCTTTTGCTGTTAATTATCTCAACGACACCAAAAATCAGGATGAAAAACTCGGTGCTGTTAATTCCATAGTTAAATATTTTGAACCTTCCTTTGAAAGTCTTATCATTAAAAAAGAGGGTGACAACAATCCAGTTAATAAATCTTTTGCCTTCACCTACGAGGCAAAATACAGCAACTTTTATAAAAATCTTGGTACTATGGAACTTTCTGCTGGAACAAGAGAGCTTATTGCTTATATAGGTGATGTTCTTAAGATCATCAAATCGGGTGGCATTATTATCTATGACGAGACGAGTAAGTATTACCATCCTGATATGGAAATGGCTATATTAAATCTCTTCAAAGATAAAGACATAAACAAGCATAATGCTCAGATATTTTTCTCATCGCATAATCATGAGACTTTTGATCTTTTACAAAATGATCAAGCTCATATCTTAGAGAAAAAGGACAATAATATCGTCGTTGCAAAAGTATCGGACTATGATGTAAAGGAAAGAGATAACGTAAAAAGAATATATCGTCTTGGCTCTCTTGGTGGAATTCCTAATACTATTGATTTCAATAGAATAATAAATAATCTCTTATAAGCTTATGAATAAAAAGAAAAGCTTTAAAGTCTATTATTTATTGATAAGTGAAGGGACCACTGAATTCAATCTATTCGGTTACTTGACGACCAAAAAATTCAAAGACGATTTCGTTAAATCTGACATTCAGTTCAGTATCAAGGTAGAAATTGTAGAAATCTTAGTGTCTCAAGGTAAATTAGGTGGGGTTAGCGATGTTAAGGGCTTTAAATCAAAGTACGACTTAATTAAAGAAAGATACGATGGACAAAAGCGTTTTTTCCTCCTAGATAAGGACCTCGATGATTCTTCAGCTATAGAAGCTCTCATCAAACAAAGTAATGATATTGTGCAGTTCATAGAGCATAATTCCGAATATCTGTTATTGAAACTTTCTGGTAAGAATCCTAAGGATCCTTCTAATTTCACCAACCTGGCTGAATTTAGGAGCTATTGCAAATCTGAATTTCAAAAACATTTCGGCAAAAAAGCCTCTGATTTCAAAGACACTGACTTTGATTCCATATTTAACAATGTTACAGATAAAGAAATAAAGGATAGTTTTGCTGAGTTATTCTCTACCTTGTCTTGATAGATTATCGATTTCCTTTTGCTCTATTATGCGTTTTGCACAACATCTCGCAGTTTTTTATCGTTGTCTTACCGCCCTTGCTCCAAGCGGCTACATGGTCGGCATCCATATCACTTAGAGTCCAAATCTTCTCTTTATTGGCATCATGTCCAGCTACGGACGAAGCAAAACGCAGAACTCTGGAAAAATTACTTTCGAACGCGATCATCACAAACAAAACTGTGGCTAAGTACAGCTTCAAAAGTCCTTATGAGTTAGTCGCAAACATACCCAAAAACCCTACTATTTCTCAAATGCTGCGGGACTTGGATTCGAACCAAGATAACAAGCTTCAAAGGCTCGTGTCCTACCATTAGACGATCCCGCAATATCCTAATTCCTGCATATTTTAATACTACAGAAGGGAATTGAAATATAGTACATTAAAAACACTCCTTATGGAAGTTTCTTATTTCTATGCTTATGGCGATATAGATCAATAGTTTAATAGCACTTTACCGAGTATTTCTAGTATCAATTCAATGTTTTTCTACTTTGCAAGGTTATTTCTTGGTGAAAAAGTTGCACTTTACTCCAAGTTGTGATAATTTATGATGACTATGAAAAAGGATATACACCCAGACAATTATCGCCCAGTCATTTTTGCCGACAATTCAAGTGGCGTAAAGTTTTTGATTTCTTCAACAGCTCATACCAAGGAAACTGCAAAGTGGACTGACGGTAAAGAATATCCTGTATTTCATCTCGAAATCTCAAGTGCCTCTCATCCATTCTATACAAATCAGGAGAAAACTATTGATACTGCAGGTCGTGTAGAGAAGTTCAAGAATCGTCTCTCAAAGGCAAAGAAATAACGAATTACGGCTATACACGACATTATGTCTGTGTCTGAAACTCCGTATTTATTATTTTTGTGCATAAAGTATTTCTTTACGAGATCGACTCCATCTGGGAATGTTTCATCCACATACATAATGTCGTATATGGTGGTTTGCGCGATAAAGCTCTGATATAGTTAATCAATCCTATGGACTTAGAGAAATGTAAAAACAATCCAAAGACCGCCTTTATGGCTGGTATGTATGAAAAGCTCATCAAAGATGAGACCGAAGTGCGTGGCATGATGGAGGCTGATCCTTCATTCAAGGAAATGGCAGACCATGAGCTCGCTTCAATTCTTGAACAAAAAAAGTCTCTCGAAACTGAGATGATGGCTATTATTGCATCCGATCAAGTGGAAGATGAAAAGCCAAAGGAAATCATTCTTGAAGTTCGTGCTGGTGCTGGTGGTGATGAAGCTGCGCTTTTTGCGGCAGAGCTTTTTGATATGTACAAGAGATATTCTGAGACCAAGGGCTGGAAGACGAAAATCATCGATGAATCAAAAAATGACCTTGGTGGCTACAAAGAAGCCTCGCTCGAGATCAAGGGCAAAGATGTATATGAAAATCTCCGTTGGGAAACAGGTGTTCATCGTGTACAGCGTGTTCCTGAAACCGAAAAGATGGGTCGTACGCATACTTCTACTGTTACGATAGCTATTATGCCGATTCGCAAGAAGTCAAAATTTGTCATCAATCCAGCAGATCTTGAAATGGAATTTTCGCGTGCAGGAGGTAAGGGTGGTCAGAATGTGAATAAAGTTGAGTCAGCAGTGCGTATGATTCACAGGCCAACAGGTATTGATGTACGTTCTACTGCAGAGCGTAGTCAGGGTGCAAATCGTGAATTGGCACTATCTATTTTGACTGCCAAACTTGAAGCATTGCAAGAAGAGCAAGAATCTCAAAAATTTGCTGCCAATCGAAAAGGTCAGATTGGTACAGGTTCTCGTTCTGAAAAGATCCGCACATACAATTTTCCACAAGACCGTGTGACTGATCATCGTATAAAGCAATCATGGCACAATCTTCCAGCGATATTGTTAGGAAAATTTGATCCTATTACTGAAGCATTGATGAAATTTGAGAAGAGTGGTGGTCAAACTATTGGTGTAG
>CAIUOX010000016.1 GCA_903900935.1 uncultured bacterium
AGTGGCCTTCCCAGGTTTGGGTGTAATGCTAAGGACATGTTGGTTGTTATGCTTGCATAACGTACTGAAATTATCCTCGGGATTCCACCTCGCTTGACGCATCACGCGACAAGATATTGCTTAGAGATTCCTGTGTTCGAATAAGTACATTCGCCTCTGGGCGAATCCAACTCCGTCAAATGGCGGATTGTTCGTATCTGGCTGTTACTTCTGAGTATATCCTACTCTTGTAACACCATAAAAATCAATTGACAGCGTGGATAAAATGGTTGGTAAGGTAAGGTGAAGATATTTATATATTTTTTATACCAGCATGCTTGATGCTAACTGTTGCTTCATGTTGTGCTTGTGTCATTTCTGAATTTAGTGCGCGGATGCGATCCTCATTTTTTCGTATTTTCATTTCAAGTATCATGATTTCTTTTTGATCTGCCTGTTTCTTGATGGCGTCCACTTTTGCTCTTTCTTGTAAGGTTGCAATGTCTTTTTCTAGAGTTAAAATTTCATGCTTTTTATCTTCTAGTGATACACGCTCGGTTTGTAATTCATGCAACTCTTTTTGTATTTCTTGCTGTGTTCTTTGTATGGCTTGAGTAAAATCTTTGTTATTTGTTTGCATGATAGTTTTTATTAATCAGTAAGTGAGATGACACGTTCTAGCTCCTCAATTGAAGTTTTTCCCTCTAGTACTTTGATGATACCATCTTGTTTCATTGTAAGAAGACCTTGTCCTTTTGCTGCGATCCAAATCTCACGTTCACTAGGGCTCATTTCTACTGCATCCTCGACTTTTTCATCGGTGAGTATAGCCTCATATATTCCAACTCGCCCTTTGTAGCCTGTTTTATTGCATGCATCACAACCAACAGCTGTCCATATTTTTTTACGTTCTGTAGGAATGAGAGATTTGTCCTCAATAGACTGTATCGTATTCTCAATCTCTTTTTGATTTTCACCATCCACAGGAATCTCTTTTTTGCATACTTTACAGAGTATGCGCACTAGGCGCTGAGCCATGGCTACACGTAGGGCAGATGTGATGATCTTTGGATTGACTCCAAGATCGATCAGGCGTGGGAATGTACCAGCGGCATCATTTGTATGCAATGTTGAGAATACCAAGTGGCCAGTAAGGGCTGAGTTGATGGCTATATCAGCCGTTTCATTGTCGCGGATTTCACCAATCATTATCACGTCAGGGTCTTGACGAACTGCTGCGCGCAAGCCTTCTGCGAATGTATACCCCTTGTCATTGACTTGTGTCTGTACGATACCGGGGAGGTGATATTCGATCGGATCTTCGAGCGTGATAATTTTGATTTGTGGATCGCGTATAGTTTTCAAGAATGCATATAGTGTAGTTGTCTTACCTGAACCAGTTGGACCAGTTGTCAGAAGCATACCATCAGGGCGGTTCATCTCTCTTTGGAGTACTGAAAGTAATTTTGGATGGATTCCGAGGTCTTCAAGTCGAACGTCGATTGATTTTGGATTGAGAAGACGCATAACGATCGATTCATTGTATGCACCAGGAAGTACAGATACACGAACCTCAATATCCACGATAGGTAATTTGATACTGAAACGCCCATCCTGAGAATCTTTTTTGATATTGAGCTTCATTCCAGATAGTAATTTTATACGTGACAACATAAGTGCATATGTTTCTGGATCAAATCGTATGACTTCTTGTAGAACGCCATCAAGGCGATATCGTAACAAAATATAGGCTTCTTCTGGCTCCAAGTGCACATCTGATGCATTGACGGCGAGAGCTCCAGCAAGAATGGTTTCTAGTATACGTGAAATACGATAGCTCTTGTTTGTGTGCAGAAGGCCTTCGATAGTGGTAGTAATAGCAGGAAGGCTTTTTGCTTGATCAATGATTTCAGTTATCTCTTGGCTAGAAATTTCAAGCGATCCACCTTTGCTTTCATAAGCAAATGAAAGGTCTTTGTACATAGTCCACGCTTTTTCTAGGCTTTGAGTAGAAGTTATATATAATTCAGGCTTATATCCTTTTGAAACGAGAGCATTGAGAACTTCTCCGACTTTTGGGTCTTGAGGGTTGCGTGCAGCCACCTTTATATTTTTGTCTGAAATGACATAAGCAGCCATCTTCGTTGCACGTGCCGTTGTTTCGTCGATGAAGCGTAGTGCATCAGTATTTATAGGTATTCCAAGAAGATTTACGTATTCTATATTGTATTTTGCAGATAGGATCTGTACCAAATCTTCTTCTTCTTTGTGCATAAGGTCGCTAAGTCTGCGATTTTGTTTGTCTTCATCAAAGTGGATAGTCATATAGGTACTAGTATATCAGCCACAGCGAATCTCGTGAACGTTGGAAACGGGGTATAACAGAGCCCTTTTACATGCATTGACAATATCTTCAGTTATGGTATAATAGTACCAAATCTCGGAGATGTTCTCTTGAGATAGCATTTAAACAGAAAAAACTGCGGTTCTTTGAAAGAGAAAAATTATGAAAATAAGAATGATTGGCGTGGCCATGTCGGTAGCGGTCGCCATTTTGGCGACAGGGTGTTCGGTAACAAAGAATAACATCCGCCAGGATGCGGATGGTTACCACAATACAGGGTGGCAGGTCGGCACCCCAACCATCGACACCCACACCCCCGGAATGACATTCCGGAGGCCGGTGATGATGAGGGCACCTGGTGCTGGTTATCAAGAGAAGCAACCAGTCGCGCCACAGCAGAAAAAATCTTCTGCTAAGAAACAACAGTTAGGGCAGGGAACGGTGGTTCCTGATGTGTCTGGAATCTGCCCGACGGGAGCTATTCAGGTAGCCTCGTCTGAATGGTCGAGCGCTAGTTCGGTGGAGAATCTCCACCAGCAAGTTGCGGAACCTGAACAGGCAGAACCCCAGCCTCAGTACCTGATGGCATGGGAGGAGGGGGCTTCACAGGTAGCACAGCCAGGACAAAGTGTCATCTGGCACGGCGGGGTTTGGGTTGGTGGATGGGGTGACGGATACTCATATGGTGCTTATCCTTGGGGTGAGCGTCATAGATATCGGACAATAGTCCGATATGGTGGTCATGGTGATTATCGCGCTTGGGGGCATCAATCGCCTCCACGTTCACGTGGTGGTGCTCACCCAGCCAATCAGCGACCTCGGCAACATCGTTAGCTCTTTCTTCGTCAAACGGTCGTCATCTCTTTCCAAGAGGTGGCGACTGTCTTTTTTTATATGGTGCGCTATGATTCGAGCATGAAGACATTCAAGTCACAGTCTCTTGATGAGACTCTCACCATCGCGTCAAAATGGTTGATTAATATTTCAAATATATACAATGAAACAGATGAAGCGTTGATTGTTGGTCTTTCAGGTCATCTTGGTGCTGGTAAAACAGCTTTTGTAAAATGTATTGCAAAAGAACTCGGTATTCAAGATGATATTACAAGTCCAACATTTGTGCTTATGAAGATGTATGATGTCGCGACCTCTACAAAATGGCCATGGAGACGTCTGGTACATATAGATGCATATCGTCTCGAAAGAAGAGAAGATCTTATTGCCTTGAATTGGGAACAACTTGTAGCTAATAAATATAATTTAATACTTATTGAATGGCCAGAACAAGTCGGCTTGAATGAGTTTGAGAAATCGGCGCATATACAGTTTGAGATAAAAGACGGCGCTTATACTATCGTGTTTGTGTAATTTATTACAATGTGTTTTGGGGTATTTATATATGTTCGTCATGGATGTTTCAACGGACCATGTGTCTAAAAACACGTTGTCTCAATACTGGTGTACAATAGTGATATGGTTAAGAAAATAGTGGAGCATAATAAGAAAATGGTATTGCTTGATGCACATGCCATCCTACATCGTGCCTATCATGCCTTACCTGATTTTGCGACGGCAAAGGGTGAGCCAACTGGCGCACTTTATGGACTTTCAACGATGGTTATCAAAGCGATTGAAGATCTGAAGCCTGACTATATTGTTGCATGTTATGACCTGAAGGGTCCTACTTATCGTCATGAATTGTATAAGGATTACAAAGCTGGTAGAAAGGCGGTTGAGGATGATTTGATTGCTCAGATGAAAAGATCTCGAGATATCTTTGATGTACTCAATATTCCTATATATGATAAACAAGGTTTTGAAGCGGACGATATGCTCGGTACCATCGTAGAACAAGTGAAGAAGCAAAAACTCCCGATTGACATTGTTATTGCTTCGGGTGATATGGATACATTGCAACTTGTGGATGATAAGCGAGTACAGGTTTATACATTGAAGAAGGGAATCAAAGACACAATCATGTATGACGAAGACGGTGTCAAAGCACGCTTCGGATTTGGGCCTGAACTCATTCCTGATTATAAGGGTCTTCGTGGTGATCCATCAGATAATATTGTTGGAGTGAAAGGTATTGGTGAAAAGACCGGGACAATCCTCATCACAACATTCGGAACAATTGAACAGATATATATAGAGCTTGAGGCTGGTCATGATAAAAAATTTAGTGATGCAGGAATAACTCCACGAATCATTCAATTGTTGAAAGACAATAAAGAAGAGGCTGAATTTAGTAAAATGCTCGCAACCATCCGTAGGAATGTGCCAATTACTTTTGTTGTACCAGAGAAGACATTCAAGGAAGCTCTTGACGTCAAAAAAGTTACCGAACTTTGGAATGAGCTTGAATTCCGTACCCTCTCCCAGCGCCTCAAAAATGTCGTTGATGGTAAAGCAAAGATCTTAAGTACTACGTCAGCCGTCTCCACAGATGAGAATGATGTCTCGACTGCGAAGCACGAAGAGACATCGTTGTCGTCGAGAGGAGACGGTGTTGTTGGGGATGGTCAAACCAACCCTCAGTCAGGACTCTTTCCAGCTATTTCAAAAACAGAAATTGAAACAACAGCTTTGGCTTTGTGGCTGGTAAATTCCAATCTCACCAATCCAACCATAGAAGATATTCTCACATTCGCCAATGTAGAAGACTTTGCTTCAGCTAAGAATTTCATATTTGATCAACTTGATGTGAAAGGATTACGAAAAGTCTATGAGAATATTGAATTGCCACTGATTCCTATAATAGAAAAAATGGAGAAACGTGGAGTAAAAATAGATCGAAAGATTCTTGTTAATCTTGCAAAAACATACCATGCAGAAGTGTCTTCTTTAGAAAAGAGGATATATGAATTGGCTGGTATGGAATTTAATATAAGCTCACCAAAACAGTTGGGTGAAGTATTATTTGATAAGTTGAGTCTTGTGGGTAAAAATATGAAAAAGACCGGTGGCGGAGCTCGATCAACTCGCGAATCAGAGTTGGAGAAATTACGAGATATGCACCCAATCGTACCACTCATCTTTGAGTATCGTGAACTGTCAAAGCTTCTTGGAACATATATAGACGCAATTCCACCACTTCTTGATGATAAGGATCGTCTACATACACATTTTTTGCAGACAGGAACAACGACAGGTCGTATGTCATCACAAAATCCAAATATTCAAAATATTCCAATAAAGTCAGAGCTAGGAAAAGCAATTCGCACAGCATTTGTAGCCGAAAAGGGATATGTATTGGCAAGTTTTGATTATTCCCAAGTTGAATTGCGTATCGCTGCATTCCTGTCAGGTGATCAAAAACTGATTGATATATTCAAGAATGATGAAGATGTTCATACATCAGTCGCATCCTTTGTATTCAAGGTGCCAACTGACAAAGTTACATCAGAAATGCGTCGTCAAGCAAAAGTTATTAACTTTGGCATCATGTATGGCATGGGTGTTTTGGCACTCAAACAAAATCTAGGCACGACTCGTGACGAAGCTCAACAATTTTTGAATAATTATTTTGAAACATTTTCGGGTTTGGCGAGCTATCTAGACAAAGTAAAAGCCGAAACAGCACGAAGAGGATATACAGAGACATTCTTTGGTCGTCGTCGTTATTTTGAAGGAATAAATTCTAAAATTCCTTTTATTCGTGCAGGAGCAGAGCGCATGGCTATCAATGCCCCTGTACAGGGGACAGGTGCAGACATTATCAAGCTTGCGATGATCAAAATTGATCAATATATTTCTGAACAAAAACTTGGTGAAGTTATTTCTCCACTTCTACAGGTGCATGACGAGCTTATTTATGAGATAAAAAAAGACGAATCTGAAAAGATAGTTTCGGAAATTAAAAAAATTATGGAATCTGTCATAGCTCCAGCAGATATTCATAGCATTGTTCTCAAGGCATCTGCTGATATTGGTATGAATTGGGGTGAGCTTAAGTAGGTTTTTATCGAGGCTAGGCCTCGATGTGGCACTTTTTTTATTTGAGCATATACTGTATGCATGTTGTATGTATTTCATGGAACCGATATTGCCCAGTCAGCTCATAAGGCTCATTCGCTGGTCAATTCTTTACGAACCAAGAAGCCAGACGCATCATTTGTGCACATTGAAGCCATTTCGTGGAATCCATCGCTTGTTCAGGAACACGGTGGTGGACAGGGACTTTTTTCTAATAAATATATTATTCTTCTTGATCGTATATCCGAGAATACCGAAGCAAAAGAGATATTTCCTGATATTGTTTCTATTTTGAATGAATCCACAAATATTTTTATTGCTCTTGAAGGAAAACTTAATGCAGAATTGAAAAAAGCATTTGAGAAGCATTCGGAAAAGATAGTTGTTAGTGATGAAAAAGTTGATGCTGTTGGTGGTACAAAAAAATCTGAATTTAATATATTTTCGTTGGCTGATGCTCTCGGTAGTCGCAATTCATTCGTGGCCTGGTCTATATATCGTCAGGCCGTAGATGCAGGAATAGAAGCTGAAAGCATTATTGGTACATTGTTTTGGCAGGTAAAGTCAATGATTATTGCATCCGTAGGAAAGAGTGTTGGAGAAACCGGTCTTAGTCCTTTTGTTTTTGGTAAAGCAAAGAAATATGCTGAAAATTATTCAAGCGATGAATTGCGTGTTTTGTCGAAAAATTTGATCACACTCTATCATGATAGTCATCGTGGTTTGGTGGATGCAGAATTGGGACTTGAGGCGTTGTTACTCAAGAATAAGAGGGGATAATAGAAGCCCCATCTTTTCGGATGGGGCTGTGAGACGTGTAAAACGTTATCAGTGGGACGTACACCTGGCGCATACGACGCAGGGCTTGTCTTTTTCTTGTTCCTTAGGAACATGCCCACAAATTCGGCAACGGAGATTATTTCCAGACACACCCTCTCGAAGTCCAAGACTAGCCAGAGTGTTGGACAGTTCATTGGTGCGCCTATTTAGCCGACTTGCCAACTCTGCGGTTATTTCTTGGAATGTGCGAACAATTCCTTGAGACATGAATTCAAGCATGTTATTGTTGCAAAACATGTTGAAGCTACTTTCGAGCCTTGTGTGGTCTTGCTCTTGGTGGCCAAAAGAATTGTTGCTGGATATGACCACTTTTACGTTGATAAACATCCTGCCAGGGGATGGTACTTCGTTGGGGGTAATCTCGATGATCTTAATCGTATGAGTTGCAGGACCCAATCTTTCGAGCGCAATAAAAGTACCTTTAAATAGGAGTTGAACCATCCTCATCTTAGCAGGGCTATTCTCGTAACCTTTCTGGTCTATGCTTATTTTGGGCATGTTGCCTCCTTTTTTTGTTGCGGTTGGTGTTAAACACCTTTTATTTCTGCATTTAAGTGGTGCAGTTCCATTTTGAATACTACACGCGGATAATTAATTGTCAATTAATATAAAGCTTTAGACTTAACTTTGTGTGCGCTGTGGGACGATATTAGAACGGAATTAGCTTGTAATATGGTCAAAATGTAATCCCCAGTTTTGCTTGACTTTTGATCCATAATTGCTTAGTATACTAGATGTCATTCGCAGACCGTCACGCTTCGTGGCGGTTTGTATTTTATACCTCTTTCCGGATCTTCATCTTCCAGCTATCTATGTTAATAAGGTCTATTTTACCTTGCTCGTGTTTCTTGATAATATCTTTCAGTCTTGTTGATAAACGCTTGGTATTTAGACCAGGCTTCTTGATTCCTGCATTTGACGAAACAATGTAGACTTTTGTACCTTTTCCGACAATCTTGTCAACCAAATAATCAAAGTCACCATCTCCGGTGAAGATCAGAAACTCCTTGTCGGGACCAGCTTCCTCCATAGCGTCTACTGTCAGATCTACATCGCAATTGGATTTACGGTTATAACCCATATCCACGACCTCGGCATTTTCTTTACCACACGCGACACACTTTATCGAGATCGTCTTATCAGTTTTCTTGTATGAGAAGACTATCCTCGTTTTGACAATGCAACCGGCTCCCCTTAATGATTCAAATTCCTTGGAAGTCTCATCATCGCCTTCGTCTATGCCAGAATAGTAGAACACTTTCTCGCATTTCCATTTGTCTGTGAGATACGAATAAAGCTCATGCCAATCAATCAGAAAGCCAAGCAACTTTCGGGTAGTGCTTGCGGTGTTTTGGACATCGACAAAGGCATAACGCTTTTTAGATTTGGTAATTGACATGAGTGGTATTGTACCACTTTTTCATAGGTCAATTGTACTTGCAGAAATGGTGGAATGGTGCGCCCAGTTGGATTCGAACCAACGACCCACTCCTTAAAAGGGAGTTGCTCTACCACCTGAGCTATGGGCGCAAACGAGGACAAAAGAACAAATGCTTGCACTTGGCTTTTGTTCCGAGTGCAGTGCCTATACGTATCTAGTATGGGCGCAAATATATCATTACAATGAACAGCAAACCTTCTATGAATGCATGCATGAAAGAGTACCACAAATTTGTAGTTAGGCAATATCAGCTGGTGCAACATTACTTTTTATAATCCTCCAGTATAGTCAATTCCCCAGAATCCTGGACCTAGGAATATCAATGCCACTGCCATAGTAAGAAGTAGAACATAATAGTTGATGCCGTCAGAGAGTAGCTTGCCCTCACTCGCTTTGAATCCAAGTTTTATGACGAGAATAGCCGCATTAAGAATCGCTGCTAGTTGGGTATAGAGACCAATGATAAGGAATACTGAGATCACTATTTCAGCGATACCATACAATGTCGTGTTGCTACCAGAGCTTTGTCCGTGTTTTTTTACTTTCTGATATCCAAAATACAGGAGGGTTACTCCAAGTACGATGCGGATGATGAATGGTGCAATTTGTTCATATGCAAAAAGTACAGGAAATAATGAAAGCATGGTAGTTATTGTTATTGTTATATTGGTATTATAGTATGCCTATATGGTAAAAGGGAAATCTACAACAAGAGATATACGACTGATTTTGGATAATATTCGTAGTGTTCACAATGTGGGTTCTATTTTTCGCACGGCTGATACACTAGGTATTTCAAGGATATATTGTTTTGATACAACACCTATTCCAGTGGATCGTTTCAAGAATAAAAGAAAAGATTTTGCAAAAGTAGCACTTGGTGCCGAGGATTCTGTTCCGTGGGAGCATATTATTGATGGGTCACTTTTGATCTCTATATTAAAAAAAGAAGGTTTTTATATTATGGCATTGGAACAAGCATCAAATTCTATTGACTATAAGAAAGTTTCTCTTTGTGGTAAGGTCGCCATAATTCTTGGCAATGAAGTAGACGGTGTCTCAAAAAAATTATTACAAAAATGTGATGTTATAGCTGAAATACCTTTGATAGGAAAGAAAGAATCCTTGAATGTATCCGTATCCGCAGGAATATTTTTGTACAGGTTATTGGACAGATAATCATTTTGTGGTGAGAGTATTCTTCTAAAATATTGATATACTATGTATATGCGTTATTACCTTGCAGTATTTTTTGCATTTTTTGTATTTGGTCTTCCGTGGTTTGCAATACAATATCCTGATGCGGTCTTGGGTGTGGCGATTGCGATTGAAAATGTTGGTAATCAATTTGCTACAGTTATTTCGTCTCATAATCCAAAGACCATCATTGAAATACAATCAAAATATGTTTCTGTACCCACACCATCAGCCCCAAAAGTTCGTATCTTGATTGTACCGGGGCATGAACCTGATTTTGGTGGAGCAGAATATGCTTCATTAAAAGAGCGTGATATGACAGTGATGCTAGGTGATAAACTCAAGGCACTTCTAGATAAAAATAGTCACTATCAGGTATTTGAGACACGTTCATATAATTCGTGGAATCCTGTTTTTCAATCATATTTTGATAATTCATGGAATGATATAGAGACATGGATAAAAGCATCGCATCAAGAATTTTCGCAACTTATTTCAGCCGGTTCTGTAAAAAGAACATCTTCTGCTGTTTATCACAATATTGCCCCAGAAAAAGTCGCCACACACTTATTTGGCATAACCAAATGGGCGAATGAGAACAATATTGATATCACTATACATATTCACTTCAACGACGTACCTAGGAATGGTAGGAATACTCCAGGAAAGAATACAGGATTTACGATTTATGTTCCCGAAAAACAGTATTCAAATAGCACAACCACCAAAGCAGTAGCAGAGACAGTATTTAAGCGACTTGCAAAATATAATCCAGTAAGTGATCTTGCAGGTGAATCTAGTGGCATAGTCGAAGAGCCAGATTTGATTGCGGTCGGTGTTAATAATACATCTGATGCCGCAAGCTTGCTTATTGAGTATGGATATATATATGAGCCACAATTCAATAACCCAACTACACAATCTCTTGCGATACAAGATCTTGCATATCAGACGTATCTAGGTCTTGAAGATTTTTTTGGTTCAAAAGCAGGTATTTCTTTTATGTATGATACATTGCTCATCCCTCATCAATGGAATAGTCAGATGACAAAAGAAAAAGCAGGGCCAGAAGACGTATTGTCTTTGCAAACGGCATTTTTACTTGAAGGAGTATATCCTCCAGCTAACCGGAGCATGAATGATTGTCCACGATCAGGAACATTCGGATTGTGTACAAGAGCAGCTCTCAAATTATTTCAGGAAAAATATAATATAACTTCAGAAAAAGAAGTTGTTGGACCGAAGACTCTTGATGTCTTGAATAGTCTCTACTCTATAAAATCTATCAACTAAGCACTTTGAGTGCGGCTTTGACCTTTGTTCCGGTATCAACGATGTCTTTGTCTATCTTTTTGAGTGCATCACGTGCTTCTGTAGCGTCATACCCAAGAGTTTTGAGCGCCTCGATCACATCAGCGTCTGTAGACATTTCTGCTGACATATCTTCTCCCAAAATTCCTCCGAGTCTATCTCGTAATTCTAGAACTATTTTTTCTGCAGTTTTTCTACCAATTCCTGAAACTTTGATGAGATGGGCAGTTGATCCTGAACGGATGGCACTTGCGAGGGTATCGCTTGCTACTATAGAGAGAATATTGAGTGCACTTTTTGGACCAATTCCAGATATAGAAATCAGCAATTCGAAAAAGTCTTTCTCTTTTCTATGGATGAATCCATATAGATCAAGAGCATCTTCGCGGACGACTAGGTGCGTCAAAAGGGAAGTTTTAGCACCGACTTTGAGGGTATGTAATGAATCATCAGTAACAAATACTTTGTAGCCAAGACCATTGATATCAATAGATACATAACGGTTTCCCAATTCAAGCACTTTTCCTCGGATAGATGAAATCATACGTCTATTATAGCAGAATGAAAGAATTTGGAATTCATCGAGGCCAGGCCTAGAAAGTTTATTTTTCTTTACTTTTTTCTCACACTATGATAAGTTCTTGATACGTAAAACATACACATTATGCCTATTACCTCATCAGCCAAGAAAGCTCTCCGTGCCTCAAAGAAAAAGCGCGTTTTTAATATTCGCCGTAAAAATACTATTGAAAAGGGAATGAAAGATTTTCGTCGTTTGATTGCTTCAAAGAATGTTATTGAGGCAACGAAGCTCGTTCCTGCTATATATCAAGCTCTCGACAAGGCGGTCAAGACCCATCTCATCAAGGCAAATACATCATCACGAACCAAATCTCGTGTGATGGCAGCACTCAAGCGTGCATCATAATAGGCTGAAGTACAGAGTATGTGAATTTCGTCTAGTATATTAAAAATAGACGGAATTTGTTTTTTGTGTAAATATTACTCGTACGTTTGAAATATGCCCTCATCGTTCAATGGATAGGACGCAAGATTGCGGATCTTGCGATGTAGGTTCGATTCCTACTGAGGGCACTACTTCGCAACCCTGCTAATCGCAGGGTTGTTTCGTAGTGCATGCACACGAAATATAAAGAGATGTTATTAACCAAGATTGCGAAGCGAGAGCGTAGAAGCACCGATTACCGATTAATAATATATCTGATATCATTCCGATGGTTTGAGATATCTCGCGAGTTTGAACCGTAATCTAAACTACATTAGCAATCATTTGTGATTGAGTTTATAGTGTAAGAAAAGAAAAATATTTTTAAAATCCAAATCGTTCAAGTATTTTTTTGAGCAATGGTTCATGGTGCTCTGTTTCTGCAATATAACGTAGCATTATTTCACGAACCTGTTCGGGGTCTATATTTTCATCAATATAGATGACGATGAGTGGCATGAATGTTTTGCTGGATTTGAGAATAATCTTGGTAGGAATTTCGTCGTGAGGAATCCAGAATGAGTCGAGCGATAAAAATGGATATAGAACTTTGTCTAGTATGATGCCACGGTCGTTTATTTCGCAGTATATTTGGTGTGGTGGGTGAGAAGCATGAATAACTAGAGCTATAGCTGCAACGATAATGAGTATTCCACCAATGACCTCGCCAAAGATAAACGCCACTATAGCGAGTGCAAACGTAATGATGCCAACTGACCAATACCAGTCAGAGCTTTTTTCTACATAGAAGTGCGACGGTCCATTCCAAGATATGAGAGCTTCAGTTGCCATGGGAATATTATAGCATTCATTGTTTATTGATGCTGTGTATAAATATGAATATAGATGTCCAAATATTAGTTGTGTCTAATAAAAGGCTCATTTCATTTGAAAATAATCTTAAACTATGTCAGTATTTCCTGATTGGATGGGTGGCTGAGTGGTCTAAGGCAACGGTCTTGAAAACCGTCGCCCTCGCAAGGGGGCCGTGAGTTCGAATCTCACCCCATCCGCATGAGAATACTTGGTATTGATTATGGTTCGAAGCGTATAGGCATCGCTGTATCTGATGATGCAGAACAATTTGCATTACCTGTAAGTGTTGTAACAAATTCTGATGTGGCATTGTCAGAAATAGTAGAGATTGCGCGTGAGCATGCTGTTCAAGAGATGGTCATTGGTGAATCACGAAATTACAAGGGCGAGCCAAATTCTATTTTCTTGGATAGCCTTGCATTCAAGAATTTACTTGAAAGTAAAGGCTATGCAGTTTATTTTGAACCAGAATTCATGACGAGTGTTAATGCTGAGCGTTTTCAGGGCAAGAATGAACTTCATGATGCATCAGCCGCCGCTCTAATATTGCAAAGTTTTTTGGATAAACGTAGAAACAGTGCATAATATACTCTTATGATTTCATATGATGATTTTAAAAAAGTAGAAATTCGTGCAGGTAAGATACTTTGTGCGGAAAAGATACCAGATACTGATAAGCTCCTGAAGCTCTCAGTTGATTTTGGAGAAATGAAAGAAGTCACTTCAGTTGTTGTAGAAGGACAAGAGACTCCTGTTCCTGTGAAGGTTTCATCACCACGTCAGATTATATCTGGTATTTCTATGCATTTTCCTGATCCAACAGTTCTTGCAGGGAAGACTTGTATGTTTGTTACGAACCTTGAACCACGTATTATTCGTGGTTTTGAAAGTAATGGTATGCTCTTTGCTGTTTCAACACCCGAAGGTGGTTTTTCATTATTGGAAACAAATGCCACGATTCCAGTAGGTACAAAAGCTGTATAATATATGTCTATATCAGCACTAATCAATCCAGAAATAATCATCTCCACATTGGGGACGATTGGGGTTATAACCATTATATTTCTTGAAACTGGTGCATTTTTTGGCTTCTTTTTTCCAGGAGATACATTACTTTTTACTGCAGGATTTTTGTCTATTCACGGATATGTTTCATTACCAGTACTTTTGATTGGTGCATGCATCGCTGCAATTGTTGGTGATACTGTTGGTTATGCTTTTGGCAAAAAAATCGGGCCCGCACTATTCACAAAAGAGAATTCAATTTTTTTTGACAAAAAACACATCACTCGCGCACAGGCTTTTTATGAAGTATATGGAAAAAAAACTATTATTTTTGCACGTTTTTTGCCTGTTATACGCACATTTGCACCAATTCTCGCAGGAGTAGGAAATATGGAGTATAGGACATTTTTTATATTTAATGTTATTGGGGCATGTTTATGGACATGGTCAATGCTATTACTTGGTTTTGCATTTGGTTCAGTTATTCCAAATCCTGATAGGTACATTATTCCCGTTATTGTTGTGATTATAATTATTTCAGCTTTACCAGCTTTGCGTGAGATATTCAAGAAAAGAAAGGATATACACTAGATACGTTTCATGTTTTGGTCGCATGCATAGTATAATTAAACTATGTTCATGTCTTCGTTAGCCAAATTGTTTCCAGCACCACGATTCCTTGTTATGGATCATGCAGGTCTTGAAATATCCGACGACACTATTCGATGCGTTCAGTTTGTACGTACAATGCGTGGCATGAGGATAAAGAAATATGCGTCGATGGATATTCCTGCAGGTATTATTGAAGGAGGAGACATTCGTAATGAGGCTGAATTCAAGCGCCTCCTCACTTCTTTTGATGAGAAGAATAATCTTTCATACGTGAAAGTCTCTATTCCAGAAGAAAAAGCATATATGTTCCAGACTGATGTTCCAAGTGCTGACCCTGATATTGCAACCCAAAATATAGAATTCAAATTGGAAGAAAATGTGCCACTATCTGCAACAGATGCTGTGTTTTATTTTGATCTTATTCCAGCAACAGTTACTGGTGGTGCACTTAGGGCAAGTGTCGTTGTTGTACCTCGTAGTTATATTGAACAATATATACGTATCCTGAGAGAAACTGGAATATTTCCTGTTGCTTTTGAAGTTGTTCCAACTGCAGTTTCTCGATCCATCGCTTCAATGCAAGACAATGTTACAGAATTGATTGTTCACAGTATGAAGAATAAGACGGGTATATACATATATTCTGGAGGAGTTGTCATGTTCACATCCACAATCGATCAGGGAAGTACAGGTGATCCTGATGCTTATGCTAGTTTATTGGTAAAAGAGATATCGCGTGTCAATTCATATTGGCTTTCTCGTACAGGCATTCATCCAAATATAGAAAAAATTGTTTTGACTGGCAGTGATGTCTCTGGATATCGGTCTATATTGAGTACTTCTATAATAAGCATCATTCCACGTGTTGAAGTCGCAAATGTGTGGATGCATAGTATAGATCTTGCAACCTATACACCCCCTATTTCTCAAGAGGATTCTTTGAATTATGCGGTCGCTGGAGGGCTTGCTCTTGATTCATGATTATATGAGACACACACTTATTCCAAGATTAGAAAAAAAAGCACTTCACCATGAATATCATACGCGGTTATGTATCGTATCTATGTTTGCTCTTTCTGCGGTTGTACTTGTCGCTATTGTTGCGCTATTTCCAGTTTTTATATCTATCTCTGTTGAGGAGGTGTCAGCCCTTCATTCTGCACAGGAGATATATGGACAGCAAAAAGATAGCAAAGTTAGCACATTCAAAGATGAGCTAATTATGAGTAAGACGATTAGCTCAGGTCTAGCGTCAAATATGAAAACGACACTATTATCTGACGCGATCTCTACAGTTTTGGCTGTTCGTGGGGAGGTGCGCATATCTTCTATAGTTGCAATCAGAAATGCTGATTCAGCAATTGTTTTGACTTTATCGGGCACTGCTCCTACTCGTAATGGATTGGTTGCATTCGAAAACAGATTGATCTCTACGATCTCTGGTGCGACGGTCGACTCGTCTCCAGAAGATCTCGTTCAAGCAAAGAATGTTGCGTTTTCATTCAAGGTAACCCTTCACACACTATGACATCAACTGCAAATTCAAAGCATAAAATAGTTCTTCTGATTGCATTTTTGATGTGTGTCATCACACTTGGAATCTATTCGTATATGTATTACAGCGTGAATGCCGCCACGGATAGAACATCTGTTGCTCGGGATATTATTAAGAGCAATGACTTTGATCGTCTGAATGCAGAGAAGATAATAAAATTGCATGAATCGACTGTGGATCAGCGATCAAATATATTGAAACACGTTATACCTTCCACAAATATTATTGCTTTTATTGAAACACTAGAATCTGTTGGGTCTGAAGCAGGTAGTACTCTTAAACTATCTGGTGTAAGTGGAGTTACTCAAAAAGACACAGCACCTTCTGGAATGGGTTTGTTCCATGCTCATATTGATGCGACAGGATCATGGTCATCGGTCATGCAGACATTGATGCTTACAGAGAATTTGCCTTTTGTGACACTGATAGATTCGGTCTCTCTCGACAATGTATTGAGTTCTGATAATAAAGGGCCTCGCACGTGGCATATTTCATTTAATGTTGCTTTATTGAGCAGTATTTCTACATCTTCACCACAAAAATAATATGCATATGTTTCACTCTACATCTTCAAAAGCACCGAACATTCCTCTGTCAGTATCGACATGGAAGGCATTCAAACATCGTATTGGGCGAGACCCATTCAATGACTGGGTGCTGATCCTCTTCTTGGCAGTAGTGCTTGTTATAGTTAGTGTTATTGTCAGCGTCAATCTCTATTTCAATGTGCAAGAAAAAATCAATGGTAATTCAGTGGATCAAGACTCATTCCAAGCCTCTATTATCAAGCCAGATAGTCTAACGAAATTACTTTCTGATTTTAACGATCGTGCCAAGAAATATTCAAGCCTTCTTCAAGGATATGTTGGTCCACGCGATCCTTCTTTGTAGTAGAGAATGTTTGTATTGATTGGTGATTCTTGAAAGATGTGCTAACTTTTATGTATTGGTGTTTTGGTACTTGCCCTTGTAGTTCAATGGATAGAACTGCGGACTTCTAAGCCGTCGATGTTGGTTCGATTCCAACCAAGGGCACATGACATGAGAGATAAAAGTAGAAAGTTAAAAGTACAGCAAAAATAGAAAAATTTGTGTGCGCGATGCAGGACTTGAACCTGCGACCTTCTCTGTGTAAAAGAGTTGCTCTACCAACTGAGCTAATCGCGCGCGAATTTTGGCTTTGCGAAATTCGGATCGAGCATCTTTGAATGATGTAAGTCATTCAAAAATCGAGACCAGAGTTTTCGACCAGAATTTCACCTAAATTGTCCACAAACGTTGTGAACTAACCCACTTTAGCGTATATTCTCTCTATGAGCAAGAAATTAGCTTTCAATATACCTATTCTCTATGAGGACGAACAGTGTTTGGTAGTCAATAAACCAGCAGGTTTGATGGTGCATGCAGATGGTAGATCAGAAGGACCATTCTTGACTGATTGGGTTATTGAACAATACCCAGAAACAGCAAATGTCGGCGAACCTATTCGCACCCCAGAAGGGAAAGTGGTCATTCGCCCCGGCATCGTCCATCGTTTAGATCGTGAAACTTCAGGTGCTCTGATTATAGCAAAGACTGCTGATGCTCATGCTTATCTCAAAGCGCAATTCAAAGCTCGTACCATTCACAAGAAATATCTCGTATTTGTCTGGGGAGAGTTTACTGAAGAGTTCGGAACGATTGATCGTGCAATTGGGCGTAGTAGTAGTGATTTTCGTCGTTGGTCTGCTCAGCGCGGTGTTCGTGGAGAGGTTCGTGAAGCCAAGACATACTGGACTCGTATCGGAAAAGCACAGATCGGAGATGATCCTTATGCAAAATTTTCATTACTCATTGCTGAGCCCAAGACTGGCCGTACGCATCAGATTCGTGTGCATATGTTAGCGGTACAACATCCTGTCGTTGGAGACACGCTCTATGCAGAAAAGAAACCTATGGCGCTCGGATTCAAGAGATTGGCCCTTCATTCATGGTCTATAGAGTTTGAGAATATAGAAGGAAAGAGCATACACGTAATCGCTCCTCTACCACGAGATTTTATTCATGCCTGCAAGAAAGTTGGTGTTGACCCAAAAAAGATAAAATAGTCTTGAATATTTAATGGCTATATGATAAGGTAGTCCCACTATGGTAACTAAAGTAATTTCGACTGTCAATATTGAAGAGCGTAAAAACCTCGACATCCGTCCCGGTGACCTTGTTCGTGTATGGCAGAAGATAGAGGAAGACAAGGGTAAGTTTCGTCTCCAAGCATTTGAAGGTATCGTTATGTCCCACAAGCACGGCCGTGAAGCTGGGGGAACATTTGCTGTACGCAAAGTTGTCGGTGGTATCGGTGTAGAACGTATTTTCCCATTGTATTCTCCTATGATTGATGAAATTGAGCTTGTCCGTCGCTCAAAGGTCCGTCGCTCAAAGCTTTACTTCATTCGTCGCAAGGCGGCAAAGGAGATTCGTCATCAGATGCGTCGTATTTTGGATACAAAGGATCCCAATGAAGTTATTACAACAGATGTTGTCAAGAAAGGAACAAAGGTTGGTGAAAAAGAAGAGGTCAAAACAGAAGCAAAATAATACAAAAAACCGCTTCTTAGCGGTTTTTTGTTTATATAACTATACAATATGTCACGTCTCGAAATTCGTTCAGCCTACATTGAATGAATTCTCTCACCGCGAATTTTGTAAAATCAAAATTCTACCATTCGAGTCTTGGATGCGAGCCAATTACTTGGCTCGCTAGTGGTTATTTAATGTGTGTGCGCGGGAGAAGACTCGAACTTCCATGCCCTAATGGGCGCTACCACCTCAAGGTAGTGCGTCTACCAATTTCGCCACCCGCGCA
>CAIUOX010000017.1 GCA_903900935.1 uncultured bacterium
ATGGTCTTTTATGGGTAAATCCTGGTCCATTCTATATATCATTTCCTATATATTTTTTACTTTACGGCATTGTCTCCCTTGGTCTTCTTATCAAATATTATATTAAGGCAGAAAAAAAGAGTATTTTGAAGGGTCAAATACGTAATATTTTGATTGGTTCAACTATCGCTTATGGTGCTGGTATTACCAATTTTTTTCCTCAATTTTTTAGTTCATATCCATTTGGTAATTACTTTGTAATTTTTTATATAGTTTTTATGGTGTACGGAGTTGTTCGTTACAAGGCTTTGAGTGCTAAAGTTATTTCTGCTCAGATATTTTCCACTGCTTTGTTTCTTGTGTCTTTCTTCAATCTTTTGAAATCAGGAGAGCTTACTGATTGGTTTCTCAATATGCTTGTTCTTTTACTTGTGTCAATATTTAGTATATTTTTGGTCAATAGCGTTAATAGTGAAGTTAAAGCTCGCGAAAAAATTGAAAAGCTTGCCACTGACCTTCAGAAAGCCAATGATCGTTTGCTTGAACTTGATCGTCAGAAATCAGAATTCGTATCATTTGCTACCCATCAGCTTCGTGCACCACTAACAGCTATGAAGGGCTATGCCTCTCTTATTCTAGAAGGAGACTTGGGCACTATCAGTGATCCTTTGCGTCAAGCCATTTCTCGCATATTTGAGTCTTCCAAGACATTGGCAAATATAGTTGATGATTACCTAAATCTTACTCGTATAGAGCTTGGAACCATGAAGTATGTATTTGATACAATTGATTTCAAGGCGATGGTTGAAGACGTTATTGGGGAGCTTGGACCAAATATAAAGAAAGACGGGCTTGAATTTACATTCAAAGCTGAGGAGATTGATGATCAGTGGGATTGGCGCATTACTGCTGATAGAGACAAGTTAAAACAGGTAATTGCAAACCTGGTTGATAATTCGATCAAGTATACACCTCAAGGTTGGATTCATGTCACATTGTCGTTTGATCATGTGAAGCATAAATTTGTTTTCAAGGTTGAAGACAATGGTATTGGAATAGCTCCAGAAACGCTACCATTACTATTCAATAAGTTTAGTCGCGCAGGAAATGCCAATAAGACCAATATTAAAGGTACTGGTTTGGGTCTATTCGTAGCAAAACAGATTATTAATTCACATCATGGTACAATACGCGCCATATCACTAGGCGAAGGCAAGGGCTCGACATTTATAGTAGAATTGGACCCATTTTCTAAAGCATAATCAGACCTATTTTAGCTCGTCCACAGCTTCTTTGACGTCTGCTCCATCAGCTTTGCCGGCCAATTCTCGCATAATAGCACCAGTTAGTTTTCCTGCGTCTTTTGGATCAAAAGAACCTTCAGATTTCATTGCATCAATACGTGTACGTACGATGAGACGTATTTCACTCTTTGACATGAGTGCAGGCATGAATGATTCAAGTATCTTGAGTTCAGATTTTTCTTTTTGGGCGAGATCATCCCGTCCTCCTTTTTCGAATTGTTCAATAGAATCCTTGCGTTGTTTTGCACTGCGCTTTATCAATGCAAGAACCTTATTGTCATCAAGAAATTCATTTTCACTCTTTGAACTCATCATTTCATTTATGAATAGAGCATTGAGCCCACGAAGAGTATCAAGTCTAATTGTATCTTTTGCACGAAGGGCTTCTTTGATCTGGTCTTTGATGTTTTTGTGAAGCATAATAATCATAGTTTACAATGAAAAAACTAAAATAGGAAGTTCTGTGCACAGGACACTTCGCATCCAAATGACTTTGGCTAATTTTTTGCTATACTATCATTCATGACTACTATACTTGTTATTCTTGTAATTCTAGCAATAGCCGCCAATATCATTCTTGGTATATTTGTATTACGTAAAAAGGCAGATTCTCCAAAAGATGATTCTGGTCTCAAAATGGTTTTAGACCAGATGAAGGTGAATATGAATGAACTTTCTCGCACTGTAGACCGTAAGGTTGGTGACTTGACCAAGACTGTAGATCATAAGATTGACCAGTCTTCACGTAATACCCAAGAATCTATTCGCTCACAGCTCTCGGAGTCAGCAAAACTTATCCGTGAAGTCACACAAGGATTGACCAAGCTTGATGAGACAAATCGCCAGGTTGTTTCATTTGCAGATCAGCTTCAAAACCTTCAGGATATTCTCAAAAATCCAAAACACCGTGGCATTCTTGGTGAATATTATTTAGAGACTTTGCTCAAAAATGTTCTAGCACCAGGACAGTATCAGATGCAATATGCATTCAAAAATGGCGAAGTTGTTGATGCCGCTGTATTCATCAAAGACAAGGTTATTCCTATTGACTCGAAGTTTTCTTTGGAAAATTACAATAAGCTTGTAGAAGAGAAAAATCCTGCCGAAAAGGAAAAGCTTGAAAAAGCATTTGTTGGTGATCTCAAAATTCGCATTCAAGAAACAGCCAAGTATGTTCGCCCAACTGAAAAAACTATGGATTTTGCATTTATGTTTATTCCACATGAAGCTATTTACTATGATCTCTTGGTCAATAAGATCGGTGCCGCCAATGATGAAACTGACAATCTGATTCAGCGTGCCGCAAGCAAATATAAGGTCATTATTGTATCGCCAACCTCATTCCTGGCATATCTACAGACTGTCCTGCAGGGCCTAAAAGCGATGCAGATAGAAGAGACGGCAAAAGATATCGTCAAACATGTGGCACAGCTTGGAAATCACCTCAAGAAGTATGAGGAATACCATATGAAGCTTGGTACGTCACTTTCAACGGTAGTCAATCATTACAACAATTCTGGTAAGGAATTCAAGAAGGTAGACAAGGATATTTTACGTATTACAGGCGAAACCCCTGGAATAGACGTGGCAATGCTGGAAAAGCCAGAAGGAGACGAATAGAGATCTAAACTCTACTATCTTGCGTTCCATAAGAAAGCGTGTATAATATCTTAACTATGGAATTTGCAGTTATCCACACGGGCGGAAAGCAGTACTCTGTTTCAAAGGGTGATGTTATCACTATTGAGAAGATTATTGGCGAATACAAAGAAGGCGATTCTATTGTCTTTGATAAGGTTATGCTCTGGGATAATGGCTCAGAAACTACTATTGGTACTCCTTATATCCCAAAGGCATCAGTCAAAGCTACTCTCATCGAGATTGGTCGCTTGGCAAAGGTTGAAGTCGTCAAATACAAGCAGAAGTCTCGTTATTATAAGAAAAATGGTCATAGACAACCTTTTTTCAAGGTCAAGATAGAATCTCTAAAATAACAAAGTCCCCGAAAGGGGATTTTTTGTGTTCGAGGCTGGGTCTCCTTAGAGATTGACATATCTAATAAATCATGTAGATTTATTTTAGATAATAAAAAACTGAATATAAAAAGTATGAATACCATACCAACTCCTACTGCGGTCGAAAAGATGGATCACCTAAATCTTCGTCCAGCTCTTGAATTTGTCGCTCGATATGGAGACATATACGAACGTTTCGTCCGGTATCTTATACACAAGCCTTCTGCTCCAGTTGGTGCAATCGTTTCATTGACTACTCTTGAAGAAGATTTGATCGCTGACAGCGTTCATATCACGGGCATTGAAACTCTCGAGATCTTGTCTCGTTTGCCACCTGCATTTCAAGAATTGTCTATGCTGGACAATATCAACTATCATTTTGCTGGTATCGTTTACGTTCCAATTTTCGAAGAGAGCGGTGAATGGAAAGGTGCTGTGGATATGGTGGATGAAGCCAAATTTCCTAGGCTTTGTTCTGGTGATCATCCGCATAGAATACTTATTGGTAGGTCTGATGGAGTCGTAATCTTTCCCTCAGCGCTTCCTGTCAGTATTCATGAGAGTATCCGTACGCGCTGGTTATACCAGTTGCATGTGATGCTTCATGAGTTTTTTCACACGATTGAGTTTATGCGACGCGACCATGTTGTCGCAGAGAAGGTAATACTCTGTGACCAAAAAGATAATACATACACCTTTCGCGACTGGTGGAAAAAATGGGAAGATTTGTTCACGTCAACTACTCGTCCACTGTGTCCAACGCGCTATGCACAGACGTATGCAGATTTTCTTACTTTGGAGGTCTGCACCAAAGATCCTGGAGCTTTTGTTGTAGCACTTGCTGAGCAAGTTGCAGAAAGTTTCGTTGGGTATATCATTGGCATTGTTCCAAATGATCAGGGATATTCGTCATTCAAGAATCATTCACCAGAAGCTTGGGCATTGATTCACGAACTTGCCACTTCACGAGTTCTCAAAATCAGTTGAATTCAACCAAAAACCAAAGCCGTTCCTCAGGGGGCGGTTTTTATGATAGTTGAGGTCAGACCTCGACTTATTGTCTATTTTTGAGAGCGCTTCGGAGTGTTTCTCCATCGACATATTCGAGTTCTGCTCCAGTAGAAAGACCACGCCCAAGAATGGTTATTTTAATAATTGAACTTTTTGGAAGCTTTTGGATAGCTTCTTTTGTGATTGTACTTGTGTGCTCACCATCTGGTGTTGTATTCAAAGAAAGGATAATCTCTCGTATATTTTTTGAGGATATTACATAGTTGAGGAGTTTCTCTAGTCTAATCCTTTTATCAGGTTCTTTGTCGAGTACAGGAATAGTACCGCCAAGAATAAAATATAGACCCCGATACGCACCACTTTTTTCTATAGCTTCAAAGTCAGAATCACGAGCCACAATCATGAGTGTAGATGTATCTCTATTTGGATCATTACATACAGGGCAGGTAACACTTGTTATTCCTTGAATGAAAAAACGGTGACATTGAATACATTCAGATGTTGATTTTTTAACTTCTTCAATAAGACGGATAAATTCTCCGATATAGTTAGGTGACTTATTCAAAAGATAATAAACAAAGCGTCTTGCTTGGCGTGGGCCTATGCCTGGAAAATGGGCGAATATTTCTTCTAGTTTATGCAAGCTATCCATAGGAATAAGTATAAGATCATATAATCTATCTACATCTTTTCAAAGTCTCCAAAATCTCCTTTATCCATACTGAGGAATGTTGTCTTTTTGCTATCAAAGAAGAGCTTGGCTATGCCAGTTGGACCATTGCGGTGCTTTTCAATGAGGATTTCAGTTTCTTCTTTGCGTCCACCAGCATCCTGATTTAATTCACGATGAATAAACATGACAACATCAGCATCTTGTTCGATAGAACCTGAGTCGCGTAGGTCGGACAGGCGAGGTTTTCCACCACGTTGTTCAACAGCACGAGATAGCTGTGAAAGAGCAATCACTGGGACTTCAAGCTCACGAGCGAGATTTTTGAGTGAACGTGAGATTTCAGTAACTTGCTGAACTAGATTGTCATTGCCCTTGGTTTGAGTAGGTACCATAAGTTGCAAATAGTCTACTATAACAAGACCAAGACCCTTTTCATTCTTGAGACGGCGTGCTGTGGCGCGCATTTTGAGGATATTATTACCTGGTTGGTCATCGATATAAATAGGAGCTTCAGAAAGGCGACTGATGGCTTCACCAACAGCCTTGAAGTCATGCTCAACTGAAAGGTTGTGGCCTGTTCGAAGTTTCCATGAATCAACTTGGGATTCTGCGGCTAACATACGATCTACGAGCTGTTGCGAGCTCATTTCAAGAGAGAATATAGCAACAGGGATTTTGTTTTTGATAGCTGTTTTGCGTGCAATATCCAACGCGAGGGATGTTTTTCCCATTGAAGGTCGAGCGGCGAGAATGATAAGATCTGATTTTTGAAAACCAGCAAGTTTATTGTCTATCTCAGTGAATCCACTAGGTACACCACGAAGTTCACCTTTTGTATTGTGTAGATGTTCAAGGCGCTCCCATGCTCCGTCTAAAGTGTCTTTGAGTGCGATAAATTTGTGTGAGCCCGTCTTGTTGGTCACTGCATAAAGAGACTTTTCGGCTTGTTCAAGAATCTCGTGTATATCAGCTTCTTCATCGTATCCAAGTCCGCTGATTTGTTCGGCGGCGCGTAGTAATTCACGGAGCAAGTGCTTTTTCTCGACGATCTCAGCATAATGAATAGCATTAGTTGATGATGGAACAATATTGATAATCTCCGTAAGATATGTCATTCCGCCAGCTTGTTCAAGTTGGCTTTTTTCTTTGAGACGAGAAGAAACTGAAAGTAGGTCGATGGGTGTTGATTTGAGGTGTAGTTCAGCTAGGACTGACCATATCATCTTGTGCTGGTTTGAGTAAAAAGAATGTTCATGAATAGTATCAGAAACTTCATGCATAACCTCACTGCGGATCATTACTGATCCGAGCAATGCCTTTTCTGCTTCAATACTCTGTGGAGGTATTTTCAGATCTTTCGTTTTGAAATACGGCGATGTCTGGGCCATATATGCATTCTAGCACGGAGATATTTTTATCAGCATTAGTATTTTTATGAAGAATAGGGGAAAAGGTGTGAATAAAGATATGTTTGAAGTATATATGCAAAATAGTGCCACAGAATATAGTATTACAAGGACATTGCGAGCGCGACTGGCGCGAGCACTAGGAATTTTTCAGCAGAAAAATATCCGTGTCCTTGTAATACTATATTCTGTGGCACTATTATTGAATATTGGGATAAATCTTCATCTAAATTTTATTCTTTTTTCATTATTTCTTCATATTGTATTGCTAGGCTTTATGTATTATTAGTTTAGCAATTTATATATGTCATTAGAACAAAAAGATCTTGAGCTTATAGAACAAATTATTTATAAAAATGGCGATGATGTTGCCGTTTCTATTTCAAGAAGTTTTGAACGTCTAGAAGAGCGTATTGATGCAGTAGAATCCCGTCTATACTCACGTCTTTCAGAACTTGAAGATGTTGTCGAGGGTAGTCGTCAAAATATTTCAGATACATTGGGAGACATTCGCATTGAGATTCGCGAAATCAGTTTTTCCAATATAGAAAAAGATTAGCTTATGCCGGATTACCATTAGTGCCTAATTACTTTGAACTCTTTACCAGAATCAAGAACGCTATATCCTCGTGCCTCAATCTCAACACGTAGCGCATCAGCCTTTGCCCAATCCTTTTCGGTACGAGCTTCTTCGCGAGCTTCAGCAAGGGCCAAGATTTCTGGTGGGATAGACTCATCATTCAGAATAGGAATAGATGAAAGATTCAATCCAAGCACACGATCAAAATCAGCAATAGTTGCACGCTTGTCAGCATCAGATCGACGGTCGTCTTTGATGAGATCCCATACAAGTGCCATGGCTTTTGGTGTGTCTATATCATCATTGATAAGTGTGTTGAAACGTTCGATGTAAAAAGGAATAGCAATTCCTCCTTCTGGATAGTTTGCAAGTATTCCTATAAGTCGTATAAGAGCATTTTGTGCTGCTTGAACAGCAGTATGGGTAAAGTTCACTGGAGAACGATAGTGTGCAGTCAAAAGCCAATAGCGATAGGCGATTGGTGAAATCATTTGTTTGTAGAGAGTCTCAAGTTTGATGAAGTTATTCTTTGATTTTGCCATTTTATCTTCTTGTACGGTCATAAATCCGCCATGCATCCAGTAGTGGACGAATGCTTTTCCTGTAGCAGATTCTGATTGGGCTATTTCATTTGTATGGTGTGGAAAGATAAGGTCATTACCACCTGTATGAATATCAATAGTTTCACCAAGAGTTTTCATTGCCATAGCAGAGCATTCAATATGCCATCCAGGACGACCGTCTCCAAATGGGGTATGCCATACATTATCACCATCATCTATAGTCTTGAATTTCCATAGAGCAAAATCATGTGGATTGCTTTTGTCATATTCATCATTGGAGATACGTTCCTTCGAAATATCTGTTTTTTGTAAGTGAGCAAGTGCACCATAGTCTGAAACTTTTTCAATACTCATATATACTCCATCAGTTGTCGTGTATGCAAAGCCATTATTGAGAAGTGTCTGAATCAATTCAATCATTGATGGAATATATTCAGTAGCACGAATCAAATGGTGTGGGGCTAGGATATTGAGAGATGCAATATCTTCCATGAATAATTTTTCATATTTTTGTGTTAATTGATGTAATGATATTCCTTCCTCGCGACTTCGACGTATAGTCTTGTCATCAACATCAGTAACATTCATTGTTTGAATTACTTTGTATGAATTGTATTCAAATACTCTGCGAATCAAATCATTCATGACAAATGTTCGGTAGTTTCCGATATGTGGAGTATCATACACAGTTGGACCACAATTATACATTGATACCTCACCAGCCTTGAGCGGTTTGAATATCTCTTTTGTGTGTGACAGCGTATTGTAGAGTTGAATATCCATAGATTACAACCATCGTTTTTTCTTGAAGATCCACCAGATTCCTGTAGCCAAAATGATCATGATGATAAGAATCATCGGCCATCCATATGAAGAGCTTATGAGTGGAACGCGTAATGCAGGAATAGTAAACAGTGCAGCTATGAATGTGATCGGTTGGAATATGAATGTTGCAAGAGTCAATACGCGCATAGTCTGATTTTGTTTTGAATTGAGCAGTGAGTCATTTGTTTCGCGAAGATCATCTATCAATTCACGCGCATTTGCTGAAAGTTCATAAATCTGCTCAAAATCTGTTTTTATGTCACTGACATACGAAACATATTCCTTACCAAAGAGGTCTTTTTCAACAGAGTCAACCATATCATCCCAAATATCACGATGAATACGAGCAGTTTGTCTAAAGTCTATGAGCTCACGGTTGAGATTTGAAAGTACCTCAACCATTTCACGCTCATCTCCTTTGAATATGTGATTTTCTGAAGCTGTAAGTGCACTATTGATATTTTTGAGATCATTTATCATTCCTGAATAAATGCGCTTGATCATATAATAAAATAAATGGCCTGCATGCTCAATCTTTTGGCCTTTATCAAGAATTGCATTTGCATCAAATATTTTTGCAAAATAGTCTATCTGTTCTATAGTCTCTGCTCGCGATGTGATCAGAAAATTTTTGCCTATAATGAAATCAATCTCGCGGTCAACGATCTTATATATTCCATCCTCACGTACACGCACAGGAACTGTGAGGATAATCATGAGATATTCCTTATAGAAGTCTATTTTTGCTCTAGAAGGGGAGTCTTTGAGCTCTTCACCAACGAGAGGATTGAGACCATATCTTTTGACAATTCCAGATATTTCTTCATTGTTTGGGGATTGTAAATCTAACCATACGAGGTTGCGATGTGTGTGGGTAGTTATCATATGTATGATTATAGCGATTTATGGTTGTGCCTGCAATGAATAGCGCAATTTATATATAGCCCCTGTGTGCATGGTTTTTAATTTTATGCGATAATGGGATTACTTAATTTTTTATATATGAATACAAAAAATAAATATATTCTGTACGCATCTATCGGACTACCGGCAATCATTATCGGATTTTTTGTTGGTGTATATGCAAATGAGAAGTATGGTGTTTCGTCTATGGGTACTGATTTGAACAATACATCACTTGCTACGAGTGACCAATTTTCGGCTTTTTGGGAAGCATGGAAGACACTTGATAATAAATCAGTCTATGCCGCTAGTACCACCCCTCAGGACAAGGTATACGGTGCTATAAAGGGTCTCGCCTCATCATATGGTGATCCTTATACTGTATTCTTCCCACCAGATGAATCAAAGATGTTTCAAGAAGACATTTCAGGCAATTTTGAGGGGGTTGGTATGGAGATAGGCATCAAAGATCACCAACTAGTTGTTGTTACTCCGCTCAAAAATAGCCCAGCATACAAAGCTGGTGTAAAAGCTGGAGATATTATTTTGAAGATTGACAATAAAGAAACGTCTGATTTGGCAGTTGATCAAGCAGTCAAGCTCATTCGTGGTAAAGCCAATACAGTAGTCAAAATAACTTTTTTGAAAAAAGATTCTTCAAAACCTATTGAAATTAGCATTACTCGTGCAATTATTGATATTCCAACACTTGAAACTGATACCAAGCCTGGTGGCATATTCGTAATACGTTTGTTTAGTTTTAGTAATAATTCAGCAAATTTATTTAGAAATGCTCTTCGCCAATTTGTGATGTCTGGTGATCATAAGCTGATCCTTGATCTTCGTGGCAATCCAGGAGGTTATCTTGATGCCGCATGGGATATGGCTTCGTGGTTTCTTCCTTCTGGTAATGTTGTTGTTACTGAAGATTTTGGAAAGAATCAATCACCAAATATTTTCCGAAGTAAAGGGTATGATGTTTTTAGTGGTACAAACTTGCATATGATCATATTGGCCGATGATGGCTCTGCTTCTGCTTCTGAGATTCTTGCTGGTGCTCTCCAAGAGCATAATATTGCAAAGTTAGTAGGAACAAAGACCTTTGGTAAGGGATCAGTCCAAGAATTAGTCTCGATTACGCCAGACACATCACTAAAAGTAACTATTGCTCGATGGCTTACACCTCAAGGACACAATTTGTCACATGATGGTCTTGAACCTGATTATAAGGTTGAGATTAGTGACAAAGATGCTGAAGCAAAGATCGATCCTCAGATGGAGAAAGCTATTCAGTTGCTCAATCAATAAGGTTCGTGGAGTTAGTTTGTTTGAGTAGACATTTCCTGAAAATCAGGTACATTAGATATATTAGAAATTCACACAATTCCTATGAAAATTATTCTTCTCAAAGATGTTCCAAAGCTTGGTAAAAAGTTTGATATCAAAAATGCAAGTGATGGTTATGCTCTCAATTTACTCATTCCACAAGGTCTTGCTATTGTTGCTACACCAGATGCAATCAAGCGTGTAGAGCTCGAAAAAAAACAAGAAGAAGCCAAGAGGAAGATTCACGAAGAATTACTTATTGAGAATCTGAGTGGTCTTAGTGAGATTACTCTTACTATTACTGCCAAAGCAAATCCAAAGGGCCATCTTTTTGCTGGTCTACATGCAGATGCTATTGCAGTTGAATTACAAAAACAAACTCGTCTCCAGGTTGATCCTTCATTTATTCAGATCAAGCAACCTATCAAGGAAGTTGGTGATTATATTATTGAAGTCAAAGCATCTGGCTTGTCTACAATGCCTACGCATGCAGGTCAGGCAGGGAAGTCTGCGAAGTTTAAGTTGATTATTAAGAAGGCATAGCTCTCGCACCAAACGACATAATCTAAACTAAAAAAGAGGCCTGAAGCCTCTTTTTTGTTATTTGGTGACTATGTGGACGATACTCTTGCGGACAATATCATTGTTGTAGCTTGTTTTGCGCTTTGTTCCGAACTGAACTATGCCATCTTTGAGAGCGAAGAGTGTATAGTCCTTGCCTGAGCCGACATTCTTGCCTGGGAGGCATGTAGTACCACGCTGTCGAAGAATAATCTGCCCTGAAGTGATTCTTTGGCCATGATTGGTCTTAACTCCAAGGTATTTTGGATTTGAATCGCGACCGTTCTTTGTTGATCCTGCTGCTTTCTTATGTGCCATAGTAGTGGATAATTGCGGTTAATGTAAGTCGAGAAAGTATACCACACGCTTTATAATATGCAAGGAATTAGTCATAAAATACCTAGAAGTGTTAAGAAACACACCCTAATAACAAAACTATAGGGACACGGATATTTTTCTGCTGAAAAATTCCTAGTGCTCGGGCCAGTCGCCCTCGCAATGTCCCTATAGTTTTGTTATTAGGGTGTGTTTCTTCTTTTTAACAGATATCTATGACTTCTCACGATTCTTAGCCGTTTTATGATCAATTTTGTGGTTGGTGGCTGTAATGTGGCTTAGAATAAGGGTATTTTGGTTATAAAATATGGCTCTATTGAGCCATATAAAGAGGGTAGAGGTATTGACTTTTTTGGTCAGAGGTGCTAGTATATACCGACAAATGAGCCAACGTGAGCACCATGCTTACCAAGCTCGTTTTTAAATTATGATTGAACTTACAACCGGTGTCATATTTCTCGTGTCGTCTTTGTATGCCGTAGGTCTACCAGCACAGGTTGGACAGGCCCAGCAACCTCAGATGACTATTCAGACAGCAGAACCTATAGTAGCAACGAGTACTATTATAGTAGCAACAAGCACAGCAAGCTCATTCACAGATTCAAAAACCGTTGAAGCATACCTTCGCAAGGAGTATGTGGATACTCCTATTCTAGTCGAAGTTGCTCGATGTGAATCAACATTTCGCCAATATAATACAGAGGGCAATGTTATTCGTGGTAAGGTAAACTCGGCCGATGTTGGTGTTATGCAGATTAATGAAAAATATCATTCTGATCAAGCACTCAAGCTTGGGTATAACATATATACAGTAGAGGGTAATGTGGATTATGCCAAGTACCTTCATGCCAAGTTTGGTCTACAACCATGGAGTTCATCTTCATCGTGTTGGTCTCATCATGAATTAGAGCTTGCTAGAAATTAATCTTAAAGTCTTGTTGGGGTATTTTGTATACTATACGTATACAAGGTTCCTCCAAAGAAAAAACGCATACTTACATGGATGCGTTTTTTCTTTGGAATATTTGAATCGTCATGGCAGACTAAACATAGTTAAATGTACTATATTGATGGGGAAGGACTATTTTGAGGAATCGACGTGGAAATATAGTATGTCGCACAATATATCTTTTGGTATGGTCTATATACAGTGTTTGGCTATGTATATAACCTAGCATACACAAATGACGACTCCCCTGATCAATCTTTTGATTTTTGTGTTTCTCTAGTCTATTTGGAGTGAAGCTATTTTTTGCAGACGTATACGAATGCTGGAGGAATGTTGAGTGGAACAAATTGTATGCTGATATTGCTAAAATTTTTCTCTAAATCTTTTCGATTGAGGAGTAAATATTGATATTGGATAAACTTCCCTTCTGGAGTCATATTTTTGGCGATGATTGACAGGATCTTTCGGGTCTCATTCTTGCCAAGTGAAGCGAGTGGTAAACTAGATATTACATAGTCTATGTGAGATATATTGTGCTTTTGGATATGGTACTTGAGATTTTGTGCCAGGTCTTCGATGAGAATAGTTTTTGGTCGTTTGCTTTTGTTGAGGGCCATGAGCTTTGAATTTACTTCAAATGAGAGAATGAGAGTTTTGTCACAAAGTTTCTTTTCCAATCCACGAGTTACACAACCTTCACCGGCACCAAGCTCAATAACACATGATGCATTCATATCTACTGGTTCAATCAATTTATTTATAAGGAATCGTTGAGATGGCAAAAAACTTCCGGTAGTTCTGAAGTCTTTGAATGATTGAGCAAGAAATGATATGTATCTCATGGTGTCATAAGGATATACTAAAAAAAGCACCTTGGTAAGTGCTTTTTTTATTTGTTGTTTATAAGTGGATAGTTTGTGGCGTAGATGTGGGAGAGGTCAATATGCTCGGACTACTTTTTATATTATTGATATTATTGATATTATTGATCGCTGGGTTCCAAATAAGATTGATGAATATATCATTCCAGATATATGCAGTAGGTTTTTTGAGATATGTATTCCAGATGTTTATACTACTTGTAGTTGTATATGAAATATTGTCTTGAGTTACTGGCGAATTGATGACAGCTCTTAGACTGATACCAAAATAACTGAGTATAAGGAGAGCGATAATAATAAGAATTATAATTTTAATGATTCCCTTTTGATTGGGCTGTTTTTCCATGCTCATATTGTATCGTATTATTAATGTATGGTGTAGCTTACCTTATACACATGTATGCTAAGAATAATCAATAGTTAGCTTATAGATATGATAGTGGGTTCAGATATGCATTATAATCTGCAAATGGTATGACTGCGCCAATACAGTGTGATGTTGGGAAAGCGCTACGTGTAATCGAGGTAATGCGTACACCATCGCTTGCATACACACCAAAATGAAGATGCGGACCAGTTACGTTACCAGTATTGCCACTATAGCCGATGATTTTGTCTGTTTCTACGTAATCTCCAATACGCACGCTTTGCAAAGATAAGTGTGCATAGAGAGTTGAGAGGCCATTTGGATGCTTGATCATGATCCATTTGCCATATGAATAGCAACCAGGTATTGCACTGGTATTACTTACGCCAATAACTGTTCCCGAAAGAGCTGATTTGATGGGTGTGCCGATCGATGCTCTAAAATCAATTCCATTATGTCCTTTTCCATTGTATATTTGAGGATTTTTTGCTGAGAATGCAGTGTTGCCGAAATATTGGGTGACTATAGGATTGTCGAGTGGCCACAATAATATTCCTGAACCAGTGTGTGGAATATTAGAAATGTTAATTCCGAGATGGAGTTGAGATTCATAGCTATTTATTTCTTGTTGTATAGCATCAGCCTGAGCTTGTCTATCAGCTACTATTTTCTATATTGAGATTCTGATTGCTTTGTCTGGGTGAGCAATGCATTTTTTTCGGCAGTAGTAGAAAGTACTATAGCTTGCTGGTCTTTTATTTGACTATTGAGCGCAACTAGGTCATTTTTTGCTTTTTGACTTGCTGTGCGATTCCCTTCTAACTTGGTTTTTGTATTTCGTAGTGAATCTATGCGACTAAAAAGATTTTTTTGTATTGAACTAATTTGATCCAATGAATTCAATACTTCTCCGATTGACTGGCCTCCTAGCACAAGCTCAGGAAGACTTTGATCACCAAATTGGTCTATACTATTGAATGTATATTTGATGATACGCTGGTCATCACTGATTGTGCTTTCTTTGTTGGTAATCTGGCCTGTTAATGCTTGTATCTCTAGATTTTTTGTAGCAATCTTATTTTCAGTAACTTTGATATCAGTCGCTAGCTTCTTTTGTGTTAGGTCGAGAGATTTGATAGTTGAAGATAGTGAGTCTGCTTGACTACTTACATCATCAAGTTGTTTTTGATACCCTTGAATCTCTTTTTGTAATGCTTGAATAAGTGCAGTGCTTTGATTGATCTTTGATTGTAAGTCAGTTGTTTGTGCGAAGACTGTAGAAATTCTAGATGATATTGGTGCTAAGAAAAAAATACTTAGAAAAATAAATACAAATAAGATGATAGATTTATAATAAACTATGTTTCGGTATTTTGTCATAAGTCATGACAATTTCTTAATTGCGGTGTCTATTCTTTGTAAGGTTTTTTCTTTGCCAATAAGAGAAATTGAAGTAAATGGGTCTGGAGAGCGTTCTTGTCCGGTGATAGCAATGCGAAGTGGCCACAAGACATCGCCTTTGCCATTTGTTTCTGCATATGGCCACAAAGCTTGTTTTATGATATCTGGAGTAAATTCTGACTCAGCTTTTTCATTGAGAGTTTTGTATGATTCTTCCAAATGTTTTTTGGCTATAATAGGATCAGGATTTTTCTTCCACAGAAGCATACTTGAATCATAGTTATAAATAGTATTGATAAATGCAAGCTCGCCATTTGCGTCAAAGAGTTTTTGTATATCACCGAAAGTGCCTATTTTTTCGCGTAGAAGAGGAATCAGTTTCTTGAATTGATCGCTATGAGTATGCAACCATTCTGGAATAAAGGTTTGAGCCTGTGAGCTGAATTGATCATCAGTTAACTTTGCAATATACCCTCTATTAAACCAAAGTAGCTTTTCTTCATCAAATATAGCACCACTTTTCTGGACTCGTTCAAGAGAAAAATCCTTGATAATATCTTCAAGGCTTAATATCTCACGTTCATCAGACGGATGCCATCCAAGTAATGAGAGATAATTGATGACTGCTTCTGGCATAAAGCCACGTTGGCGGTATTCGGTGATGGGCAATGCACCCTTACGCTTGGAAAGTTTTGATCTATCTGTTGATAGTAATAGTGGAATATGAGCATATTGTGGAACTACAAAGCCGAGTGCCTCATATAATAAAATATGACGAGGTGTATTTGATATATGATCTTCTCCACGAATAATGTGAGTTATTCCCTCTTCTGCATCGTCTATAACTACTGCAAGATGGAATACTGGCTCATTCAAGCTTCGTGCTATCACGAAGTCATCAAGTTCGGTTGTATCAAATTCGATATGACCACGGATAAGGTCTTCAAAAACAACCTTCTTATTTGGATTTTTGAAGCGTATAACCGTATCACGGCTAGCTTTTTTGATATTTTTAGATGATTCACCATCTGTTGATTCGCCCAACTTGGCATCATTGATCTTCTGACGTTCGATTTCATTTGAGATATAGGCATGCCCAGAATCTATTAATTTTTGAATATATTTTGCATGAATATCTGCGCGGTCTGATTGGCGTTCCATCTTGTCATATTTCAAACCGAGCCAATTTAAGCTGTCTATGATATTGTCTTCATATTCTTTTTTTGATCGGTCTTTGTCGGTGTCTTCTATGCGCAAAATGAATGAACCTTTATTTTGATGTGAAAAAATATATGCAAATAGAGCTGTGCGGTAATTGCCAGCATGAAGATATCCTGTTGGTGATGGAGCAAAACGAGTTATAACATTCATATGAGTATTATAGTATAAAATTAGTTTTTATTCATCAAAAAACCACTTACTCAAGTGGTTTTTTGATGAATAAAAATTTGTTTTAATTATCCCTTGATTTCATTGCTGACTGAGATTGAAGCGTGGAATATCTGCATAATAATACTACCAGCAGTATTTTTTAGAGGAAGATCTTTGGTAGCGTTGAATTTTTTGTCGCCGTCGTCAGAGTGTAGCATCGCATAATATGTGCGACCATCAACCATAGACTTTGTAAGAGTAATTTTTCCTGGATTGATACCCTTGTCAAAATAGGCAGAACCTATGATATCTCCTGGCTGACCACTATTGTCTTCATGAATGACAACCCAACCTGGAGCAACGAGCTGAACTGAAGTCAAATAAACGACATTGCCCGGATACTGATCCAAGAGAGATACACGGTTGGTTGTGTCTGTAGATGATTGATTTGTTGATAGATCAGTACCCAAAGTATCTGAAGTGTCAGTTTTTTTGTTTCCAAAAACCATAATACCGATAATAATAAGAGCAATGATAACCACAACTGTCACAACCCACTGCCATGTCTTGATGCCACTTTGATTAGGATTCATAAAAATATAGTGTTAATTGGTAATTTAATAAACGACTTTTGAAACGTAAGTATAGCACTATTTAGTATGAATAGATATTAAAAACATATTTTCCTAATAAGTAAAATATGCCTTATTCTATGCCTATTTTTCGTGCTCTAGGGCTATGCTTAGTATAGCGTCACCGATAACTGAAGCACTGTCAAGACGAGCAAATTGCTTGGCATGATCCTTCATTGCTGTAGTAATGCTCAGAGATCCATGTATGCGCTCTATTTCTTCAATTAATACATGAGAGCTGAGATTATTCTCTTCTATGACCAATGCTGCTCCAGTCTTTGCATATGCGAATGCATTGGTTATCTGATCATGGCTTATATTTTCTGGCAATGGAATAAGGATTGATGGCGTACCCCATGCGGCGATCTCAAATATAGTTGAACCAGCCCGAGAAATCACAATATCAGCAACTCCCGCTGACATACGTAGGGCCAATTCATTTAAGTAATCAAATGGATGATATCGGTATGAATATGGGTGGTCTTTGAGGATTACATTGGCGGTTGATTGGATTTCGTCGATATTTTTTTTACCTGTCTGATGAATGACTTGGTATCGATTGAGAAGTTCTGGCAAACTGCTCAAAATAGTGTCATTGATAGTTGTAGATCCTTGAGAACCACCGAGAATAAGAACAATAGGAATCTCTTGTTCAAGCTTCAGGAATTCATGGGCGCCATTGGTCAATGGTTGAGCTATCTCTGCGCGTATAGGATTGCCTGTATATGCTACTCTATCTTTTTGGTTTTTGAAATATTGGGCAGCTTCAGGATATGAGATTGCGATTTTTTTGGCGAATTTTGAAGCCCACATATTGACGCGACCAGGCCTGCTATCTGATTCATGAATTATGACTGGTATGCGAAGGATGCGCGCAGCAAATAAAGCTGGGAAACTTGCATATCCGCCTTTGCCAAATACTACATCAGGATATATAGAGAACATATTTATGGTCGCAGAAATAATACCATATATTGTCTTGAATATATCCGTAAAGTTGAGGATAGAAAAATAACGGCGAATTTTGCCTGTAGGAACTCCTATATATTCAATCTCATTATCAAATAATGCTCGAGCATTGTATTTTGTTGGAGACATGAAAAAAAATTGTGGTGGAAGAACCTTTGTTTCATTCACTTTGTGGCGAATGGCTTGGGCAATAGCGATGATTGGATAAAAATGACCACCCGTGCCTCCTCCAGTAAATAATATTTTCATAGAACTATTATAATACGAAGTACTAATAAAGGATATCAAAAATAAATAGTAATCTTCTATTATTTACTATATTTTGAAATATTTGCGACTATTCCAGCTGATGCGAGTGTAATAATGAGAGCAGTTCCTCCATGAGATACAAATAATAATGGTACGCCAAAAAGTGGCAGTAGGCCGAGCATTGCTGCCATATTCATGAATGATTCAGTGATTACGAGGATGCCAATACCAATCGCCACTAATGAACCAAATATATCAGGTGATCTATTTCCTATGCGGAATGCACTTGTTGCAAATGATAGGTATAAGAGTAATAAGATGATCGTACCAACGAAACCAAATTCTTCAGCAGCAACAGCAAAAATAGAATCATCAGTAGGCTGTGGCAAGTATCCAAATTTTTGTATGCTTTGGCCGAAACCACGGCCAGTGATTTGTCCAGAACCAATTGCTATGAGTGATTGGTTGATTTGATATCCAGCGCCTTGCGTATCAGCGCTTTTATTGAAAAAAGTCTGCACTCGCTTCATGGCATATGGGCGAGTATATATTATTCCAACGACCAATAAAGCCATTGCAAGTCCTGCAATAATCATATGTCGTATAGGAACTCCTGCTATAAGCAACATTATTGCACCAGTGCCTGCAATAATAACTAATGTATCGGTGTCTGATTGTACAAGCAGAAGTGCACTCAAAATTGCCACAATAATCGCATATGGTATTAGACCAAATTTTAATGTCTTAATTTTGTCTTTTGTGAAATGGACCCATGCTGCTAGATATATGATAAATGCTATTTTCAGTAATTCTGATGGCTGAAATGAGAGTGAGCCTATCGTAATCCAGCGAGTAGCACCACCATGAAAATGTGATAATGATGGCACAAATAAGAGCAGGTTTACGACAATAGATCCCAAAAAAATGAACAGTGCTATTTTTCGAATCCATATATACGGAATTTTTGAGAATATATAAAATGCTCCAATTCCAATAAGTAAACTCATTGTCTGCTTGAAAGCTACTGAACTAAGGCTGATATTATCTTGTGTAAGAAGTCCAAGTGATGCTGATAGAAATACAATAAAACCACCAAATGTCAGCAAGGCTACTGATATAAGAAAAAATCTGTCTATTTTTTTTGCATGCGCCGACATTACTGCTCTATTGTAGCATCAGAAGGTGGTGATATATCATTCTGCTGAACTGTGGATTGCTTGAATGCTTCAATATCTTGCCTGACTTGATTGTATTCTGGAAGATCATTGGTTTTTGATACACCAAGATGTGAGAGTAATGCTAATGTTGTCTTGTATAGAAAGCTTCTGGCGTCTTTTGGATTGTCTATGCGCTCAACAAGTCCTCGAATTAGTAAGTTTCTCAAAATAAACTGAGAATTGACTCCACGTATGTAATCAATGTTTGCACGAGAAATAGGTCCTTGATACAAAACAATAGAAAGAGTTTCAAGACCAGCTTTTCCGAGATCACGAGTGAGATCTTCTTTTGTGAGCTGTTCAATCAGTGGAGACAATTCTTTTGCGGTACCAATCATCACTTCTTCATCAGTTTGAACAAGAGTAAGTCCCCTTCCCTTCAGGGAGTTTTCCAATTCTTGCACGCATGCTTTTATTGTAGGAATATCCACATTCAAAAGTGTTGCAAGTTTCTTGAATGATACTGGTTCGGCTTTCCAAAAGAGGATTGCTTCAAGTTTGGCACTAAGATTCATAGGATAATTATATGCGAAAAGAGGTTTTATGTCATTAATTGCACGAATAAACTAATTTAACTCTTAATCGATAATTTATGTTATCATAAGATTAAATTAATTAATTTACCAAGTAGAAACTCAATGAAAAACCGTTTTTTATTTTTTTTACCTATAATAATATTAAGTGCTGTTTTTGGTTTTTCAAACCGTGTTTATGCGGCAGACATGGCTGTTTTTGCTACATCTTCTACACAAGCACTCAATCAAAATGACACAGCTATTTTTGATGTCTCTATCTTTGATCATGATGGTACCGCTTGCCCAACTTGTACTTATTCTATTACTACCAGTCCAACAGAAACTGTTACTGAAATTAGCAAGGTGAGTAATAGAATCACTGGTAGTTTTCCAGTCACAAGAAAAGGTACTTATTCTATTATTATTTCTGTTACTGATTCAAGTGATAATACTTCTACAACAACAAATCAATATTTCGTTGATTCTAGTACTGGGACAATTAGATATTATTTTAGAGATGATTATACTACGCATGAGCAAATAGGAGGAGGAAAACCACCTTATGGTACTGGAAATGATAATGGTTCTTTATTATTAACTCCCCCACAAAGTGTTGAAACAAGAACTTGTGGTATTTGGGTTCAAGCGTCTCCCGATCAATTACCAATAGATTTCCCTATTTCATCATTACTCTCTTCTTTTTCAACACATGTCTTTCTTTATAACCAGTATACTGGTACACAACCAGTTAGTGGTTCTTTTGGTATCAAGAAGACTAGGAGCTATGATGCAACTAGTGTTGATTTATCTACAAGTGTAACAACAACAAATACACCAACAGCAAATAACTTAGTATTTTCAAATATCAATTGGAAAATGAATTCATCAAATAGTTGGTATTGGTTAGGTATTAAATATATAGCTACATTAAGCCCTCCTTACCGTTATCCGCGTTGGCAATCTACCCCATCCGATCCAAGCTATATTGATTGGACATATAAATATACAACCACTCCACATGTTGGCATGACTAATTCTAATGCTCAATGGGGCACCAATATTGAATTACTCTCTGCTACTGCCTCTACCACTGATTCAAATAGTTATTCAATAATATTACAAAATTTCGGCTTAACCAATGATCCAGCTTTTCTCACAATTCCTAATAATTCTCGTCCATTCCAAAACACTCTAAGTACTATAGATTCAACTGGTACTACTACGCTAAGAGCAATAGTTCCAGCTAATAATAATTTAACTATAGAAAATGTACCACTAACCATTACTCCCACATCTGGTGCTGTTGGTTTAAATATAATTAACTGGAACCCAACAAATATAGACTATAAGAATTGGACAGAAATAGGATCTACCACAGCGAATATAACAGTTAGTCATACTATTACCAACTTATCTTCTAACACCTCATATAAAATCAGGGTAAACAATGTTTTATATGACACTATTTCCTCTGATTCAGAGGGTTCTATCACTTTCTCTTATACAAATATATCTACTTTCCCATATAACCAAATTGAGGTCTATCCAGCCACCGACTCACCTAGTTATATCTCTCATATTAAATACTGGTATAGCACAGGAAGTACTGATTGGAATAATCTAGAAAACTGGTATACAGATGCTGATCATAATACTGAAGCCACAGAATTACCTACCACAAACGACATTACGATTATTACTGGTTCTAATCGTCCTACCGCCAACACAAATACTTGGATACAACCAACTTTTATTGATGCTCAAACAGCAAATATTACATTTAGTGGAGATAAAAATATATATGTAGATATAATTGGAAATATTACTTTAAGTAGTAATAATTACGGCACCATTATTGGTAATATGATTTTAAATAGTTCAGCAAAGAACTACGGCACTATTATTGGCGATGCTACTTTTAATAGTTCAGCAAAGAATCATGGCATTATTATGGGTAATGCTACTTTTAATAATTCGGGTTCCAATTATAATATTGTTATTGGAGATGCTACTTTTAGTAATTCAAGTTATAACGAAGGCACCATTATTGGTAATGCTAAATTCACAAACGCTAGTGACGGAATAATTACTATGTCTAGTGGAGGAATATGGGGTAGTGGAACTTCTAATGCTATCCTCGGAGAGGATAATATTGCTATAACACAATGGATATTTAATGATTCAAGTTTTAATAATAGTAATCTCACCGGTTCTACAACCTTTAATGATACGAGTAGTAATCAAAATATAATAAATGGTAATGCTACTTTTAATAATTCAAGTAGTAATAGAGTAATCATAAATGGTGACACTACTTTTAATGGCTCAAGTAGTAATCAAGGTCCTATTGTAGGTAATGTTACTTTTAATGATTCAAGTAATAATGAAAGTGGAGAAATATTTGGAGATGCTATATTTAATACTTCAGTCTGCAACGGTGGTAAAGTTAATGGTAATGCAATTTTTAATAATAGTTTAGGTTGTAATTGGGCAACTATTACTGGTACAGCTAAATTTTCATATGCAAATGAAGGTGTAATCAAAATCATCCGGGACTTCTCCCCAGGTTGAAATGGCAATGACCGGGAAAAGTTTGTCAAAGACCGGCCTTAAATAAGATTCCTGCTTCTCGTCAATGGTA
>CAIUOX010000018.1 GCA_903900935.1 uncultured bacterium
GCAACAGGAGGGTGCATATGCACCCTCCTGTTGCCACTAAGTGATTTTGCGTTTTATATAGTTCTGATATAATTTCTCTACTTATGAAAATATTAATTGTTGAAGACGATAAAGCTACTGCGGAAATGGTTCGTGATGGATTGTCTTCACACTCGTACACAACCGATGTATCTTTTGATGGTGCCGACGGTTCATTCATGGCTCGTAGCTATGAATATGATGCTATTGTACTCGACTATTCTCTGCCAAAAAAGAGTGGTCTCATCGTATGCAAAGACATTCGTAACGCTGGCAAATCCACACCAATTATTTTTCTATCAGGATTGGATGCAACAGAGACAAAGATAGAGGTACTCGAGCATGGTGCAGATGATTATATGACAAAACCATTCTCTCTTGATGAATTACGTGCTCGCCTCAAAGCTCTGACACGACGACCTGCACAGATCCAAGAACATATTATTAAAGTGCATGACCTTACTCTCAATACTCAAACAAATGTTGTATCCAGAAATGGAAAAACAATTCACCTCACCCGCAAAGAATTTGGTCTGCTTGAATATTTTATGCGACACAAAGGTATCATGCTCTCACGAACGTCGATCATTGAGCATGTGTGGACAGCAGACAATGACCCCTTTTCAAATACAGTCGAAGCTCATATACGCAATCTCCGCAAAAAGATAAATTTTGGAAATAGACTAGACCTAATCCGTAATCTCCCAGGAAGAGGCTATATCATTGATAAACCTGAACATCTTGCGCGCTTGTAAAAAATTCTAATGATAATAAAAAAGACGTTTCTTCATTATAATTTGATTCTTTTTTCACTCAATCTTCATTTACTATTGATACGATATATTCAGTTACTCGTCGAAGTAACGTTTATAAACAAAAGGTGGTGGCATGATATTTCTAGTATTTCGTATCCTACAGACCCGAACTGTAAGGGTTCACACCTCACCTCTAATCGCACATAAAATAGCTTATATTTCGTACCGTTGGCAGACGCGTATGGATATTTTAACCACCGACTTTTTTATTCATCAAAGTAGTCGGTGGGGCTATTTTACTTATCATGACCGCACATTCTGAAATACTAACGTACGGAGGAATTATTGTATGTATCAGTTGTATCTTCACATTATTCAACAAACACATTCGAACCTCCGCACGTCATGCACGGAGGAACGAAGATGCACTTACGGAAGAACGAAACTCACTTGAAAAGCAAATACCCAAGTGCACCAAAGATCTACTATATGTGGAAAAAGAAAAGTACCGAGAATTAGAACGAATTGCTCAATTTGGCAAAATCTCGCAGGGGCTATTTCATGACCTAATGAGTCCACTATCTTCAATATCGCTCTATCTTGAATGTATCAATACAATGCACAATACCGAAGAGGCACGTGACATCATACGCAAGACTGCACAGGCTTCTCAACGTATGAATTCATTCATGCAAAGTATACGCAAATCTATCACCACCCCAGAACAAATGCATACGACGACTGCAAACTTGCTTGATGAACTTTCCATAGCAAAAGATATGTTGGTGTACAAAGCAAGAATGGCTAGTACGACAATATGTATCCATGAATCTTGTATCCGCATTCCTATCATTATTCATATTCATCCAGTCAGAGTTCAACAGCTATGCATAAATCTCATTTCAAATGCAATTGATTCGTACGAGCATTCGCAACATAATTCAGACGAGGAACAATTAGTAACCATATCCGTATCAAAAGAAAAAGAATTCTCTGCAATCACGGTCGTTGATACAGGTTGTGGTATATCATTAGAAAATATGCCCAATATATGGAAACAATCATTCACTACGAAGCCAAGAGGTACAGGAATAGGATTATTTACTGTAAAAGGAATCATCGAAGATGAACTTCATGGATCCATTTTGGTTGAAAGTTGCAAAAAACGTGGAACTATATTTACTATACGTATTCCAAATAGCCAGCTGGCATGAAAAACATAGTGTGCTAGCATTGCTATATACAAGTTAATATATACACCATGTCAATCAATATATGGTCAATTCTTATAGCGTCTATCGTTAGTTTCATCATTGGAGCAATATGGTACTCACCAGCAATCTTTGGAAAACAGTGGATGACTCTTACCAACACTGGTCCAAAAGATATCACCGTTGCACAAACAAAAGGCATGTGGAAGCTATACGGGATACAGTTTCTACTTTTTATTGTCACCATGTTCATACTTGGATTCGCTATTGCCACAATGCAAATCAGCACTGCTATTGATGGTGCTACACTTGGTTTGCTTGCATGGATTGGTTTCTATGCAACATCTGGTATAGGAAGTATCCTTTGGGAACGCAAGCCTTTGAAGCTTGTACTCATCAGCACTGGAGCAATGCTACTCAATCTAATCATTAGTGGAGCTATTCTTGGAGGATGGAGGTAGATCGCACATACAAAAAATACCTCTTTCAAAGAGGTATTTTTTGTATTGATTATTACCAAGGGTAGTGTGAACTTAATTTTGATGAGATTGTTTTTGCGTATAAATAGTAGATAGCAATATTGGCAGCAAAAGCAATGATCCATCCAATAAACAATGAGCCTATACTTACTACTGCATATCCACCAGAAAGAGTAGCTATAGAAGCCCCAAGTCCGAGTATAGACAACAAGCTAAAAGCTGCAGAAATAACTATTCCAACGAGGAATGGCTTCCAGAATAGACTGAATATATCATGAATATAACTAGACAAGAATGAATTGTTTTTGATCCAATTGTGTACAGGCCCAAAAAAGAAGAAGAACAATGCGCCACAGATAGCTCCTAATATTGCACCAGTAATGAGAGACATAACAAGTACGGCAACATTCACAGTCTCATATGAACCTGAAAAATGTAACATTGAAATAACAATACCAACTGCACAGTTTGCAACTGATACTATGGCACCATATATAACAAATGTCTTTATGGTATCCATAAATTTTTTATTCTTCGTCATAGAGTCCATCGAAAATGTGGATCTCGGCGTAGAAGAAGCCGGAGTCACAGGAGGAGTCTGCGACACAACAGGCGGAGTAACTGGTGCCTGAGTATTTGTATTTTCTTGTGGGGGCATAGTGATATTATTATGTAGATTATTAATACTATTAAGTATACTACAAAGTTCTCCTAGATAAAATCGAGTAAAAAGTAACAAACTAGTAAAAACATCAGTTAATTGTTTTCTTCAAACCCAAAATTAAAATAACAAAATGAATAGTGAAAATTGAATAGAAAAGAGCCCCCGCGAAAAAATCCGCGGAGGCTCAAGTGTTCAAGAGGGACAAGCCCTCAAGGGATCAAGAATCACTTCCTGGCACCCGACAACCCGAGGAGGTCGACGCGGTAGCCGTCCAAATAGTAGTGGACGTGGAGCCCCGCCGGAAACGAAGCAGCCGACGTAGACACGGAGACCGTACGAGTCGAGACTGGACGTCCGAACGTAAACGCCTTCGAAGAGTCGGACACCACGAACCTCGAAATAGGTCGTAATGAACCAGCTCATCTCAGCGGCGTTCGGAACTTTCTCGAGTGCGGAGAGAAGCTTGTTCTGCTCGTTCCAGTTTTTGCTGGTCGAGTTCGAAACAGGCGTCTTCTTGATCAGGAGCCAGCCGAAGGACGTCTTGTCCTCGCGGGCGAACTTCTGATCGGCATACCACCCACCCGTCTTCGAGTAGAAGTGGGCGGACTGGATCTCCCGAACGTCGAGCGTGGACATCGCCGTGGGCGGTGCGGGGATGACGGCGTAACCGTTTTCCTTGCACCACTTGAGCACGTCCTCCGAGGGCAGACTTTCGGCGAGAGCCGTGATCTGTTCGACGGTGTAAACGATGCTCGGGCGAGCCTTGGTGACTTCCTCGGGCGTAATGAAATCCGTGCCGAGGATTGACTGAGCCAGACCGTAGTCGGGCGCTTTGGCTATTTTCGTGTAACC
>CAIUOX010000019.1 GCA_903900935.1 uncultured bacterium
CTGGTGGCCATGCTCAAACAGCAACTGCATCATTCACCTTAAATCCAAGAGTAACTGTTATTACAACTGGTACTGGTGGCAAAGTTATTGGCAATATTGGGAATATATCATGTACTTCGGTTGGTGGTAATAGATGTGTGGCTTCACTCAGTCCTGGTACAGTTGTGAATCTGACTGCCGCAACAACTTCGCAGAATGTTTCATTCAAGGGATGGGGTGGTGCATGTACTGGTACCGCATCAACATGTCAGATTACTATGCCTATACAAACACCAAACGTTGGTGATATGGCAACAACATATAGCCAATGGAAGAGTCTTGTATTTTCAGCGTCTGTTCTTTCTGCAAGTTCTACTATAGGTGATGAGATGGCTGATCCTGATAATGACGGCATACCAAATATTTATGAATACGCTGTTGGCACAGATCCATTTACTGAAAATTTGGCAGCAAATAAAATGGCAGTATATCGTTCATACAAATCAGAAACAGGTTCCTATTTTGTATTTGATCACAAAGCCAATTCCAATCGTACCGATGTCACATTTGTAATTGCAGTAACTACAACTATTGGTCGCTCGATATTATGGAGTTATTTCCCAGCAACACCTTCTTTATTCAATGAAACTCAACAGGTGATAGATTCGTTTACTAAGTTAGTTGCAGATACATACACAACAGCTTATACCGCTCCTGGTAGTGGATATTTTATATTTGGTATAAATAAAGCTGGAGTTAATTATTGGGCACCAGCTTCTATAAATCCAGCTCCTAGCACTACTGCAAAACCAGGATTGCCAGCACAAGAATTAATCGTTACCGCAGAATTTATATCTAATCCAACTCTTACTGTAGCAGGATCTGGTACTGGTTCGGGCACAATTACGAGTTCAATTGGAAATATTTCATGCGCACACGATGGTACAACAGATACTGGAACTTGTTCAACTCAATATTCTCCAGGAACATCTGTTACATTGACAGCAACAAATGTGACAGGTTCTAGTTTCACTGGATGGAGTGGTGTTGCATGTATAGGGTTGACATGCGATGTCACCGTCGATGCTTCAAAGACTGTTACTGCAGCATTTACACTTGCTCCAGTTACTCTTACAGTTACAGCGACAGGTTCTGGCGGTACTGTAACAGGTAGTGGTGGTATATCATGTACATCAGCTGGTGGTTTAGGATGTTCTGCTCAATATACTTTGGGAACAACTGTAAATCTTACTGTAGCAACAACAACTGGATATACATTTACTAGTTGGAGTGGTGCATGTACTGGTACTTTGCCAACATGCGCAGTTACTATGAATGCAGCAAAATCAGTCAGTGCTACATTTGGTGTCGCGGCATCAAATCTTTCTGGGACGTGTGAGATATCTCCAGCAACTTATTCTTCTTATCCTGTGACAGTTTCATTCACCGGTTTAATAAGTCAAAATCTTATTCTCACTAAAGGATCTGGATCAAGTGATGCATCTTGGATTTCAACATCTATTACATTTAATTCGTTTGGCACATTTAGTCCAACAGTGGTTCTAAAAAGAAGTTCTACAGATCAAGTTAAAATTCAGTGCAACCAAGTAACATTGACATATGGTGGCCCAACCATTCCACCGTCATCTCTCACTGGTACGTGTAAATTCCCAGGATCTCCTTATATATTACCAAGTGGTTCACAGTCTATGGTTGTTAATCCTACAATGACATTTTCTGGTGGTACTGCACCTTATTCTGTGGCTCCCCTAAACCTTAGTTATGTAGCTGGTGTATACCAACCTACTGTTTTAATAAGTGACAGCACTTCACCTAATCCAAATCGAAAATTAATTCAATGTGATTCGTTTGTTTTAAACTCAGGAATTAGTTCTCCAGCTGGCACATATAAGTTGTTTGTAGGGGATACTGCAGCTGAGGCTAGTGCTTTGAATAGAACATCTGTTAATGAAAATAGTGCTACCCCATTCTATCTATACTGGCTCAATTCGGATGTTGGATGTACGTGGGCAATAACTCGTGATAGACCAGGATATTCAAATTATGAAAGTACATGGATTAATAATGGGCTACCTTCAGCAATAGTTCAAAACAGTATTGGTTTGAAGAAGATAGAAACAATAGGTATACCAGTCGACGCGTGGCATTTACAGATGATGTGTGGCGGGTCTCCAAAGGGTAATATGGTCAATATGAACGTTGGTGACACTACTGTCGTAGAAAGTTAAAATAATTTTTGATATCACACACAAAACCCCAGTTTCTGGGGTTTTGTGTGTTATTGGGTAAAAGTCTTATACTTATACAAGCCTCCATTGAGCCATAATATATGATATACTTATGAATATTACAGATATCAGACATTCAAGTATCCAAAATTCTTATGCTTATTACTCCACAAACTTCTACCCAACATTATAGTTCAACAGGATGTCACTCTTCTAGAGAACGTATTATAAATCAATTTGCTCGTATTACTCAGTTTTGTACGTGGCCAATTGCCTATATCCTTTTTCATATAATGTTTAGACTCACCATGACCGGTAGGGAACACTTCAAGGCAGTACACTCTCCGTTCATCATCGTTTCAAATCACATTTCTTTTTATGATAGTTTCTTGTTCCGTCTTATTCTTGGATTTGCTACGCCACATTTGCCACTTCGTTTTATGGCAGTGAAAAAATTCAATTCTCCAGTCATGAATTTCTTTTCAGTTGTAGGGTTCGTGGATATAGTATATGCATTGTTTGGTGTATTTACTGTTATTCCTAAAAAAGGTATTGAGGAAAATCTAAAAAAACCTATTCACATTATTGAACAAGGTGGTAGTATCGTAGTCTATCCCGAAGGAAGTATTATGCCGGATGGCAAAGTTGGTCCATTTAGGAATGGTGCAGCTCTTTTGGCTCAGAAAACAGGTGCATCTGTCCTTCCACTTTCATTTCGACAAGGAAATCATAAGTTTTTTCGTAGAGAGCTATATGTGAATATTGGTGCACCACATACCGTTGCACGAGACATTCCTTGTTTAGAAGTTTCTCAGGCTATGTGGAATGAGGTAAATACTCTCTTCAATACTTAATTCTTCTTTTGAAGTTCAATATAAGCTCGATGCAGTTCGTCTGTAAGTCTTTCAAAATGCTCATTTTGGTCTATTTCATGCAATGTGCCACGAATTAGGAGTATGCCAAATACTATGCTTATGATTAGTAAGCAGATTTCTTCAATAATGCTGTGAATGTCCTCCATTGAACATATTCTTATCAAGAGAATAATCCATAGCATAAATATGGCTATTTCAATAGTTATTATTTTGATATTGAATAGACGATGCTGAATGATGGAATATGTCATGATGGAGATCCAGAAAATTGTTGATATTGGTCCAAGCCAGTTTAAGTCAAAATAACCAAGTTGTGGAAATATTATAGAAATAAAAAATGGAGGTATTGATCCAAATAAAATTATTAAAAATAAGTACTTTATATGGTTTTTTGAAGATACATCTTTACATTTTTTATATTCATTAAACATCTTTGTAAGACCAATTACAAATGATACAAGAAAAAATATTTCAAATAAAAATGACAAAGTTCCAAAATGCCAACCCCATGCTGATATTGAATCTAATTTAAATACATCATGTACCATCAAGTTGGTAAAGAAGAATAAATAAAAAAGAATAATCTCCAATATAGCTAGAAGTATCAGTATATGTTTTGTTGGAGGATTGTCTTTTGGAAGAGTAAAAAAGAAATATAAAAATGATGTAGCAATAAGACTACAAATAAAATATATAAATCTATTCAGAAATGTCGCAATTTCATAGTTATTAGCAGAAATCAGAAATCCAATTCCAGTCATCCAGATGCATACACAAAATATGCAAAATCCGAATGATCGACCAGATACTTTTTGTGTACTTATATATGTCAGGATTGTTAGGCCGGCAACCATGAGAGAAATCGTCCATATCAATATTGAATATATCGAAATTGTCATTGTATTTTATTTAATTATATTAGCAAAGCTCGTTTACTGCTATAGTAAAAAAGTATATAATTTAACCTATGTTCAAGGCTATTTCATCTGACAATCCATTTATTTCTATAGCGTATTATTTTTTTCGCAAAATAGTTGGGCCATTAGTAAGGATAGTTTTTGTATCAAAAGTATCTGGTTTAGATAATATACCAAAATCAGGAGCAGCTCTGTTGGCCTTTAATCATCAGAGTTTCTTTGATTTTATATGTTTTTCTGCTGTTGCGCCAAGAAATGTTCATTTTCTTGCAGCTGAAAAATTTTTTGAAAGTATGATGTGGCGTCCTATAATGATATTCACTGGTCAAATAAGGGTTGAACGAAATTCTAGTGATAAGTCATTTGTGCATCTATCAGTAAAAAAACATCTACAAAAAAATACATTAGTTGGTATTTTCCCTGAAGGTACGCGTTCTCCACACGTAGACAAGATGCTCAAGGTATTCAATGGTACTGCTAGATATGCTCTTGAACATAAAGTTCCGATTATTCCAGTTGGTATAAAGGGTACATATGAAATCATGTCAAAACATGATTTGAGACCAAAATTGAAAAAAATTGTTAAAATAAATATTGGTCGACCATTACACTTTCACGAATACCATGGAAATCATGAAGATAAAAAGATATGTACGCATGTTATTGAACAAGTTGTGAAGGAGATAGAGATTTTATCAGGAAAGA
>CAIUOX010000020.1 GCA_903900935.1 uncultured bacterium
ATTATGCTGATGGATATGGAGTTCTCGATGGGGAACGTGTGCTCAAAAGTCAGGGTGTAGAAATAATTTTTGTGAAGACTGATTTCATCCATAGCGGAGTCTAGTCATGAATTGCTGGTATGCCAAATAGTATTCTATTTGTCGCTCTTGTAGTTTTTTGGTTGGCCAAATTTGAATTTCCATGTCTCACCCTGTTCTAGTGCATGTAGGTCTGGTTCAATAAGATGAGCATGAATATGTAATACACTATTGCCGTATGTGCCATGAATTGGATTGCTACCAAAACGTATTGCAATTCCTCCTCCAGGGATATTTCGTTTTTTGGATTCTTCCTTGAAGAGATTTATAAGCTCTGCACCAGCCTCATCATCCATTTCCGATATATGCTCAATGTGAGTTTTGTATATTGCTAGTAGTTGATGCTTTACTTTTTCGTATGGCCACTGATTGTCAGTGAGTATCCAATAACGACCTTCTTTAAGAATAGGATTTTTGTGATATTTGAGAAGATTCTCAGGACAAAAAGGACAGTGCTTTTGATGTGCTATTTCTTCCATGATCTTTTTTTGGTCATCTCGTCTTATATTTTCTAGAAATACAAATTTGCTCATAGTCATTTTCTGAATTAGTTTATTATTGCATTATATCGCAACTGGTATGCCTTTTATTCCTGGATGAGGATTGTAATCAGAAAGAGTGAAGTCTTCTTTTCTAAATTCAAAAAGATCTTTCTTTTTAGGATTGATTGTCATCGTTGGTAATGCACGTGGTTCACGGCGGAGCATTTCTTCTACGGCAGGAACTTGATCTACATAGATATGTGCATCAGAAAATGTGTGTATGTATTCATATGCTTCGGTTCCAGTGGCAGACGCAATTGCCATGAGAAGTGCAGTGTATTGGATCATATTTGCTGGTACACCAACTGGAACATCAGCAGATCTCTGTATCATATGAAGAGTGAGTTTATTGTTCAATATTCTTAAGTGAATCCAACCATGACAAGGCGCAACAACGACTTTTTGTTGTTTTCCAGCACCACGTATTGTGTATTGAGGTATCCACGGGGTGATGAAATGTGTTCGAAGATGTGGAAACTCTTTCATTTGCTCAATAATATTTTTGAATTGGTTGTATGTTGATCCCTCTGAAGTAGGAAAGTCATGAAAAGCTGCCCCATATGAACCAGGGCCTAAATCTCCAGTTTCCAATCCACGTTTTTTGCATTTTGCTTCTGTACCCCATGGTGCCCACCAAGAACATCCGAATTCTTCAAGTTTTTTTAGTGTTCGAGCTCCATTTATGAAAGCGAGAATTTCTGCTATAGCCTGTTGCCATATGGTTACTTTGAGTAGTTCTGACACTTTTGGGGCCATATTACGCTCAGTGATCATTGGGAATCCATTTTCTAACTTAAAATGAATAGAGCCTGGACCCATAAGAGTTATTGCATCAATTTCTTGTTGTGTATTTGTGCGTATGCCCTCTTTGAGAATACGAGCTAGAAGATCTCGGTACTGAGTGTCTGGCATTCTTTGTGCGTATGGTTTCATATTCATATCTTAATCTTAGCTTATTTTTTTGTATAGGTCAGCATCAAGATGATAATATTCTGTGTTATTATAAGAATATTAATTATATGAAAATTAACATAAAAAAACTTCATCATGAGGCAAAATTACCTGCTTATGCCCATTCTGGTGATGCTGGTATGGATTTTTTTGCACTAGAAAAAACAGTTATTCTTCCAAATAAAAGGGTATTGGTAAAAACAGGAATTTCTATTGAAATACCCGAAGGATATGTTGGATTGATTTGGGACAAAAGTAGTATCTCTTTTAAGTATGGATTGAAAACGGTTGGTGGAGTTATTGATGCTGGATATCGTGGAGAAGTAGGAATTGTAATTATTAATACAAGCAATCAAGAGTATATATTTGAAGCAGGTCATAAAATAGCTCAGATGCTCATTCAAAAAGTTGAGCATGTAGAAATTCTTGAAACAATAGAGCTTACTGAGACAAAGCGTGGTAGTGGTGGTTTTGGTAGTACAGGAAAATAATTATTTTGTAGGTGATAGCGGACTCCAGCATTATATTCTGTGGATAACTAGTTGACAGGATAATTTAGAAGGAGTAGATTAAAATCTGCTAGAGAAAATCGACAAAGAATCAAATCTTGTCGGCGGTACATTAACCAACAAAAGCACACTACGAGCATTCACATGCTGCGTGGCATTAGGGGCAGGTAATGCCCCTCGGTTACTTAGGTGTCCCCTGAGTGTCCAGTCATCACTGGTTCGCTATCTTGGGCATTCGAAGTTTCCATATCACTGACCACATGTCGCTTGACGTTCTTGCTTCGGGGGTTTACCCCCACACCGTTATTTTGACAGGTCAGTGTTAATTTCCCCGCGTGAGTGCGCCGGGGTTTGTGGTAGGTAGTTGTGGCGTTGCGTACAAGGGGCGTTGCAGACAAAGGTTTGTTTGCAACGCCCCGCTTTTTTTATTTTGTACAGACTAGTTTTTGTTACTGGCAGTGGTATTATTGTTTTTATGAAAGATATTCAAATCAAAAAACTTATCGAAGCAGAAAAAAAGCGACAGAAGAAAGTTATCAATCTGATTGCATCGGAAAATTATGTTTCCAGAGATGTGCTAGAAGCTCTGGGTTCTGAGCTTACCAACAAATATGCAGAAGGGTATCCTGGCAGGCGATATTATGGAGGCAATGAGATTATTGATAAGATCGAAAATCTTTGTATTGATCGTGCACTCAAACTATTCAAGCTTTCTCCTCAAGAATGGCATGTAAATGTTCAGGCACTTTCTGGTTCGCCAGCAAACTTGGCTGTGTATACAGCACTTATTCCATTTGGCGGGAAAATAATGGGCATGTCTCTTGATCACGGTGGGCATCTAACTCATGGTCACAAGGTTTCAGCTACAGGAAAATTTTGGCAACAAGTTCCATATGGTGTCGACAAGAATACTGAAGTTTTGAACTATGATAACCTTCGCGAAATCGCCACAAAGGAAAAGCCAGCTATTATCGTCGCTGGGTACACAGCATATCCACGTTGTATTGACTGGGCAAAGCTACGTGATATTGCTTCATCAGTTGGTGCATTGCTTATGGTTGATATGTCTCACATTTCTGGTCTTGTTGCAGGCGGTGTTTATCCAGAGCCATTTTCATATGCTGACATTGTTACAACCACAACTCACAAGACACTCCGTGGCCCACGATCAGCGTTGATTTTTGCACGTATTGATTCACGTGATTTGGGAAAGAAAATAGATCGTGCTGTTTTTCCGGGTCTTCAGGGTGGTCCACATGAAAATCAGATTGCAGCAATTGCCATTACTCTCAAAGAAGCAATGTCTCCTGCATTCAAAAAATATGCTAAACAGGTTGTGAAGAATGCAGGTGTGCTTGCAAGTGAACTCAAAAATTATGGCTGGAAAATTATTTCTGGTGGTACAGATTCACACTTGGTACTTGTCGATACATGGATGAATGGGGTCAAGAATGAAAAGGGGGCAGGTGCTATTACAGGTAAAGATGCATCTGATCGACTCGAAAAAGCAGGAATCATTGTGAATAAGAATGCAATTCCATTTGACGCACGACCACCTGCAGATCCATCAGGTATCCGTTTGGGTAGTGCCACTGAGACAACTCGTGGTGCCAAGGAGAAAGATTTTAAGGTGATTGCAAAGAAGATTGATTCTATTTTGAGGAAGTAGGATACAGAGCTGGTGTTCTTGGATTCCGAATCTGATATACTTTTGGTATGTTGGTTTCTGTACAGTACACATACCTTCTCGCTCTGATTCCTTTTGGAATCATTTGGATTCTTATTTTTCTCAAAAGAAAAGATCTTCGAAGAGAGATGTACACAATGAGTCTTATCATTGGGGTATTAAGTGTCATTACTTCATATTATTGGTGGACGGTAGATTGGTGGAAGCCTCTGACATTTACAGGAACAAAAGTTGGTCTCGAAGATTTCTTGATGGGCTTTACCACAGGAGGTATTATGGCAAGCATATATGAAGTGATATTTAGACGAGGTCTCTACAAAAGAAAATTACATCATCATATAAGTGGGGGACTGACACTTCTGTTTCTTCTTGCTCAAACAGTAATGTGGTTATTCTGGGGAGTTGGTCTCACGTCATTCTGGTCAACAACTATTGCAATGATCATGGTCGCATTCATCATGATCTTTATTCGTAGAGATCTATTTTTGAGCGCACTGTTGTCTGGAGTACTCATGGCAATTATTTCTTTTTTGTTTTACTACACGATTATCGTCATTTCTCCTGGCTGGATAGACCAGACATATCTTCATGGCTTAAGTGGTCTGAGGCTTCTTGGTGTGCCTATTGAAGAATATGTCTTCTGGTTCTTGTCAGGGGTTATTTTTGGACCTTTCTATGAATATTGGCAAGGTGAGAAATTCAAGAAGTTGAAATAGTCTGATTTTAGTGATTTTCAGCCAATTTCTGCTACAATTGCTCCATGAAAGACCAATTGCTCAGTTCGCTCGAAAAAGCCCTTTCAACACTTGGTGTTGAAGCTAGTTCTATACGTCTTGAATATCCTGAAAATCCTGAACATGGTGACTATTCCAGCAATGTAGCGATGATGAATGCCAAGAAGCTCGGCGTGGCACCAAAGATGCTTGCGGAGAAGATTGTCGCTGAATTTTCCAAGAATAAACCTAATTGTATCAAATCAGTCAGTATTGCTGGTCCAGGATTTATCAATTTCAAACTCACAGCTTCTGCGGTTACGGCAAATACGGAATCAATTTTAAAACAGAAAGAAAATTTCGGTGTACAAACTATCGGTAAAGGTAAAGCAGTTCTTGTTGAGTATTCTTCACCAAATATTGCAAAGCCTTTTACGGTTGGACACTTACGCTCGACGATTATTGGTGATTCTATTGCGAATATTTTGCATATGCTTGGATATACAGTTATTCGTGACAATCATTTGGGTGATTGGGGAACTCAGTTTGGAAAATTAGTAGTAGCTTTAGACAAGTGGGGGAATATTGAAGATATCAAAAAAAGCAAGGCAACAATTAAAGACCTGGTTGATTTGTATGTGAAATTCCACGACGAAGTTGAAAGTGCTCGTGAATCTGGAGATGAAGCAACTGCAAATGACTTGGAGGAGCAAGCTCGTGGCGCATTTCAGACACTTGAGTCAGATTTACTGAAAGGCAATACAAAGTCTGAATTAGTTTCGACATGGAAAACATGTATTGAGTTATCAAAAAAAGAATTTGATATTGTGTATAAAAAACTCGGCGTATCATTTGATCCAAAAAGAGGAGATACGGAACTTGGTGAAAGTTTCTATATTGATAAGTCACAACCAGTTACTGAACAACTCAAAGCAAAGAATCTCTTGAAAGAAAGTGAAGGTGCACAAGTGGTTTTCTTTGAAGGTGAGAAATTTCCACCATTGATCGTTGAGAAGAGTAACGGTGCTTCTATTTATGCTACTCGTGATTTAGCGGCTGATTGGTATCGCAAGCAAACCTATGGCAAGGATGGGAATCTCACTATTGTGAATGAAGTTGGTTCGGAACAGACCTTATATTTCAGACAACTCTTTGAAACCGAGAAGATGTTGGGCTGGTTCAAAGATGGTGAGCGTGTGCATGTGTCTCATGGTTTGTACCGATTCAAGGATGGAAAAATGTCTACACGAAAGGGTAATGTCATTTGGCTCGATGATATTATCACCGAAGCTGAAGCACGCGCTACAAAAATAAATGCGCAAAGTGCTCATGATGTGGCAATTGCCGCTATCAAGTTCAATGATTTGAAGCGCGATTCTATTCAAGACATTGTTTTTGATTGGGATGAGATGATGAGTATGACGGGGGACTCCGGTCCATATCTACAGTATTCATGTGTTCGTGCTGGTGCGGTCATTGAAAAAGCTCGTGGACTTGGTATAACAGGATCACTCAGTGGCAAGAGATCAGAAGTCGCATCACTTGAGCAGTTGGAAAGAAATCTTGTTAGATTCCCATATATTATTGCTTTTGCTGGTGAATCTTATAAGCCAAATATTGTTGCAAATTATCTCATTAATCTCGCATCATTTTTCAATAGTTTCTACGCGCAAACTATTATTGCAGATGTGGCTGATGAAACTTCTGCCTACAAAGTTGCTGTTACCGAGGCTTTCGCCATTATTATGAAGCAAGGTCTTGGACTCCTTGGAATTACAATTCCAAAAAAAATGTAAATTAGTAAATTTACCTACCTAGGTAGGTGTGCTAATCTTTAATTCATATGGCCGAATCTCAACTAGACAAAAAATTAAAATCACCTAATGCAGAGCGTGAAGAACGCATACTTCAATCGTGGAAAGAAAACGATATTTTTAATAAAACACTTTTGAAAATTGCGCCGAAAGGTGAGTTTGTCTTCTTTGAAGGTCCACCAACTGCCAATGGTCGTCCTGGAATCCATCACCTCGAAGCGCGCGCATTTAAGGATGCAATCCCTCGCTACAAGACCATGCGTGGTTTTTATGTGCGCCGCAAAGGAGGTTGGGATACTCACGGTTTGCCTGTTGAACTTCAGGTAGAAAAAGAACTTGGTCTCAAATCAAAAAAAGAAATTGACAGCTATGGTATTGCAACTTTCAATGAGAAGTGCAAAGAGAGTGTTTGGAAATATGTCCATGAATGGGAAGACTTCACAAATCGTATGGGTTATTGGGTTGATCTCAAAAATCCATATATTACCTATAAGGCAGAATATATAGAATCAGTTTGGAATGTTATCAAGATAGCTAATGATAAGAAATTATTATACAAGGATTACAAAGTTGTACCTTGGTGTCCGCGCTGTGGAACAGGATTGTCTTCACATGAATTGGCGCAAGGATATGAAGAAGTGAAGGATTTGACGTTGTATGTGAAGTTTAAGGTCAAAAATGAAGAAAATACATTTTTATTAGCTTGGACAACAACACCGTGGACCCTTCCAGGAAATGTAGCTTTGGCGGTAGGGAAGGATATTGAATATGTAGAAGTTAAAGTGGGTGATGATTTTTTGATTCTCGCAAAAGAAAGATTGAGTATACTCAAGGATACAGCCTATGAAATAATTGAGACCAAAAAAGGTTCAGAAATGGCAGGTCTTTCCTATGAGCCCTTGTTTTCATTCTTGAAAGATAATGTCACTGGTTCTGAAAAAGAAAAGCTTGAGAATGCATTCAAAGTCTACGCAGGTGACTTTGTTACGACAACTGATGGTACTGGTATCGTGCATATCGCTCCAATGTATGGACAAGATGACTTTGAACTTGGTACAAAAAATAATTTACCCAAATATCATCTTGTTAGCGATGATGGAACATTCAAGAAAGAATGTGGTTTTCTAGCTGGTAGATTCGTAAAAGAGAAGAATGAAGCAGGAAAGCCGACTCTCGATGTTGATATTGTTGAATATTTGAAAAAGAATAATACTTTTTTTGCACAGGAATCATATAAGCACACTTATCCTCATTGTTGGCGATGTCATACGCCACTTATCTATTTTGCACGCGACTCTTGGTATATTCGCATGTCTTCATTACGTGATGAATTGGTAGCACAAAATGAAGGTATACACTGGGAGCCAGAGCATATCAAGGAAGGTCGTTTTGGTGAATGGCTACGAGAAATCAAGGATTGGGCTATTTCACGCGAACGTTATTGGGGAACACCATTACCAATTTGGTCATGTGAAAAATGTCAGGCCCGTAGAGTAGTTGCTTCAGTAGAAGAGTTGAAGAAACCAGCGAACAATACATATTTTGTTATGCGCCATGGTCAAGCTGACAATAATGTTCAGAATGTCATGAGTTCTCGTGCAGACAATCCTCATCAACTTACTGAGCTTGGAAAACAGCAGGTATTAGAAGGATCTAGAGCATTCAAGAAAATGCTTGGAGATAAAAAAGTTGATTATGTATTTGTATCACCATTTTTACGCACACAACAAACTTCACAAATCGTTGCAAGAGAACTCGGTATTGTTCAAGAGCAAGTTATTACGGAGATTAGATTGTCTGAATGGAATACAGGAGTCTGGAATAATAAGTCTATTATTGAATTTAAAAAATATTTTGATCATGGGTTAATTCGTTTTAATAAAGCTCCAGATGGAGGTGAGAGTTATGTGGATATAACTAGGCGTGTAGGTTCATTTTTGTATGAACTTGAAGCGAAATATAAAGGAAAAAATATATTATTAATTACTCATGAGTCTCCATCATTTTTACTTCTTGTAGTTGCAAAGGGGGCTGATATTGATGAGTCCGCCCAGATGGACGTTGATGGTGGTGGAGATTCGATTAAAAATGGCCAGGTAGTCAAAGTTAATTTTTCGTCTATTCCACACAATGCTCAATATGAACTTGATCTTCATCGCCCATTTATTGATGAGATAACTTTTACATGTTCATGTGGGGGTACTATGAAGCGTGTAAAAGAAGTTATGGATGTCTGGTTTGATTCTGGAGCAATGCCATTTGCACAAGATCATAAATTTGCATCAAAAAAAGAAGTACCATTGTATCCAGCCGACTTTATATCAGAAGCGATCGATCAGACACGTGGTTGGTTCTATACGCTTCATGCGATCGGTGTTTTGATGGGCAAAGGCAAGGCATATAAAAATGTTATTTGTCTTGGTCATATTCTTGATGCAGAAGGTAAGAAGATGTCAAAATCTGTTGGCAATGTTGTAAGCCCATGGGATATGATGGATCTATATGGTGCTGATGCATTGCGCTTTTGGATGTATTCAGTCAATCAGCCCGGAGATTCAAAAAATTTTGATCAGAAGACTGTTGATGAAGTAGTAAAGAAAGTGTTCAATCTTGCCTCAAATGTTTTGTCGTTCTACAAGATGTATGAGAAGGATAAGACTCAAGTTTCAGGTCTACGCAATAGTAAATCTGCAAATTTGAAGACTAAAGTAAAATCACAGAATGTTCTTGATCAGTGGATTATGACACGAATGGATGAGGTTATTTCAACAGTAACAAATGGTCTTGATGGGTATGTATTCTTAGAGCCAACTCGTACGATTCGCGACTTTATTGCTGATCTCTCACAGTGGTATCTACGTCGTTCTCGTGATCGATTCAAAGGAGATGATGAAGTAGACAAACAAGACGCATTGGCAACAACAAAATATATCTTGATTACTTTGGCAAAAGTTATGGCACCATTTACACCATTCTTTGCTGAATTCATGTATGCAGAAGCTGGTGGCGTGAAAGAAAGCGTTCACTTGGAAGAGTGGCCAGAGGCGAAGAAGGTTGATCAAGATATTTTGACTGGTATGAAGTATGTTCAGTCATTGGCTTCGATGATTCACATGGAGAGATCAAAAAATAAAATACCTGTGCGTCAACCTCTTCGTATGCTTTCAATCAAACATTTTGTTAAGCCAATTCCTCATTGGGATAAGTTTGAGATTGTGCTTAAAGCAGAAATTAATGTAGAACAAATTATATTGGAATCTAATATGACTCAGGATGATCCTATGTTTAAGTTGGATACAACTATATATCCAGATCTCAAAGAAAAAGGTGATGTGCGTGAATTGATTCGTTCTATTCAAGAGCTTAGAAAAGAAAAAGGCCTATCGGTAGGAGATAAGGTTCTTATCACAGTCCCAGAATTGAATCGTCTTTTGGTTGAAAAGTATGGTGCTGAAATAAAAAAGGTAACAGGACTATTGGAAATCAAGGTCGCTGATAGTTTGGGCATTGTTGTGTAATGCATCCTATACATACAACGCTAGGTTTTGTTATCAATTCACGGCCATATGGTGAAGCAGGAAAGTTATTGTCAATATTTACTCGCGATTTTGGTTTGGTGCTCGCGAATGCTCAAGGTATTCGTCTTGAGAAGTCAAAGCTACGTCCATTCATTCAAGATTATTCGTTTGGTATATTTTCTCTAGTTAAAGGAAAGGAATTGTGGAGATTGACTAGTGCGCAGGGTCTTGCTATGAATCCGTTAGTAAATTTCAATAGCACAAATCTGTCACGAGTAGATCTTGAGCTTATTGCAAAGATTGCCTTACTGTTGAAGAGATTGCTACAAGGCGAAGAACCACACCCAGAGCTTTTTGAGGTTATTATGTCGTGCAGAGAGTTTTTGGTGCACAGTAACCTCATGACTGATGAGCAAAAAAATACACTAGAATCTCTAATTGTTATGCGAATGATGCGTGTCCTTGGATATATAGGCAAGGACGTGTTTCTTGATGAGCATATCATTTCAAATGCAATCTCATTAGTATTGCTTGATCAGCTTGCTTGGAAGCGTGTTGATATGAATCAACATATAAATAAAGCTTTGAAAGAGTCACATTTGTAAGATTTGAAGCATGAACGTATGTCTTTTAATATAGGAGACTCTGTGATGAACATATATAATTGCCTAAAGGATAATGTAATGAGACGATATCCCGCTGGGAATGTCTCCTGTATTAAAAGACATACGTTCATGCTTCCGCATAGTGCTTTTTCGTAGTAAAATAGAAGCAATGGCCTCAGATGATCGCAGTCGTATTGAAGAACTTAAAAAGTCACTGTATTCACGTACGGCGCCTGATGTTAGAACGCGACGAAAACTTCATTTTTCGGATTCAGCAAATGAAGTTCAAAAAACATGGGATAGTAGCGAGAATGCTACACCAACCCCAGATCTTATTCATAAATACGAAGACCATTCAATGTCATTTTTTACAAAGATACTCATTGGTTCAATTATATTTTGCATAATTTCTATTAGTATTGGTGCGTATCTATTTTTCAATGGTGTAAATCTAATATCTGGCGACAATATAGAGATAACTATCAGTGGGCCAGTCTCTATTCCTGGTGGCGAGGAGGTATCTTTTGATGTTCAAGCAATCAACAAAAATAACATAGCCCTTGATACAGTAGATATGACTGTTAGTTTTCCTGCTGGCACTATCGATCCACAGAATACGAGTCAAGAACTCAAGATATATCATCAGCTTATTGGGGATATTGCACCTGGAGCGTCTTCACATCAAAAAGTCTCAGCTATCATTTTTGGTGAGGAAAATATG
>CAIUOX010000021.1 GCA_903900935.1 uncultured bacterium
GTAATACAACAAACTTATTCTATTACAAGAGCCAAGGCTGGTAATGGAAATGATTGTCCTTATACCAATGGAGCAACACAAAAATTAACTACAAAATGTAATGAGCAAGTCTGCCCAGTTAATACTTGTTCTGGTTCTTTGACTCAAAATGTTTCAGTTGATTGTGATAAAAAGAATGGTGATTCTGCTATTTCAGGCACAGTCACGAGAAGTCAAACAAAATCAGACTATCCACAATGTGCATTTGGATCGCCTGTTACAACATCTAATTCTAGTTATGTAACTGATAACTGTGAATACCCAGTTCTAACATGTTCTTCACCCCTAACCAAAACAGTCTCCGTTCAATGTGATCTCAAAAACGGTGTTTCTGCTATTTCAGGCACAGTCACGAGAAGTCAAACAAAATCAGACTATCCACAATGTGCATTTGGATCGCCTGTTACAACATCTAATTCTAGTTATGTAACTGATAATTGTATGTATCCAGCTTCAGTCCCGACACCAACTCCAACTCCAGACTCAACCCCAGACTCAACTCCGGATCAAACACCAACTACTGAATGTTCTTATCCCACTACTCAATTAGTCTCCGTTCAGTGTGATCTCAAAAACGGTGTTTCTGCTATTTCAGGCACAGTCACGAGAAGTCAAACAAAATCAGACTATCCACAGTGTGAATTTGGATCGCCTATTACGATATATAATTCTAGTTATATAACTGACAATTGTATGTATCAAAATAATGTAGGAGGCAAAAATGATGGAGTTTGGTCAATGTGGAGCCCAGCAAAGTCAGATATTTGTGGGGCAAGTGGTACGCAGACTCGTGCTTGTGTATATCCTAATCCATCCAACAAAGGGTCTTATTGTCCTTCTGATGCTGATGGTCTTGCCTTAACTAAAGAATATACAAATAATGATTGTCCAGTTGTCACAGTACCGGTTGTTTATAATGGGGACAAAGTTGTACCCGATGGAGGTAAGATTCCATACAATGGCAAGATAAAAATGACATGGACTGAGGAAAATATTAGTAAATGCAGTTGTACTTATAAGGATTCCACAGGCAAGACGGTAGACTGTCCAAACTTTAATGGGACTCCATATTCATCACCTGCATTGAAAAAGGCTACATTATTCACATTGTCTTGTTTAGGGAAGATTTGGGGGTCCGCAACTGTCACTAAAGAGGTACTAGTAAACGATATTAATGCAAATTATACAGAAAATTAATCAGACTCAATTTCTCCTTTAAATCCATATTATAATGGGGAATTTTGAGTAATTTGCTGGCTATTGACATAATCCTGTAAAAGTTAGATAATATACATGAATAAGAAATTTACAAATCCTAAATACACTATTATGAAAAAGTTTTCTTTTTGTTTTACCACTACTTTGATAAAAGTGGCGGTAATGGTGGGAATAAGCATTTTTTTACTTATTTCTTGTAAGAACGATCTTATCACGATCGTTCCGACTAACCCAGCAGTATCTATTGCTGATGTAAAAGATGTCACTACAAACTCTGTTTCATTGAGTGCAAACATCTCTTCTGATGGCGACGCTGTTGTCTCAGAAAGAGGATTCTGCCTTGGAATCGCAACTGGTCCAACAATTACTGCTAACGATTTCAAAGTTAGTGCAGGGGTTGGTACAGGGGCTTTTGCTAGTAATGTTTCCGGACTAAAAGCCGGAACAACTTACTATGTAAGGTCTTATGCTAGAAATAGCGTAGGTACTGTATATGGTAGTGATGTATCTTTTGCAACAATTGCTGTTAAGTATTCCATTACGCTCTTTGCTGGAGCGAACGGTAAAGTAACAGCTCAAAGTGATGTTACCAGTGGTGGCTCGTTTGAAGTTAAGATCATACCAGATCTTGGCTTCACATCAGATTCCATAAAGATCAATGGGTTGAGCTTCCCGTTAAACGGAAGCACGACTTATACGGTTTTGAATAACATAACACCACCCGTGGTGTATGTGAGCTTTAAGCAAGATACAAAATGGGCCTTGAGTCAACATTCGTGGTATACGGAGAAAGAGCAGAATCGTCTGGTGAACACTACCACTTGGTATGATGGTTACCCTTCTGATGGAATTTTAATAAATAAGTATGAATTCTATCAATCCGGAAACGATTTTAAAATCAAGACTAGCTGGCCGTACAGAGGTACACCAGTTTACGAGTATGTGTGTACA
>CAIUOX010000022.1 GCA_903900935.1 uncultured bacterium
CAGCACAAGCAAATGGTCGTGATTCTGCAAGAAATTCAAATTCACTTCAAGTACGCAATGCATTGGCACTGTATGAAACAGAGCATGGTGGAGTACCGTCTGGTGAAGGTGTAGATGGATGTGATCCTCAGACAGTTGATGGTGTGACTTCATATGTATGCAAAGGTTCAACAGCAGTAGAAGCTGTACTTGGTTCTGCTCTAGTTCCATAATATATCCCTCATATTCCAGTAGATGTGGTGAATACCAATGGTCTTGAATACAGCTATATCAGTGGGCCAGCAGATCCAGCTCTTACTGAAGCCAATAATAACATTTATACAACCCCTACAGCTACTTTTGCTTATATCAGTGAATTGAAATCATTAGATCCAGTCTACGATCCTGTTGTGGTAACAATACCAATCGGTGTATCAGATATTGTTAGATATCCAAGTACTGGGTATCCGAATGGATCATTAATTATTTCTCCTCAAGATCAGACTCTTACTGTTTCTACAGCTGGAGTTACTGATTCATATGGATTTATAAGTAGAGGAGAAGGTACTATATTGAGTTTACCTGAAGGTATTTCATGTGATATAAGTTGTTCATCTACGTTTCCATCTAATTCATTAGTAGTTTTGACTGCAGAGCCAAGCAAAAGTTCGAGTTTTGAAGGTTGGACTGGCGACTGTAGTGGTCAAGAGACGAAATGCACTATTATTATGGATAGCACAAAATCAGTAACTGCATTGTTTGCTCCTGTATATGGAGAAAATTAATTCTAGTCAAACTAATTAGAATTTTGTTGGTAATTATTTCAAATCAGTTCTTCGTGATCGTGCTCTGTCTAATTCTGTCAAAAACTTTCTACGCAAGCGTACATTTATCGGAGTAATTTCTAGATATTCATCATCGCGCATAATCTCAATACCACGTTCAATAGTTAGTTCAAATGGTGGTACAAGCATTAGTGCTTCATCCTTACCAGAAGATCGCATATTGCTCATTGCTTTTGCTTTGCATGGATTTACATCTAGGTCATCACCTTTTGATGTATCGCCAATTACCATACCTTCATATACCTCAATAGCTGGGCCAATATAGAGACGACCACGGTCTTGGAGGTTCCATAGAGAGAAACCAAATGTTCTACCAGATTCCATAGATGTCATAGAACCACTTTCACGTTTTTCTATATCGCCAGCATATGGTTTGAATCCAGTCACACGACTAGACATTATACCTTCACCCTTTGTATCAATAGTAAATATATTTTTGTAGCCGAGGAGACCACGTGTAGGAATTTCGAATACTATACGGACCTGGTTTCCGTGAGTAGTCATATTACTCATTATACCTTTGCGTTTACCAAGCTTTTCGATGATGATTCCAGAGGTTTCTTTTGGGGTATCAATGATGACTTCTTCGAATGGCTCGTGCTTCACGCCATTTTCTTCTCTGATAATGACTTTTGGTTGAGAGATCTGGACTTCATATCCTTCACGGCGCATATTTTCTAGGAGGATAGCAATATGGAGTTCTCCACGTCCAAAGACAGTGAAGTATTCATTTGATGAAAAATCTACTTTTAGACCAACATTCGTTTCAAGTTCTTTTTCGAGACGCTCGCGAATCTGGCGACCAGTCACAAATGTGCCTTCACGTCCTGCAAAAGGAGAATTGTTCACCAAGAATTGGAGAGAAATAGTTGGCTCATCAACAGTAATAGCTGGAAGAGCAACAGTTGCTTCATTGTCAGCAATAGTTTCCCCAATATATATATCAGGAATTCCTGCGACGGTGACGATATCTCCAGATTCTGCTTGTGAAATTTCTACACGCTTCTTTCCTTCAAAGGTGAAGAGTTTGGTGATTTTGCCTGTGAATGTCTTGCCGTTTATATCTTTCACGAATACTTGCTGGCCATCTTTGATAGTTCCATCATAAACGCGACAAATAGCAAGACGACCAAGAAAGTTGTCATAGCTAAGATTGAATACTTGTGCAGTTAGAGGTGCTATTGCACTTTTATTTGCTGGTAGAACATGCTCAAGGATCATATCAAGAAGAGGAGTGAGATCTTTTGGTGTTTCAGTGAGTGTCTTCATGGCGACACCCTGTCTGCCAATAGCATAAATCGTAGGGAAGTTGAGTTGTTCATCATTTGCACCAAGTTCCATGAAGAGTTCGAGGACTTCATCGTGTGCACGAGCCGGGTTTGATGCTGGCTTGTCTATTTTATTTAAAATAACAATAGGTTTGAGGCCAAGCTCTAGGGACTTCTTGAGTACAAAACGAGTTTGAGGCATTGGACCTTCTTGTGCATCTACGACAAGAAGAACAGCATCAATAGAACGGAGCACACGTTCTACTTCTGAACCAAAGTCGGCATGTCCTGGAGTATCAACAATATTGATCTTTGTACCTTTGTAGTTGATTGAAGTGTTCTTGGCATAAATAGTAATACCACGCTCTTGTTCAAGAGCATTTGAGTCCATGGATCCTTCGTCGCCATGTCCGCACTGGGCCATGATAGCATCAGTAAGCATGGTTTTGCCGTGGTCCACGTGGGCGATGATGGCGATGTTGCGC
>CAIUOX010000023.1 GCA_903900935.1 uncultured bacterium
CTACCTATTTCTTGCCAAATTTCTTCGGTAACATATGGCATAAATGGATGAATAAGCTTGAGTATTGTATGAAGAGCATGCAATAAGAACTGTACGCGAGAAGTTCGCGCTTGTATATCATCACCATTCAGAATAGATTTGCTTTCTTCGAGAATATTGTCTGCCAACTCATGCCATATATAATGGTATAGCTTTTCTCCAACTAGATAAAACTTAAACTCATCCATTTCTCTGGATACTTCAGCAATAAGATCATTCAATACTTTGACATGCGAAGCTTCGGCTGATGACCATGTCTTGAATGCAGGATCGTAGGCGACCGCAGGAACATCTGTAGACCCAAAACGTTCACCCACAGCGGCTGACATAATAAAACGAGTAATATTCCAGATTTTATTTGAGAAGTTTTTGTAGCCCTTCACCTTGTCTTCCGAAAGCTTCATGTCATTACCTGGACCAGTGCCAATGATCAACGATAGTCGTGTCGCGTCCGCGCCATATTTTTTGATCATGTCGAGAGGATCAATAATGTTATCAAGTGACTTCGACATCTTTCTTCCCTTTCCATCACGAACAAGACCGTGAAGATACACTGTCTTGAATGGTACATCACCTATCAAACATCCCGTCATGAGAATCATGCGCGCCACCCAAAAGAAAATAATATCATATCCTGTTTCGAGCACACTTGTCGGATAGAACATCTTGAAGTCATCAGGTTTACCTTGAGAAGCGTCAGCAGAGTGCGGCCAACCTAGTGTCGAGAATGTCCACAGACCTGAAGAGAACCATGTATCAAGTGTATCTTCATCTTGCAACCAACCTTCTCCAGAAGGAGCGTCGATACCTGTATATACTTCTGTGCCTTTGTACCATACTGGTATACGATGTCCGTACCAGATCTGTCGAGATATGCACCAGTCACGAAGATTTTCAATCCAATTGTAATACACTCTTTCAAAACGATCAGGGATGATTGTAATAGCCTGACTTTTGACTGACTGAAGCATGATCTCTTTGAGTGTTGTTTGTGAACCTGAAGCAATACCAGGAATAGTTGAATGCGCGATGGTAAATGGAGTATTCACACCAATGAACCACTGTAGCTTTGGTAAAGGCTCAATAATACCACTCGTACGTTCTGCGGTAGCAATATTTTGGTCAATGTCTTCTTCTTTTTCGAGCAAACCTTCAGTCTTGAGCCATTCGACGACAGCGGTGCGTGCTTCGGTGACTTTTTTGCCTTTGATGGATTCATTGCCAACAGTCATACGAGCAAACTCGTCGATGACTTGTTTGAGTGGTAAATTATGACGTTGTGCCATGTCCCAGTCGATACTACTATGTGCCGGAGTCACGCCGAGTGCACCAGTTCCAAAATCTTTTTCTACTGCAGTATCAGCAACAACTTTGACGTGAATGGCTTCGCCGGCAAATACCGCATCAAACTCCTTACCTATGTATGCCTGATATCGCGCATCATCTGGATGTACTGCAATGGCAGTATCACCGAGTTTGGTTTCTGGACGAGTCGTCGAAATCGAAATAGGAATGTCTTTTGAATACTTGAATGTATAAAGCTTTGCCTTTCTGGTTTCATAAATAATCTCATCATCAGAAATAGTCGTCTGACCTTTTGGATCCCAATTGATGACTTTCGAACCACGATAAATAAGTCCAAGATCATACATGGTCTTGAATGCGGTACGCACGGCGAGATTGCGTTGTTGATCGAGGGTAAATGCTTCGCGTGACCAATCGATCGAGGCACCCATCTTGCGAACTTGATTAACGATCGTGTCATGACTCTCTTGAGCAAATGTATTGACGCGTTTCAGTAATTCTTCACGACCAAGATCGTGACGACGCTTGCCTTCTGTCTTTTCAATTTGTTTCTCAACTTTTGACTGAGTTGCGATAGCGGCATGATCAGTACCCGGAACCCAGAGCGTACGATACCCCTTCATGCGCTTGTAACGAATCATGATATCTTCGATCGCCAACATAGCAGCGTGTCCCATGTGGAGAGTTCCTGTAACATTGGGTGGTGGCAAGATAATAGAAAAAGGCTCACCCTGTTTGTTTCGTTCAGGTAGATGATCAGGATTAAAAAAACCACTTTTTTCCCACGTTTCATATATGCGATCTTCGGTCGATGCAGGGTCGTATGGTTTTAGGAACTTGGCTGGAATTTTTGATGGCTCATTCATGCATCACACTTTAGCAGAAAATAAGATGTTTTTCATCTTTCGGTGTAGAGGGCGCAAAGGGGGTGCACGTACTCATTTTGTGCAAAAGTTTAAAGACACTTACATTACTCCGCGTACCACAGTGTTTCCAAACTTTTGCACAAAATGAGTACGTGCACCCCCTTTGCGCCTTTCCATAAATAAAAGATGAAAAAACATTAAGAAAGGTTGCCAAATGGGTAAATATATGCTAAATTATTGGGGTGTCGGGTTGGAGACTGTATAGTCTTCCGCGAGGTTCCTCACCTTCATCCCTATTCTGATCCAGTCTCCTTCCCGACACACACGTCCGCCCTCACAGCTCATACCTGTGAGTTTTTATATATAAAATAGGTGCACAACAAAAAACACCCCGATTGCTCGGGGTGTTTTTTGTAAGATGAAACCGTGAATTATACACGTGTTACATTCTTTGCACTTGGGCCTTTCTGGCCATCAACGACTTCGAAAGAGAGAGTATCACCAACGCGGAGAGCGTCGAAAGATACACCTTGGAGGTCATTTGAATGAAAGAAGAGGTCCTTTGCTTCGCCTTCGCGAGCAATGAATCCAAATCCCTTATCTGTGAGAGTTTTGATTGTCCCTGTCATGGTATTGTTTATTTATTGTGAAGAAATTCGACTTAATTACTATTTCCACTAGAACTAGTATAATAGCATATTATAGCCACAATAGATAGTACAACACACAGAACAGCTAGATAGAGCCATAAAAAGTTATTTTGTAGAAAACATAGACAATACTGAATTTGTTAATTCATCAATTGCACATCGCTGAATATTCAAACTATTGAGCTCAGTAATAGATGTGGTATACAGCAATTGGCCTATGATATTCTTCGTTGGCTTTGAATAATCGAGTGTACTATCTGGATACCATGCTGATGGATATGTACTACCACAAGGTAAATTGATATTATCAATCTCATTTTTATATACTTTATACAAGAGCTCATATGTGGCTGATGAATCCCACGTAATCGGACTTTGGTTTTTTATTTTTTCTATCTGAGCAACAACGCTATTCATATCTTGGTCATTCTTATCCAATCCGGCATATGAAAAGAATGTACTATAGTCGCCACTGCTAACCGCATTTATATACAGGGTAAAACCATTAAGATGTTCAGCTTTCAAAACATTTCTTTGTCCAATCTTATTGTCTGTGTATAAAGATATCTGATTGAGATATGTTGACATAGCATCTTTAGAAATTTTTCCTGATTGAATAATTGTAGATATTCTCTGAAGAGCAATTCTCTTGATAGCTAGGGATATTATATATTCAATCAAGCCATCTGATGGATTTTGTAGCTTTTGAGCAAATTTCAAAGTATTAAGAGATGTATTCATTGCATCTGCATATTTGCCATCTTGGAATAAAACACCAGCTCGCACAGAATTTAGCAGAGCGATATTTCTGATATTAGTATAATTACAAACCTCTTTTTTGACGCGATCATCACAGAAGTAATATGGCTTGTCTATAGACTTGTCAAAAAGTACAAATGCTTTGTTATATTGCAAAACTATATTGCGTAGGTCTTTTTTATCTTGAGCAGAAGTGGTAGATCCTGCAGAGTAATTTGAGACAAGCTGAGGCAATGATGTTGGAATCATACCTTCTAGCTGGAGTAAATCATAATATGAATTTTGATCTTGTGATATATTTGGTCGTTGCGCAAGAATCTCTGCATCTGTTGGAATCTTTTGGGAAAGATCATTCTTTACTGATGAATCATCTTTTTTAAAAAAAGAAAAAGATAAAATCAGGGCTATAATTATAATCGTAGCTACGATAATAAGAATGTTAACTTTTGATAATCCAGCTTTATTTTTATTCATGATGAGATTAATTATAGAAATAGTATATAAGAAAAACTATTCAAACCTTAGTGCTTCAATCGGGCTTTTCTTGGCTGCTTGTTTTGCAGGATAACCTCCAAATATAAGTCCGATTAGTGCAGAAACACCAAGTCCTAGTATTGCGCCTGTCCACGGAAAAATAAATTGCCAATTAACCCCTAATCCCTTTGACAATCCAATAGCAATAACATATGCGAGTGATGCTCCAAGTATAATACCAATAATACCGCCGATAGCAGTCAGCAACACTGCTTCAAGTAGAAATTGCGAAAGAATATCACGATCAGTTGCACCGAGTGCTTTGCGCAAACCAATTTCACGCGTACGTTCAGTAACTGATACAAGCATAATATTCATAATGCCTATTCCACCCACAAACAATGCAATAGAAGCGACTGCTACGAGGAACCATGTAAGGGCGCTCGTAATAGTACCTAGACGATTGGCTAGATCTTGCTGTGTTTGAACAGTAAAATCATCCTTAGCAGGATCAGTAATATTATGTGATTCACGTAATGTTCTTGTAATATCAGCACTAGCTGATGGAACCTGACTGTCATTTTGCGTTTGGATAATAACACGATTGAAATATTTGATACCAAGTAGATAATCCTGAGCAGTCGTATATGGCATCAATGTCATACTATCAAAATTGAAGAGTGATCCACCACCAGTCGAAGGTAGCGTGCCAACAACCTTGAAATTTCTACCTTTTATCTTTATCTTCTGACCAATTGGATTGTCATTACCAAATAAATGTTCAACAACTTTTGCACCAATAACAGTAACATCATTGCGTGAGGTTACATCATCGCTTGTAAAAAATTCACCGCGATCTGGATGTAGATCAAATATTTCAGCAAGATATTCTGTTGCTCCAAATATTGAAACCTGATATGCATTGACATCATAAGCTGCAGTTCCTCCACCGAATACTGTCGGCATAATAGATTTTAATTCTGGAACATTGGCTTTATTTTGTAGAGCAATTATATCTTTTTTCTTGAGAGAATCACTATATAATGCACTAACGTCTGATGGGCCAGTCGGTTCACGACCAGGAATGATAGCAATCGTATTTGTACCAAGTCCTTGGACTTGTCCCAAAATGAGTGCCTGCGCTCCACCACCAAGTGAAATAACCAGCATGATGGCAGTGATACCAATCACGATACCAAGAATCGTCAAAGCTGATCTTGAACGATTCGTGGTAAGTCCAGTAAGAGAAGTTTTTAAAGTATGTTTGATATTCATAGTTACACTTTATTTGATTCATAGGCGACTTGGCAACAAGGTCGTGTCTTTGACTAAATTGCTATTTTACATATTCATCATCTGAAGTTAATCTATTTTTAACTTTGATATCGCTATCAATCTCTCCATCCATAAGATGAATTATACGCTCAGCATGCTCAGCAGTCGATGTCTCGTGAGTAATGAGGACGACAGTCTTGCCTTCTTTTTCATTCAAACGCTGAATAATAGACATAACTTTCTTGCCAGATTTTGAATCAAGGTTCCCTGTTGGTTCATCGGCAAATATAACTTCTGGATCAGTCACCAATGCACGAGCTATTGCTACGCGTTGACGTTCACCACCAGATAGTTCTGCTTGATAATGTCCAATGCGATGTTCAAGACCAACCGATTCAACTGCTTTACGAGCGCGCGAATCCCACTCTTCTTCTGGTACAGATGAATACACCAGTGGTAATTTTACATTTTCTAGTACAGTCGTACGGGCAAGAAGATTGAATGATTGGAATACAAAACCAATTTCTTTATTGCGTATACTAGCAAGCTCATCGCGTGTATAAGAAGTGACTGTCTTGCTATTGAATGAATAATGACCACTTGTAGGTACATCGAGAAGACCTAATAGATGTAACAGGGTTGATTTACCAGATCCTGAAGGTCCCATAATAGCAAGAAACTCTCCTTTGCGAACAGAAAATGTTACACCAGAAAGCGCAACCGTTTCGGTCTTACCGTCGTGATAGGCCTTCTTTAAGTTTTTTACTTCAATAATATTCATGATAATGCTATCAATCAACGAATTATTTGAATACTACAAATAATCGCACATATACCTAGGATTGAATGAGGAATTCGTAGCATTAACATAATTTGTTGATTGGTAATTCTTATTTAACATATGTTACTACCTTGTCTCCTACATTCACTCCAGAAATGATTTGGCTTGTACCATCAGATCCTTTGAGTCCAGCAACAATCGGAACTGTAACAAAAGTCAATCCATTAGAATTTATAATTCTGATTGATTTATTGCCATTGTCGTCAAGAATTGCTCTCGTCGGAACAATAAGAACACTATTAACTTCATGCGTAAGTATGTCAGTATTGGCAGTCATACCAGAACGAATACGTATATCTGGTGTATCAAATCGCAGAGTAACTTTGTAGGTTGGAACTCCCTCAAGAACAGTTTCTGCTGGATCAATTGATATAACTGATGCAGGAAAGATGACGTATTGCCCATATGCATCAAGAGTCACATTGGCCTTATTCCCAATAGCGACTTTTGCAACATCAGCTTCAGGAACATGTGCCTCAATCTTGTATCCACCATCATCTTGAATAGCAAAACCTGTCTGTCCAGCACCAACAAACTCTCCGACATTTGGATCGATCCTCGTGATAATACCGTCTATCGGCGCAAGAAGGCGATCGTCATTAACATTTGCTTGGGCCTGTGCAACTTTTGCTTTTTGTGCAGCGACTGATTGTGATGAATTGCCGGCAAGCTTCAAATCATAATTTGACTGAGCCAAAGACAGAGATGCCTCTGCTGTGGTTACTACACTGATTGCACTATTTAACGTAGATAAGCCACCATTCATAGCTGTTGTATAAAGATCTATAACAGATTGAGAGGTACCTGAATTGCTTGGATTGAGACGTCCAACAATCTGAGACAAATCATCCATAAATAACTTTATAGTTCTTAGATATGTATCAGTACTACCAATAAAAGAACCTACAGTATCAACTTTTACAGATGCCATTTTAGATGACCATGTATTCAAAGCATCTGTTGCGGTGACTCGTTCATAATTAATCTTATTTCGCATAGACTCAGAATCGGTACGAATTGTAATATTTGGATTTACGCTTTGGGGATTGGAGAAAAAATTGTCTACATAATTGACCAAAGCGCTCTGAGCCTTGGTATACCCATCACTAACCGCATTGAGAGCATTCTCCTTTGCATTGTCGAGTGCGGTTTTTTGGACGCTGAATTCTTCTGGACTCAGGCTTCGTGACAAATCATCCAGCATAGCTTGAGCACTAGCAAGAACAGCAATATCGCTCGCATCATCGAGAGATACTATCAGATCACCCTTTTTGACATGATCTCCAACGGCTACAGGAATACGATAAATAACTCCTCCTTTTTTGAAAGCAAGATCAGCTTTTTTCAAAGGAGAGATAGTACCAGTAATACTGACTTTTTCTATTACATTACCAGTTGTAACGACGGCGGATTCAAAAGAAATTGCTGATGACCTATGAGTCACATAATATACAACGAGAATTACAATAATAATGAGTCCAATAATCGTATATTTATTTTTTATGAACCTAAAAAAAGAACGTTTTTTCATATCTATAATAATAACATAAAAAACTCTAAATATGTTACACACAATCAAAAAAACCGACGTCCACCCCCTATCAAGTTGAGGACGTAGAATCAAAAAGAAAGTTCTCAACCATAATCAATCATCCTGCAAATTGCTGGCTTTCACAGGTTCAACAAGTAAGTGCA
>CAIUOX010000024.1 GCA_903900935.1 uncultured bacterium
AGAGAGTGAAGATGATGATGAATAATATATAAAAATCTAAAGCTATATATTCTAAATATGCATTTTAGAATCTTTATTTCTTGATATGTAGAAAATCCCAAAATTGAGGCCAGCTTTTATTGACAGCATCAGGATAGAGTATATTTACTTTTTTATTATTTATTTTTCCCCACATAGCAATTGCTTGGACTACTCTATGATCTCTTGAAGTAATATCTTTGCTTTCCTGTGCATATTTCAGCATATTTTGGATTTCTATGATTCTATCACTTTCATGGCTGTGTAGTGCTGGCCAACGCTTTTCTCCTTCCTCGGCATTTATATATCCGAATGTATATGCAAAACAAAAATCCTCAGCTTGTTCAGGAATAAATTCAGCTTTCTTACCACTGAGTAATTGTGTATACGTTTCTGCTTGTGCGAGAATAGTTTTATCGTAGCGAGGCAACCATACATTTCCTCTGAATCGTTCAATTTTCCAATGATCAATAGCATCGTATGTCACCTGTAATTTGAATGGGGGATTTGGAAGCCTTTCGGAGTCTCCAAGAAGTGCTCTCGCACTAGCCCATTGAGAAGTACCATTGTCCAATTTTAGCAATTCGGTTTGTGAAAGATGAATAATATCTGGATTGTCACATATAGCTCTGTCTGCAAGTGTTCCTCGAATGATGAAAGTTTTATTTAAGTTCAATTTCCATGAAGCAAACTTTAGAAGTCTGTAGAGTGTTCCAGATTCACCGACGTCGATGGTTTGGTTTGACTTCCACATTTCTGCCGTTCTCTTGAGTGCAATGAGGTCGTCACTGAGATGCTCTTGAGTAGCCAAAAATTTCTGTATATCGTCATATTCATTCACTATATCCAAAATTCCCATACGTATGATCCATGATTTATCCAGTGGAATATATTTTTTGTTGATATAGATGTTGTTCATTGTATGTCTATTTTACCCCATATTGGTATTTGCATAAACCATGCTACAGAGCTACTATTATGTCTATGATACGCGTACAGATATTATTTAGTTTTTCTTTCAAGAATTCGGAAAACCGAAGGTAATTGGCGTTGTATAATATCTAAACAAATGCCGCTCTCCTTCGGGAAGTGGTTTTTTGTTTTGGAATATGCACATTAACAATCACATACAAACCCACACATACTATGAAATACATAACATTCCTTGGACCTGTTGGTGCAACATTTTCGCATGATGCGTATAACGTTCTGGCTCAGATCTATGGTGCCCTTGGCAGGAATCGAACCTGCATCAATCCCTTAGGACGGGACGATTCTATCCATTGAACTACAAGGGCAATGATACGAATATACCATATCTTGCATATAGTCGCGTATATTTTGCCGTTTAATTCATTTTCTGCTAGACTATTTCTCATGACCCCAGAAGAGAGATCACTTCTTGAGAGGACTCATAAACTCGCAGAAGAAAATAATAAAATACTTCATTCATTGCGTCGTGCAAATAGATTCGCGACCATCATGACTGTATTTTACTGGGTGATTATTGTAGGAGTGAGTTTTGGTGCATATTATTTGATCCAACCATATATAGAGATGATTTTCACATTATATGGCAAGATACAAGGTGATGCTACAACAACACACAGTGCCATCACTTCATTGCAAAGTTTACTGAAAATAAAGTAGTGTATCCAAAACGCCAGTTTGGCGTGAATGCCAAGGTAGCTCAGTTGGTAGAGCATTCCCCTGAAGAGGGAAGGGTCACCGGTTCGACCCCGGTCCTTGGCACCAAGACTATTTCAAGCTATAAATATAGGGTTTATTGTGAGATTGGATAACAGTACAAAGGGGCTTGACTTTTTCTATAATATAGTATAGAATACTAGACATTAGAATATATATAACCGCGTATGCCTATATAGGGCCTTATTAAGCTATATTAGCTTGAGCACTACGTAGACAATGCCTTAACATCATGAATTATACAATCAATAAAACTTACTTCGTTCTCAGTGTGACATTCATGCTTATCTTTGGCATGTTTGTAGTAGCATCACCCGTCAAAGCTCAAAGCTCGTATTATTATGATACGCCAGTCTATAGCTATAGAGATCATACGGAATATCCTCAGAGTCATACTTCTTCTCTTGAGGTTAGTTGTTATTCATATCCAGTTTCAGCACAGACAGGTCAATCTGTAACATGGGCGTCTTCTGTTCATGGTGGTAATGGATCTTACTATTTAACATGGACTGGTACTGATGGATTGAATGGACACGGATCTTCTATATCGTATTCATACAATAATCCAGGATATAAGAGCGCTACTCTTACAGTGATTTCTGGTGGTCAGACAATCTCCCGCAATTGTAATAGCACAATTAATATAATTGGTGTTTCAAATCCTATTCCGTATTATCCTCCTCAAACATATTATCCACCAACAACCTATTATCAGTCTCTTGGTGTCTCATGTAATGCAAACAGCATAGCTGGTGTTACTGGAGTTCCTATCACTTGGTCTGCATATCCTGTAGGTGGAAATGGTATCTATACATATTCATGGACAGGTACTGACAATCTATATGGTTCTGGTTCGTCTATATATACAACATATTCAAACCCTGGTCAGAAATATGCTTCTGTTACTATATATTCAAATGGTCAGTCAATCACTCAGAGTTGTGGAACTGGTATAAATATTATCTACGGAAATACTTATTATCAGGAACAGCCGATCATATATCAAAATCAGTACAATAACAGTACAAATCAAGGACTTGATATTGGTTGTTATTCAGACCCTGCAACTATTCATGTAGATCAGCCAGTTACATGGTTGGTAGAAGTTACTGGGGGCATAGCGCCATATACTTATTCATGGACAGGTACCGACAACTTGAGTGGAACAGGGCAGTCTATCATCAAGACATACAGCACCATTGGTGAAAAGAATGCTATTGTTACCGTTACATCTGCTGATGGAAAAACAGGTAGTCGTTCATGTACAAATACGCTCGCAGTTCGTGGTGTTGGTACAGGTTCTAATATAGCCTCAACAAATACCAATACGACTGTAAGCTCAAATACAACTACTACTGGAAATTCACTTTCTGCAGCATCGTTGTTCTCACTCGGAAATGTTCCATGGGGTTGGATCGCTATACTTATCATCCTCCTCTTATTTGCTACTGTTCTCTATCTTATCTTCAATAAGCCGAAGATATAAGGTGAACAGACCAAATATGTGATCCAGATGGATCAGCGAGTGTGAGTCTCCAAATAAATGTTTAATACAAAAATCATTCTGTTGCTCTATTGCGACAGGGTGATTTTTGTTTTGTATAATAAAAACACCCCAGTGGATCTGGGGGTTTGCTACAAAATCAGTTTTTCTAGCCTGCAAATAGGACGTAAAATCGTCCATCTTGTTCGAAATTCGCGAGTTGCTGATATTTGTTGAGGTGGTCGTTGTAAGTTTTTGAATCTTTTACAACCAAGATGAACCCACTCTCGCCGACTTGGCAGGCCTCATCTCCACTCGTTTTCATATGAGTTGCCGCCTTACTGAGCTGGCTTCGAAGATTTTCATCTATGTTTATTACATTTTTCATATGTGCCTTTTGAATTATATTAAAGCTTTTGTTGGTTTTTGTCAATAGTTAACAGTTTTACCTCTAATAGACGCTTTACCTCTTCTAGAGCATTTAGGTCATTTGGATATGAATATTTGACACGACCCAAACTATCTCTGACTGTGTATGGTCTCTCATCAGGGTCTCTTAGTTTTATGGAATCTCCAAAGTCAATTAATACAGGGTCCCCGGTAGCTATTTCGATCATGATGTTTGATGAAGCAATATCACGGTGATATATGTGTGCTTCTTCATGAAGCCTCACGATAAATTCTTTGAGTTTTTTGAAGAATTCATCAGACTTTAGTTTTTCTGGTATTGGTGATCCTTCGTGGACATCTTTTATTGATACAGCATCCATGCGTGTCATGAACATAACTTTAACTTTCTTGCCATTTTCGTCGTGAATTTTCCAAGTAAGACATGGTTTTGGAATTTTTACAGCACCACCTAGACTGGCCACCTCTGAAAGAAGTTCAAATTCAAGATCAATATCATTATGTGGTGGATGCCCGTCAATTCCGTACAGATCATCTAGTCGTTGATCCTGAATAATCTTCATGCAATAGCGTGGGTTTCCTTTGATACTATGTACCAAAGCAGTTTTTCCATTGCCAAGGAATGAACCTTCAGTTGCGATTGCTTCTTCAATTTCGGCAAGTATAGTTTGTGTACTTGGAAGTTCGATAGTTCCTGTATCAATATGTTCTATACTGTCGATTTCAAATTTCATAATATCAGAATATTACAACCTCTTTGCAATCTCTTCAACCAGTTTCTTTAATACTTCACTAGCTTCAAGCTGGCCTATCTGGCCTTTGCCTGTCTGCGAAGCTAGGTCACGTGATTCAAGAGTAACCTTCTTTGCTTCCATATCTTTGTCACCGATAATGATCGTGTATGGCGTACGAGCATTCTTGGCATTGCGAATCTTCTTACCAAATCCATTGTTTGAGAGGTCAATCTCTGATCGTATCATTGAAGCATGAAGGAGATTGTGAACTTTTTGTGCTTCAGCGAAATGGGCTTCACCGACAGGAATGACTGCCACCTGAGATGGTGCGAGCCATAGAGGGAAATTGCCACCATAGTGTTCAATTAAGAAACCAATAAAGCGTTCGTGAGTGCCGAGTGGTGCGCGATGAATGCAGAGTGGGGTCTTTTGGGTTCCATCTTTGTCTGTATAGACTAGATCAAACTTTTTGGGAACAGAGAAGTCTACTTGATTTGTTGCAAGTGTAAATTCACGACCAATTGCTGACCAAACTTGAACATCAATTTTTGGTCCATAAAATGCAGCCTCATTGGGGACTTCAATAAATGGGATTTTTGAATCAATAAGTACTTTGCGCACCATGTCCTCGGTTTTTTTCCAGAGCTCTGGTTCATTGACGAATTTCTCACCAAATCGCTTTGGATCGTGAGTTGAGAAACGCATGACGTATTTGTCGATACCGAATATTTTGAAGTACTGGAGATACATATCATTGACTGCACGAAATTCATCGCCAAATTGCTCTTCGGTGCAGTAAATATGTGCATCATTCATATTTAGAGAACGAGCACGCATCAGACCAAAGAGTTCGCCAGATTTTTCATGACGGTAGCATGTGCCATATTCGGCCAAGCGTAGAGGAAGCTCACGATAGCTACGTGGACGTGAGCCAAAGATCTTGTGATGGTGTGGGCAATTCATGGGCTTGAGATAATATTTACCACCATCGTATTCCATCGGAGGGAACATGGATTCTGCATAATATGGCAAGTGGCCACTGCGAAGATACATTGATTCTTTTGCAATGTGTGGTGTTTTGACGCGGACATAACCAGCTAGAAATTCTGTTTCTTTGGCGAGTTTTTCAAGCTCTTCCAATATAGTTGTACCATTCGGCAACAAGAGTGGAAGACCTTGACCAACATCATCATCAAAATCAAATAAGTCCATTTCTTTTCCAATTTTGCGATGGTCTCTCTTTTCAGCCTCTTTCATCATTGTTTCGTATGCATCGAGGTCTGTCTTTGTAGCGAATGCGAGACCATATATACGTGTGAGTTGAGTATTTTTTTCATTGCCTTTCCAGTAGGCACCTGCGATACGAGACAGTTTGAAACAGTCAGAAGGAATATCTTTTGCTGGATTCTCATTGTGACCACCACGACAGAGATCAGTGAACTTTCCAGCGGTGTAGAGAGTGATCTTTTCATTCTTGCCAAGGATTTCTTCGATGAGTTCAAGCTTGTATTGATTGTCCTTGAATGCAGTACGAGCCTCATCAGCTGAAACTTCTTTGCCAGACATTTCTTTCCATGAAGGAAGAAGTTTACGCATTTTCTTCTCAATATCTTTGAGATCTTTGTCGGTTATTGGTGTTTTGAATTCAAAGTCATAGTAGAAGCCGGTATCTATAGCAGGACCAATCGTAGTTTTGGTATTTGGATATAATTCCAAAACCGCTGATGCCATAAGATGAGCAAGTGTGTGGCGAAGATGTTGAAGCTGTTCGTTTGTTTGGTTCATAGGATAAGTTTATAGTTATTAATTTACAATGAAAAATTTTAAGATTTGACTAAGTCCTCTCCCTCTAGTAGTTTCATCGCTTCTTTGGCTTTGTCTTTTGGAACAAAAATATTTTGTGCTTGATTTGGCGCTAGGGTACCGTAAAACGTCCGAGTATGTGCGCGAAAAAATTCACGTACATACTCGGGCGGGGAATAGTCCTCGTGGTTCCACCGAGCTTTCTGCTAGTTGGCAGACACTCAATTAGGTCAGATTAGGCACGTAGGCTTGAATTGCTTCAATCGCAGATGGTGACTGCGACAATCTCTGTATGTTTAATGATACTAGATAGGATAATAGTGTAAAGAGGATTGACTTTATATAAAATTAGTGTTAGTATTCTATCAAACCAATAGTATTTGATTGAGCATTGTTTGTTCAGTCATAAAAAAGAATATCATGAAAACAACTTATATTGTTGTAAAGCCATCGGCTAGACTGATGGGTGCGGCTTTCGTATTTGAAATGTTGCAGAAGCTTCGTATAGATCAGACTTCTCGGAATACCAAGGCGCAAGCTTGGATTTCTTCAGAACAAATTCGCATTTTGTATTTCGGTTCACCAGAGCCAATTCTTAAGCGGACTGTCGAGGAAATGTTGGGGTGTTTGAGTGTTATTCGATTTACCACATTTCTTGAGAGCGCTGATATCGTCGGGCGAATCGCCTCTATTCGTGGCTCAAATGTCAATCCTGCTCTTTGTGAGCCCGGAACGATCCGTCGTGGGGTATTCGACATCGTTGGCTGTACTCCAGTTCAGTTAGAAGGAGGGTATACCTACTACCCAAACTTCATACACATTCCACAAGATGTGGAAGAAGCTCGGATCTGTGAGCAGATATTTGGAACACATTTCAAATGACACCTCAATCGCGAATGACGTCCTATACAAATAGGGCGTCGTTTTTATAATTTCTTGAGTCGTTCAATAATAAATCCTTTTTCTCCATTGCGAGAATTGATTGTGGCTTTGATAGCTAAACAAATATCGGGAGCAATGAGAGCTTTGAATTCATTGTAGACGCGAGGGAAGACGACTGCTTCTGATTCTCCGGAAAAGTCGGCTATTGTGATGAATGCCATCGTCTCATTCTTTTTTGTTTGAATCATACGTACCTCATTGATCATTACTGCCAATATTACAGTACTACCATCTTTGCCAGTATCAAGTGCTCTTTTGATGTCGATATTTCGCTTATTTATTGTTTCGCGATATTGCTCAAGAGGATGTCCTGAAACGTACAAGCCAAGAAGTTCTTTTTCCCAAGCGAGCTTATCGTGCATATTGGCGACTGGTGAATCGGTGAGTCGGAGCGCTGGTACATCAGAAGCATTTGCGAACATACCAAATAGAGATGTTTGGTCACTGTGCTGTTTTGCACTTTCTTTATTGTAGTCAAGAATGAGATCAATATTGCCTATCATGACACCACGGTCAATATTGAAACAATCCATGGCCCCTGATTTGATCAATGCTTCAAGTGATTTTTTGTTGAGGTTTTTGTCTTTGACGCGATCTAGGAAGTCATTCAAGGATTTAAATTTGCCATTATTCTTGCGTTCATTAATGATGGCTGTAGAAATTCCTTGGCCAAAGTTTTTGATTGTTACCAGTCCAAAGCGGATGCGGTAAGAAGCAGAAGGCACAACATGTACAGTCGGGACGAACGGTGTCTGGCTGTTTTCGGACAGCACCTCATTCTCGGATACCTGGGTATGCCCCTCGGATTTAACCACTGTAAACTGACTAAAGCTTTCATTTACGTCAGGTGGAAGTACAGGAATATTCATACGCTTACATTCAGCGATTGTTTCGGCGACTTTTTCAATTTCACCTTGTTCAGAAGTTAGAACAGCGGATAGGTATATCTCAGGGAAATGGGCCTTGAGGTATGCGGTGATATATGCGACGCGACCGTAAGATACAGAGTGTGCCTTGTTGAAGCCGTATGCTGCAAATGGTTCGATCCATTTCCAGACTTCTTTCGCTTTTTTATCAGACCATTTGCTGTGTTTGATGCATCCTTCAATAAATTTTTCTTTTTGTTTTGCCATTTCCTCGGGAATCTTTTTACCGACAGCTTTGCGGAATTTATCCACTTCGCCCCAGCTATATCCAGCAAGCTTGTGTGCCATCATCAATAGGTCGTCTTGATAGACGAGAATACCATAAGTCTTGTCGAGAATCGTTTCAAGCGCAGGATCGAGGTATTTGATGAGCGTTGAATTATGTTTACGAGCTATATATTCAGGAATAAATTGGATAGGACCTGGACGGTACAAGGCAACCATGGCGTTGATATCGTGAATGGTGGTTGGTTTCAGATCTTTCAAGAATCTAGTCATACCATCACCATTCAACTGGAATAAGTCAGCAGTCTCACCACGAGCCAACATTTCAAATGTTTTTTTATCATCGACAGGAATTGCATCGTAGTCAACTTTGATACCTGTGAGCTTTTCAATTCGATCGATAGAATCAGCGATGATGGTCAAGTTTTTGAGACCAAGGAAATCAAACTTTAGAAGGCCGGCTTCTTCTATTGAATACATGTCATATTGAGTGATAATCTTTCCTTCGCCTTTTGGATCAAACTGGAGTGCGGTGTAGTCCGTGAGAGCAGTTGGCGAGATAACAACACCAGCGGCATGAACACCGATATGTCGAGCACAGCCTTCGATTTTTTTTGCCATATCAATGATACGCCTAGTGTCTTCTTCAGAATTGTATATTTCTTTGAGCTCTGGCACTTCATTCAATGCACGATCGATGGTCATTGGGAATCCTTGTGCACCAATAGGAATCAATTTTGATATTCGATCACCAGTATCATAAGGAAATCCCATTGCGCGAGCCACATCACGTACTGAGCCACGTGCCGCCATAGTACCGAATGTTCCGATTTGTGCTACGTGGTCATTTCCATATTTCTTGCGTACATAAGCTATCATATCGTCACGTCGATCGTCAGCATAGTCCATGTCAATATCAGGAGCTGAAGGACGTTCTGGGTTCAAAAAACGCTCAAATGGAATCTCATATTCTATTGGATTGATATTGGTGATACCAGCAAGATATGTGACCATCGATCCAGAGACTGATCCGCGGATATTGCTCAATATATTGTTTTCGCGCGCGAAGCGAAGCATATCTGCAACTACTAGGAAGTATGGAGAATATCCTTTGTCTTTGATTACTTTGAGTTCATATTCAGCGCGTTTGACTAGTTCTTCGGTCTTTGGAATACCACGTTGTTTGAATCCATCGAAGACAACATGTCGTAGTTCATCATCTGGTGTTCGTCCACTTTCTACAGTGAATGCAGGAAATACCCATTTGCCCAACTCTATGTTTAGATTGCATGCATCTACGATCTTTTGAGTATTGTCTAGTGCTTCAGACATATCTCTAAATAGTTCCTCGGCTCGTTCTGATGAGATGAATGAAAAGTCATCTTCATCGCTATCTGAAATACGATCTGATGAATCACTGTGAGAATTTACGCGCACCAAGGTTTCTCGAGCAAAGCGGTCTTCGGGTTTGAGATAGTAAACATCATGCGCAGCGCATATCGGTATATTCTGGCTCTTTGCAAATGTAGCCAATGTTTTCATATTTCCTTCATGGTCATCAATCTCTGGATGTCTGCTGATTTCAATGTATAGATTATTTCCAAAAATTTTCTTATAAAATTTAGCTACCTCTTTTGCTTTGTCTTGATTTCTGCTTTTGAGTGACTGTGCTATTTCTCCTGAGAATGAAGGAGAAATACAGATAAGTCCTTCGCTGTATTTTTCGATAAGTTCGCGGTCTATGCGTGGCTTGTAATATAAGCCCTCAAGATTTGATAGTGTGACGAGTTGTATAAGGTTCTCATAACCCTTTTCATTCATAGCTAGAAGGACCAATCGACTACGACGATTGTCTATTCCCGCTTGTTGATCTTTGCGTGAGCGTATAGCTACGAAGAAGTCTACTCCGATGATTGGTTTGATGCCTTTTTTCGTACAGGCTTTGTAAAATTCGATGGCGCCATATAGATTGCCATTATCGGTCAAAGCCAGGGCTTTCATCTCTAGCTTTTTTGCTTCATCTACAAGATCATCAACTTTTGGCAGAGCAGCTAGCAGAGAATAGTGAGAGTGGACGTGAAGGTGGGTGAAGCGAGACATGGGTCTAGTTTACCCTAGTAAGTGATTAAGCGACAAGGCCCAGCCTTGTCGGTATAATGAATCCATGAAATATACGATTGGTATTGATGAAGTTGGTCGTGGACCTATAGCTGGACCAGTAGCTGTTGGTGCTTTTATTTTTTTAAAACCAGAAGCAAAGATATTATTTAAAGGTGTTAAAGAATCTAAACAATTAAGTGAAGTCAAAAGGGAACAGTGGTTCAAAATAATTGAACAAGCCAAAAAGTCTAGACATATTGATTTTTGTGTAGCATTCCAAAGTGAAAAAATAATAGATACAAAAGGATTGTCGTATGCAATCAAAAAAGCATTAAGTAATTCTTTGAATACGGTTACTGCCAATATCTATCCCAAGCATTGCAAAGTATTACTTGATGGTGGTTTGAAAGCTTCTACTGAATTTGAAAATCAAAAGACTATTATTAAAGGTGATGAAAAAGAAGTTGCCATTGCTTTGGCTTCAATTTGTGCAAAAGTTTTGCGCGATAGAAAAATGAATAAATTAGCAAAAAAATATCCCAAATATGGTTTTGAGAGACATAAAGGATATGGAACCAAAGAACATTATTTATCTATTAAAAACAATGGGATTTTGTTTATTCATAGAAAAAGCTTTTTGAGAAAAATAATATAAATTTATCTTTGTATTAAAAAACGGCAGTAGGTGATTACGAATATCACCTAAACTGCCGAATACGGGCTCCTTGCACAAACTTGGTACAGTTTGACGGTCAAGTTGTAATCATCCATACTGTCCAACGAATTAACCTTGTCGTTTGTTAATGTTTGTGTTTGTTCAGTTCAAATTCTAGCATAAGGTTATAAATAGTCTATTCCGTTACGTTACGGACAAATCTCCCAAGAAAGCGCAGGCAAAGTCCATGAAGAACGAAGCACTGTGTAGAATTTTGAACCTTCTTTGATGAGCCTTTTGATAGCGTCTTCGAAGGCATCTGTGGCACCGTTGGCTGTGATGTGATTTCCAGTAGTACTTGCAAAGTCAAGCAATTCGATAGTTGTCATGCTTAAGTTGATCACCTTTTCTTTTGAGCCCAACAACGTGTATATTCGTTCTTCAAATAAGACATCAATGTTGATTGATGTTGCCTCTATGGTATGTGCTGATATAATCGCTTGGATATTTTGTTGCTTACGGTCACCAATTTTCGGTAGGCCAGTCTCATTGTTCACCCGCTTGAAGAAACAAGCGAGGAATTGGCCATTAACTCCGTGAAATCGTAACTGTTCCTCGTCTTCTTTTTCTACGGGGATTGATTCAATCTGCAGTGCTTTGGTTGTACAGATTTGCACTGGTTTTTTGTATTTATATCGTCGTTCTGGATCGATTGGCAAAATACTTTCCAAAGGAATTACCCAGTCACCAACTTTGAGGTATGACATAATTTTTCCATTTCAATGAGCACCCACGCTGGTTTTCTAGCTAATAAGCCACTTTCAGACACTGTGTGCTGTTTAAAATCTAGTCTTTTTGCAGAAAATGTCAATGGTTGTACCAATCCTTAATATTTGGCTCACTCCCGAGCCACTCAAAAATCCGCAAGAAGCGGATTTTTTCGTGTGCCCGGGGTGGGAATCGAACCCACATGACCTTACGGTCGACAAATTTTAAGTCTGTTGCGGCTACCAATTACGCCACCCGGGCAGATTAATTAAAAGTGCAAAGTATAAAGAAAAAAGTTGATCTAATTATTACTTTTCACTTTTTATTTTACACTTTTAATTGGTATGAGGCCACGGCGAGAATCGAACTCGCGCATAGAAGTTTTGCAGACTTCCGAATTACCACTTTTCTACGTGGCCGTAGAATCACGAGATATATGATAGATATGATATTAGAGCTTAGAGATAAGATTTTTATCTCATGCCTACAAGTTTACACAGTTCTACCGATTTCGTCTATCTTTTGACGATTCTTTTCACCAATGTCAATTTGAACATCAAAAAAGGGAATCCTTCCAAGGCGTGAATTGTCTTTTACATATTGTCTGAAGTCATTGAGCTGGCGGTGAGCAAATTCAAGAGCTCCTTGCTCTTTTTCTACTGGTAGTACCGTCATCAATATAACAGCTTTACTACCCCAGCTGTGCATTTCAACATCAGTAATGGTGATGAGTGATTGGCGATTTGATTCACGAGAAAAGAATGTAGCTGCAAGTTCACGAATGATTTCTTTTATTTTTTCATCTTTTTGATTCATGATGGGTATATAATTTGTATATTCACATTTATTTCTTTTCGATTGTTTTTATAGCCTCTACTCTATCTCCTGGGGCGATTTCAATCTTGGCATCAATGAGCGTACCAAATTCATAGCCCTCACGAACTTCATCAGTTCTCTTTTTTTGCTGTTGTAATTCCCGGACCCTTCCACGACCAATCTCAGCGTCACGACGGATTATACGTATTTCATTACCACTCTCTATGATGCCACTTTCTACTTTACCTCCAACAACTTGTTTGTCTTTGTCCTTTGAGAAGATTGCCATGATTTTGGCGCGACCAGTAATTTCCTCTACATATTCCTTTGGAATTTTTGAAGTTACTAATTCTTGAATGAAGTTTGTTAATTCGTAAATAATAGAGAAATTTTTGATTTGTATAGGTATTGGCGAACGTTCTATCATGAGTGTTGCTTTCTTGTCTGGTGCGGCATTGAATCCAATAAGTATTAGGTTTGGGTCACCAGCAGCAATCTTTATGTCATTTTCATTTATCTCACCAATGCCTTCAGAGACTATTTTGATAATAACCTTGTCTTGTTTGATCTTTGATAATTCGTGTTTGATACCTTCAAGTGAACCAATCACATCAGTTTTTATCACGAAAGGAATAGTAACAATAGTAGGTGCCTTGTCATCACCTATATGTTCAGGTTTTTTTGCTGAAACATTGATTGCCAACTTGGAAGATGAACGACGTTGTTCAGCTTCAAATTTACTGACCATTTTCTCGGCCTCTTTCTTGGTTTTTACAGTTATAAAATCTGTTCCACAAGCAGGAATAGTATTCCAGCCAAGTATATTAACTGGCATAGAAGCAATACCAGACTCTATTTTTTCTCCTTTGAAATTTTCAATAAATCTGACTGGTGCATATGCGCCACCAGCGACTACTACGGTTCCAGTAGTTAGAGTTCCATCTTTGATGAGTAGCGTTGCAGATATACCTTTGCGTGTATCGAGTTCGGATTCAATTATTGAGCCACGCGCAGATGCTTTGGGATCAGTTGAAAGGTAAGCAAGCTCAGCAACGAGCATGACCATGTCTAGAAGTTCAGAAACACCATTTCCATTCAAGGCAGAAATAGGGACGCATGGAATGTCACCACCCCATCCTTCTACATATATTTCATTTTCGCCAAGGCTTTGCTTTGTACGATCAATATCAGCATTCGGTTTGTCAATTTTATTGATTGCGATAATGTAAGGAATTTTTTCATTTTTGATATTTTTGTAAGCCTCTATAGTTTGAGGTTTTACTCCATCTTCTGCGGATACGACAAGAATTGCTATGTCAGCGACATGCGCACCACGCTCGCGGATTGAACAAAATGCGGCATGGCCTGGAGTATCTAGAAATGTGATGAGATGCTTTTTACCATCAGCACCAATATGCTCAGCTTGATACGCACCAACATGCTGAGTAATACCACCTGCCTCTCCATCTACTATATTAGACTTGCGTACATAGTCGAGAAGGGTAGATTTGCCATGGTCAATATGACCCATGATAACAACCACAGGAGGACGGGCAATCAGATTGTTCTGATTTTTGGTAGACATAATAGAAAATTCATCATAGCAGAAAAGATCATTGTTGACAATTCACTATTTTAATAGTAGTTTTTATTTAAACAATACAGTTCAAACACAAAATAGACCAACAAATAGACTATGAATATCATTGTTAGAGGTTTTGGCAAATATCGTGGAAAACAGATTTGTTTACAGATTCGTGAAATGATCCTTTCCAAGTCATTCCGGTGGTCACAACGCGTCGATATTAATTTTGGGTACTCACACAGTGAGAATCCAATAATTATATTTGAGGACATTGAGGATTGCGATACCAAGAAAGTTTGCTCGCTCATTGTGCGTCTCAAGAAAAAGAAGATTATTTTGAAAAATGGTTCAACACTTAGCTCAATAACATGTTCTGGTGTACCAGTGCGTGTGTCACATTGGATGAACCGTCGTATGCCTTCAAATCCTGTCGCGGAACTTTTTGAGAGGTTGTAACCAATAAACAGCGAAGAATTACAAGAGGGGAATCAAGTACCCTCTTTTTTGTATATATTTTCTGAATCTTATTTGAGTCTTTCTTTTGCTTCTTTCAATACTTCACGTTCTTCATCAGATAATTCATATTCTGATGAGTGTTTTTTGACTGGCTTTGAGAATACACTTACATGGTCGCGAGAATAGAGGCTTGAAACAACAACACCATCACCTTCTTCGCTGATAAATGCTGTTGCGAAGCTTTGATTGCCTCCACCTCCAGTACCCTTGAATGGATTGAAGCGTACTGTATGTACTGACTGTATACTTTTCTTGAGTCTGCGTTCAACTTCGGTTAGATACTTTTCAAGCTCAATTCTGAATTCTTGCAATTCACGTACATCACCAGAAACATTTACTAGTGAGTCGCCTATATGTTTTGCATCAATACCGATAAGGAATCTTTTGAGTTTGCGGTGAATGAGGATGAGTAATACAAGTAAAATAATAGTAACGACTGCAAGAATAATAATTGCGACAAGGAGTGGATTTTCAAATAATGTTTGGATATTCATACTACTAGTATACGATATATTTTCTTTTTCAGGAATTGTATATGTTGTGGCAAAGAACCAAGAAGGGCTGTGATATTTTCACTTCGTGAAGCATTCCCAGCGGGATACTACCTTTTTACTCTGTTCTTTAGGCACACAT